>NZ_LIQZ01000168.1 GCF_001418655.1 Streptomyces phaeochromogenes | reverse complement strand
CGGGCTGCCGTAGCGGTCGTTCATGTAGCCGAGGCCCCACTTGATCTGGGTGGCCGGGTTGGTCGCCCAGTCCGCGCCGGCGGAGGACATCTTGGAGCCGGGCAGCGCCTGCATCAGACCGTAGGCGTCCGAGGTGGGGTTGTCCGCCCGGTAGTTCCAGCTGGACTCGTGGTCCACGATGGTGCTGAAGCACTGGAACTGGTCCGCGGGGACGATCTGGCGTGCCATCGCCTGGATCTCCGCGACGCTGTACGAGGACTGCGTCGGGAAGCTGGAAGCGTCACGCGTGGCGGAACGGCTGGCAGCCTTCAGGGCGTCCTTCCGCTCCTTCGCCTCCTGCTCGGCCTTCTCCGCGGCCTTCTGCTTGGCGACGGCGTCCTTGGCGGCCTGCTTGCGCGCAGACTCCTCGGCGTCCTTCTTGGCGGTCGCGTCGGCCGCGATGGCCTGCGAGTCGGCCTGCTGAGTCAGGGATGCGGTCTGCACCTGCGCCTGCGCACCCGCGGGTATGTCCGCGAGAAGCGTCGCGCCTGCTGCCGTTGCCTCCGCGTCGTCGCTCGAGGACGCGGTGCTGCCCGAGGCAACACCGGTGACAGCGCCGACAGCGGTGACCGCGGTGGCCGAGGCCACTGCGAATCCCCGGACCGAAATCCGGCTCACACGGTTTCCTTCCAGCATCGCCCGCTACAGGTGACCCTCGCGGACGCAATCGTGCCCTTGGCGCTGGCCTCCCAACTGCGGGGTCACGGGAGGCACGGGCCCGATGGGCAACTCCCATGACGGGAGCGCCGCGTGGTGCTCGGGCGGCATACGACGGCTTTATGGAGTTCTGATACTTCTGTGGTGCCGTACCGCTGGGGGCACAGGTGTGTCGTATGCGGGGCCTGACAGGAGTGAGACTCTGCCGCACCCCGACGCCGGAGGGCAATTCTGTGCCGGGTGTGAAAGCTCACACCTTGTTTGCCCCAGGAGTTTTCCGGAAACGAGCACACGCCAAGACGCCGCCCGGCTAGGCTCTTCAGCCTTTGCCGGACGGCGTCAATTACCGTGTAGCCACCACCCGTTGGACAGATGCCACAGGTGGTGGCAGGTGGGATCAGATGTGCCCGTCCTCCAGCATTTCGGTCACAAGTGCCGCAATCTGGGAGCGCTCGGACCTGGTGAGTGTGACGTGCGCGAAGAGCGGATGGCCCTTCAGCTTCTCCACGACGGCCACGACTCCGTCGTACCGGCCGACCCTGAGGTTGTCCCGCTGGGCCACGTCATGGGTCAGGATCACCCGTGAATTCGCGCCGATTCGGGACAGAACGGTCAACAGAACGTTCCGTTCCAGGGATTGGGCCTCGTCCACGATCACGAACGCGTCGTGGAGGGAGCGCCCGCGGATGTGCGTGAGCGGCAGGACCTCCAGCATGCCGCGTGCGGTGACCTCTTCGATGACTTCGCGGCTGGTGACCGCGGAGAGCGTGTCGAAGACCGCCTGCGCCCAGGGGCCCATCTTCTCGGACTCGGAGCCGGGCAGATAGCCGAGCTCCTGCCCGCCGACCGCGTAGAGCGGACGGAAGACCATCACCTTCTGATGCTGGCGCCGCTCCAGCACGGCCTCCAGGCCCGCGCACAGGGCGAGCGCCGACTTTCCGGTGCCGGCCCGGCCGCCCATCGAGACGATCCCGACGTCCGGGTCGAGCAGCAGATCCAGCGCGATGCGCTGCTCGGCGCTGCGGCCCTTGATGCCGAAGGCCTCCCGATCACCCCGTACGAGCCGGACGTTGCCCTCGGACGTCACGCGTCCCAGGGCCTTGCCGCGCTCGGACTGGATCATCAGGCCCGTATGGACCGGGAAGTCGGACGCCTCCGGGACGTACAGGGTCTCCTGGTCGAAGAGGAGGTCCACCTGCTCTCCGGAGAGCGTCAGTTCGGACATTCCGGTCCAGCCGGAGGAGCCCGTGATGGCGAGCTCCGCGCGGTACTCCTCGGCGAGAAGCCCGACCGAGGAGGCCTTGATCCTGAGCGGCAGGTCCTTCGACACGACTGTGACGTCGAACCCCTCGGCCTGCAGATTGCGGGCGACCGCGAGGATGCGGGAGTCGTTGTCCCCCAGGCGATAGCCGCTGGGCAGCACGCTGGGGTCCGAGTGATTGAGCTCGACACGTACGGTCCCGCCCAGTTCCCCGGTGGGGATGGGGGCATCGAGACGGCCGTACTTCACTCGGTAGTCGTCCAGCAGGCGCAGGGCCTGCCGGGCGAAGTAGCCGAGTTCGGGATGGTGCCGCTTGGCCTCCAATTCCGTGACCACGACGATCGGAAGCACTACTTCATGCTCGTCGAAGCGGTTCATGGCGTGCGGGTCGGCCAGCAGGACGCTGGTGTCGAGAACATAGGTGCGCCGGTCTGGCATACGGCGCTTTGTGCTGGTCACCACGGAAGGACGTACCCCCTCGGATGAGGTCGGGGAGCGACGGAGGAGAGCTGGACCGGTGTCCGGCCGCGATGCACGGGCCGACTACCGGCCCTCTCCGCTTCGTCCGTACTGACCGCACGGTCGGGCTGGTGCAAAGGGCCTCCCGGGCGGACGGCCCCGTGCCGTCCGCTGAGATACGACACCCGTGGTTCGGGTGTCGACCTGCAAGGCTTATGCCCTCGAACGCGCGATGCCATGCCAAAGCCGATGACGGCGCGTTCGTTAACACCAGATGACGTACGTCCCTGAAGGCGCCCCCTGCAGGGTTCGGCCGCGCCCCGAAGGGGCGCGGGGAACTGCGCGGTCAGCCACGACGGGCCCGCGGGCGGCACACCGGATCACAGCGGAGCGTCTAGCCTCCGTAGCGCCTGTGTCGCGCCGCGTAGTCGCGCATGGCGCGCAGGAAGTCGACCTTGCGGAAGGCCGGCCAGAAGACCTCACAGAAGTAGTACTCGGAGTGGGCCGTCTGCCAGAGCATGAACCCGGACAGCCGCTGCTCACCGCTCGTACGGATCACGAGGTCGGGGTCGGGCTGGTCGCTGGTGTAGAGGTGCTTGCCGATCATGTCGATGTCGACTCTGTCGGCGAGCTCCTCCATCGAGGTGCCCTTCTCGGCGTGGTCGAGGATCATCGAGCGCACGGCGTCGGCGATCTCCTGGCGGCCTCCGTAGCCGATGGCGCAGTTCACGAGTATTCCGTCGACGTGCGCGGTGGACTCCTCGGCCTCCTTCAGGACGGTCTGCATCCGGGAGGGCAGGATGTCCGGCGTGCCGACGTGGTGCACGCGCCAGCGGCCGTCGGCGGCGAGCGACCTCACTACGTTCTCGATGATGTCGAGCAGCGGTCCGAGTTCTTCCTCGGGGCGGTCGAAGTTGTCCGTGGACAACAGCCAGAGGGTGACGACCTCGACGTCGGTCTCGGAGCACCAGCCGAGGAACTCCTCGATCTTGTCGGCCCCGGCCCGGTGCCCCTGGGCCGCGGTGCTGCCCGCCGCCTTCGCCCAGCGCCGGTTGCCGTCCACGATGACGCCGATGTGCTTGGGCACCTGGTCGTGGTCAAGGTGGCCTTCCACCCTGCGTGCATAGACCCTGACCAGCAAGCGGCGCAGGTTGTCCCGCAGGTTCACGTTTTCGTCAGCCTCTCCGTGCAGATAACGGCCCCCGAGCGCGACACCATACCGCTGCTGAAGCGCCGCTCCCCCTTGGGGTGCAAGGCCTTCTTCTCTCCGGGCGGCAGGGGCGGGGGCGTGCCGTGCGGGACGCCGGCACCACCGACAGCACCGGCGACGCACCGCCGACAGCAACTGCCACGCATCCACGCCGGGACGGCGACGGCATCGGCGACAGCACCTCAGGGGCGTACGCCGGGCGCGTACGAGCGCACAAAAAACGGGCCGGTCCGTGGGGGGGAGACGGACCGGCCCGAGGGGGGGTTTCCACCATAACCCTTCGTAAGTGATGCTGCGTGCATCGGCGTGCCACAACTACTCTCCGCAGTCGCCCGACAACGCCCGGGTGGGTGCGGAAGCGTTCATTCAAGGGCGGAACGTGGCCGAATCACAGCGGATTCCAAGGCGGTGGAGGCGAATCCGGAGGGAACCAGGGGGTTTCCGAGCGGTTCTGGGGCACTGGGCCATCCGCCTCGGACGTACGCCCCAAGGGTGAAGCGCTCAGGAACGTCCACTTGACGCCAAGGATGATTTCGCGGCCGTGGCGGCTTCGCGACTCCGGCCGGATCGGAGCCCCGGCACGGGATTCCCGAACGCGCCCCCCGGCACGTCCTCGGCTCTGTCGGCAGGGCACCGCGCGGCCCCCTCCTCCGCGCGGTACCGTCCCGCGCAGCTTTGCTCACGCGAATTACCTTGCTTCGAATTTACGTGAGCCGGAGAGGTGCGACGGACCATCCGGGGTAACGATGTGGAAACTCTGTGAGCGTTTCCGGGATTTTCGTGAGGGGCCTCACCCGGGCTGCGCGGCGACCGGCGGCTCTTTGCTCAGGCCTGGGTGTTTACGGGCGACAATTTCCTTCATGTGCAGATCACCCCATTCGCCCAGCGGCAGGAGCGCGGTGTTCAGTGCCTTGCCCAGCTCGGTGAGCGAGTACTCCACGCGGGGCGGCACCTCGCCGTACACCTCCCGGTGCACCACTCCGTCGGCCTCCAGCTCGCGCAGCTGCTGGCTCAGCACCTTCTCGCTGATTCCCGGGGAGTGCCCGCCCCCGATGTTCCGGCGCAGCTCCCCGAAGCGCAGGGTGCCGCCCACGTGCAGCTCCCAGAGGATCATCGGCTTCCATTTGCCGCCCACGACGTCCACGGCCGCGTCCAGGCCACAGCTGTAGGGCCCCTTGCCCTTCGACATGGTCGACTCCTCCCAAGACCGGGGCAGCGGACAGGATCTGACCTAGTTCCCGTCTAGCGTCGCCGCCATGACATCGAGGATCACATGGGACGAGGCGAGCGCGCGGCGCTATGAGCGGCAGCTGCTGGGGACGCCCGCGCCGGCGGGCACGCCTGTCGCCGAGGTCGTCTCCACGCTGCTCGCCACGCACGCGCAGGTCCTGTCGGCGGCCGAGCTCTCCGTGGGCCTGCGGCTCGACGGCGCCACCCGCCAGGACGTGCGCGCGGCGCTCTGGGACGACCGGAGTCTGGTGAAGACGTACGGGCCGCGCGGCACGATCCATCTCCTCGCCGCCGCCGAGCTCCCCTTCTGGAGCGCCGCGCTGACCGCCGTGCCGAGCGGTGCGGGCGCCCCGCCGGGCGTGCGGATGACGCCCGGGCAGGAGGAGCAGGTCGTCGCCGCGATCGGCGACGCCCTCGACGGGCGGCAGCTGACCATCGACGAGCTGTCCGAGGAGGTCGTGGCCCGCACCGGCCCCTGGGCCGGGGACCTGGTGATGGAGGCGTTCCAGGGCAAGTGGCCGCGCTGGCGTCAGGTCATGCACCGCGCGGGCCAGTCGGGCGCGCTGTGCTTCGCCCCCAACCGCGGCCGCAAGGCCACCTACACCCGCCCGCCGCACTTCGACCCGCTCCCCGCGGCCGAGGCGCTCGCCACGCTCGTACGCCATTATTTGCACGCGTACGGTCCCGCGACGCCGCAGCACTTCGCCAAGTGGGCCGCCGCGCCCCGGGGTTGGGCCGCCGACCTCTTCGCCTCGCTGGCCTCCTCGGGCGGGATCGAGGAGGTCGACTTCGAGGGGGCGCCGGCGTGGGTGGTGGCGGGCGACACGGAGTTCCCCACGGAGTCCGTACGCGGAGTGCGGCTGCTCCCCTACTTCGACGCGTACGCCATCGCCGCCCAGCCCCGCGAGCGGATGTTCCCCGGCGCGGCCTACGAGCGGGCTCTGGCGGGCGGGCAGGCGGGGAACTTCCCGGTGCTGCTCGTCGACGGCGTGGTCGCCGGGGTCTGGCATCAGCGGCGGCAGGGGAAGCGGACGACGGTGACGGTGGAGCCGCTGGGCCGGCTGACCCGGGCGCGGGAGCGGGAGCTGCGGGACCAGGTGAAGCGGGTCGGTGAAGTGCTGGAGGCCGAGCCGGAGTTGGTGGTGGGGAAGGTGACGGCGGGCCCGCACGCGTAACCGGCGGACGTCAACTCGGCTCGTCCCTGGGGGACTTGTTCGCGCCACGCGCTCCACGGCTTGCGCCGCGCACTCTACGGCCGGCGGGCCTCGATGAGGTGGCGGGAGCTGTGGGCCACGAACGGGCCGTCGGCCACGATCCGCTCGTGCAGGTCCAGGAGCCGGGTCCGGTACTGGTCCACGGTGAAGCCGGGCACCATCCACACCACCTTCCTGAGGAAGTGCACGACGGCCCCGATGTCGTGGAACTCCATCCGCAGCCGCTCCGCGCGCAGATCGACGATCTCAAGACCGGCCGCCTCGGCTCCGGCGCGCTCGCGGTCCGGATGGCGGGCGTTGCGGTTGGCCTCCGGCTGCGGGCCCAGGAAGTACTCGACGAGTTCGTACGCGCTACTGGGGCCCACGTGCTGGGCGAAGTAGGTGCCGCCGGGGACGAGGACGCGGGCGATTTCCGTCCAGTGCGCCGTCACCGGGTGCCTGCTCACGACGAGGTCGAACGCCGCGTCGCCGAACGGCAGCGGGGCGTCCTCCGGCGAGGTGACGACCACCGCGCCGCGCGGGTGGAGCAGGGCGGTGGCCTTGGCGACGTTCGGCGGCCAGCCCTCGGTGGCGACGGTCAGCCGCGGCAACTCCCGCGCCGACGCGAGCACTTCGCCCCCGCCGGTCTGGATGTCGAGAGCGGCCTCCGCCGCGGCCAGGCGCTCCCCCATCGCCCGCGCGTATCCCCAGGACGGCCGCTCCTCGGTGGCCCGCCCCTCGAACCACGAGAAGTCCCAGCCCTCGGTGGGAGCGGCTTCGCCTTCGGCGACGAGTTCTTCGAAGGCGGGGGTGGAGGCGGAGGAGGCGTTCGGGCTCATCGGGCGATGGTGGCAGGCGGGGTTCGTGTGCCGCGACCGAATTCCGGGCTGTACGTGCCGGGGTGCCCACGGATGTGCGTGGGCGGTTTCGCTCATGCCGAGGGAGTCCGGCAACGGGCACCGACAGTCGGCCCCGGCACTCGGCCCGGCATGAGCGACGACGGCTCGGGTCCGTTACGGGACGAGGGGGCGTACGTCCTCGGCGGTGAAGCGCAGGAAGCCCTCGGGGTCCGGTTCGTCGGCGGTCGGCTGGAGGATCACGGTGTCGGCGCCTGCGTCCGCGAGGCGGCCGACGGCCTCGGCGACCGCTTTCGCGTCCCCGGCGACCCCGAGGTCCGGAACCGACGCCACGCCGTCCGCCTCCAGCTCGGCGCGGAGGCGGGCCGCGGCGTCCGGGCCGGTGGCGGTGAGGAGGTAGACGACGACCTCGTGCGTGCCGTCGCGGGAGGCCGACTTCCGCCCCTCGTCGATGAGTCGGCGCGCCTTGCGTACGCCCTCCGGGGACGTACCGGAGGTGAGGATGGTGCCGTCCGCGAACTCGCCGGAGAGCCGGAGCGTACGCGGGCCGGTGGCTCCCGCGAGGATCTCCACCGGTGTCTGCGGGGGCCAGTCGAGGGCGACGTCGTCGAGCTTCACGTACCGCCCGTCCGTGGTCACCCGCTCGCCCCGCAGCAGCGCCCGCAACGCCACGAGGTACTCACGCAGCAGCGTCACGGGCGACTCGGCCCGCGCCCCGACCTGCCCCATCCAGTCCTGTACGCCGTGACCGACGCCCACGATCGCCCGGCCCGGGAAGAGCCGGTGCAGGGTGGCGGTCTCCATCGCCGTCACGGCCACGTTCCGCAACGGCACGGGCAACAGCCCCACTCCCACCCGCAGCCGTTCCGACCAGGCCAGCGCCGCCCCCGCCGCGGAGATCCCCCCTTCCAGAAAACAGTCCTCCCACAACCACAACTCCTCCAGCCCCGCGCCCTCCGCCGTACGGACCATCGCGCGCAGACGTTCTGGGGGCAGCTGAGGCCGGAACACGGCACCTAGTGCAGTCATGGGGCCTTCCTACCCGGGTGCGGGGCCTAATTCTCGCCCTTCGGGAACGTCACCTCCACGCGGCGGTTCTTTCGCCGGCCCTGTTCCGAGGTGTTGTCGGCGATCGGGTAGTCCTCGCTGTAGCCGCGTACCGCGAAGGTGACGTTCGTGTCGCCGAGGGCGGAGGCGAGTTCCTCGTGGACGACTTCGGCGCGGTTCTTGGAGAGGGTCAGGCCGTGGGCGTACGAGCCGAGGTTGTCGGTGAAGCCGAAGACGCGGACGTTCGTGGCGTTCTGGGCCTTGATCTCGTCCGCGATCGCCTGGATGCGGGACCGTGCCTCGGGGTTGAGCTTCGAGCTGTCCTTCGGGAAGAGGACCTCCGCCTGGAGCGCGAACGTCACGTCCTCGTTGGTGTCCACGCGGCGTTCCTCGCCGCCGAGGTCCTCGACGACCGACTTGATGTCCAGCACGCGCGCGGGCGCGAGCGTGGCGCCGTCGGCGAGCTTCAGCCCCGGGCTGTTCGCGTCCACTTCAGGAGGTGGGGAACTGCTCACGCTGCCGGGCGGGGCACTCGGGTCCTCGTCGTCCGCCTGGGCCGGGGTGAGTGGTGTCAGGAAGACGAGCGTGGTGAGGGCGGTGAAGGTGATCGCGGTGGTGCGGAGGGTGAGGGACATGGTCACTCGCCCTCGGAGAGTTCGACGGCGGCGGGGGGCATGGAGCCGACCTGGAAGGAGACCTTGGTGGTGTCCTCGGGTGGGGCGGGGAACTGGGCGAACCACTCCGCCGTTTCTCCCGATTTCACGCCGCCGACGAATCGCGTGCAGAGGCAGCGGCCCTCGGTGTCACGAAGGATGAGGTACTTCTTCTTGCCGGTCTGATCCACCAAGCTCGCGCCGGCGACGGATGAGGCGTTCTGGCGCAACTCGTTCTCGTCACCGCGCCAGTCCGCCGCGACCCAGAGCCTCGAACCGCCGTTGGTAACCGTGCCGGACACGGTCACGAAGCCCCCGCTGTCACGCACTGCCGACGTGATGGCGAGTGAGATGTCGCCCTGCTTGGACTCTGCGAGCACCTTGGTCTCGCCTGGTGCCTGCGACTCCTTGTCCTTGCCATCGTCGTCGTTCGTGGTGGAGGAAGACGATGATGCGGTCTTGTCGGGCTTGTCATCGTCGCCGCCCCCACCGCAGCCGGCCACCGTGAGGACCAACCCAGTCGTGATCGCCACCGCGGTCAGTACCGTGCGGCCCTTCATGGTGCGCCGAATGTTCATTGGTACGGCTTCCTTTCACTCGGCCAGTTGCACAGAGAACAGCACGGACGCGTCGGGAAGGTCGTCCAAATCGAAATCTTCGGGGTCGATGTCCACGAGATCGCCGTCGCAGTCGAGCGTGACGAGCTCCGCGGGATCGGCGTCCGCGGGAAAATCACACCGCGGTTCGATGACGGCCGTGGCATCCGCGTTGGCATGCCTGGTCTCCGTGCCCGGGATGATCGAGTCTCCGACCGTGTAGTTCGTCTGGATCTCCACCTCGTAACCGAGGTTCCCGGCCACGGTCGCGCCTGCGAATCCCGTGACGGCAGCGTCGTTCTCGGCGGCCAACGCGTCGGCCGCGGCAGCGGCTTCGCCGCCTTCCAGCTCATCGGGGTCGAGCCAGTCCAGCCAGTTGGGGTCGCCGCCGACGGCCTCCCCCAGGTCCTCCACCAGGTCGTCCCGGGCGCTCTGTGCGGCAGCCAACGCAGCGGCGTCCGCCGCGGATTGAGCTCCGTTCCGGGCGGACGCCGCTTGAGCGAACGCGAAGAACGCGAACGCGGCGAAGAGCAGAATCCCCGTCAGCCAGATATAGATGGGGAGAGTCGACCCTCGGTCACTGCGAAAGCCAAGTGGGCTCAGCCGCCCCCTACTACGTCCGCGACCGCATCGCCGATCGCTCCTGAGATCTGGCCGTCCAGCCCCAGCCCGTCGATCAGCGTGAAGATCCCGGCAATGAGAATCATCAAGCCCGCATACTCGACGAATCCGGCGCCCCGATCGCGATCCCGCCCGCGCATCCGGTCGGAGACGGTCCGCGCCCAGGTCTCCAACGCCCGCTCCACGCCTACCGTTGCCCTCAGCGTCCAGCCCTTCGCCATCACGTCCCCTTCCTTCCCACCCAGAACCACTACCTTCCCGCGCACCGTACGTGAGAACACGCCTACTCCGGGTGGGTCCAGGGGCCCAACTTCCCGAGTTCGGAGTCACCGGTTCCACCCCCCTTGGGCCGTGCCCAGCCAGTGGGCGATCGCTTCGCTGCGCGTTGAACTGTGCAGCTTTGCGAAGATGCGATTGATGTGGTTCTTTACGGTCTTCTCGCTGATGAAGCACGTGGCGGCGATCTGCCGGTTGTTCATGCCGGCCGCGATGAGATCCATGACCTCCACCTCCCGTGAACTCAGCCCGAATTCCAGTGGGTTGCCGCCGCGGCGGTGGAGCCTCGCCGCGGAGGCGGGTCGAGCCTTCGACGACTGTGCCACAACCGATTGCAGATGCGAAGAGTTTTCGTTCGGTTCGTACGAAACACCGAGTGAATCCGACACGGCGGCGGCCTCGGCGGCGGAGGCCGTGAAGGTGGCTCTTCCGTCACTCAAGTTGCGGACGGCGGTGATCAGTTCGTCCGCGGTGAACTCGCCGTGCACGAGGTAACCGGCGGCTCCCAGGCGCAACGCCCGTGCCACCACCTCGGGTTCACGGCTGTACGTCAGCATCATCACGGGAGCCAGCCCGGCCAGCGAAGGCAGTGCCGTGAGGCCGTCCGTGCCCGGCATGCGGACGTCGAGCAGGATCACGTCGGGGCGGTGGCGGGTCGCGGCCGTGAGCGCCTCCGCACCGTTCGACGCCTGGGCCGTGACCCGGATGTCAGGGTGGGCGTCGAGCAGGGCCGCCAGGCCCGCCCGGACGACGGGGTTGTCGTCGGCCACGAGCACTCGTAGGGGCGGGCCGGGAAGTGCCTGGTCAGGCATGTGCGGCCTCCTCTTGAGGAGTGTGTGAGGGGGATACCGGCAGGGCGGTGACCAGCGGAAGGTCGACCTTGACCTCCGTGCCTCCCTGCTCGGCTCGGTGCAGCTGGAGGCCCGCGCCCATCGAGGCCGCGCGCTCCAGCATGCCCAGCAGACCGAAGTGGCCGGATTTCGCCAGGTGTTGTACGTCATCGAGGGATACGGACGTGCCTGTTCCGTCGTCCCGCACGGTCAGGTGGAGGGCGGAGGGCGAGGCCTGGAGGGTCACGTCCACCCGGGTCGCCCCCGTCGCATGTCGGTGTGTGTTCTCCAGCGCCTCCGAGAGGATCGCCAGGAGGTGGCGGGACGCCTCGGGCGGGAGTACGAGCGTGGGGGGCGCCTGGTGGTCGACGCTCGCCCTGATGCCCGTGCGGGATGTGAAGTCCGCCGCCCTCGTCGTCAGTTCCGTCCCGAGGTCCATCGGTGGCGTCGACATCGCCGTGTGGTGGCGGAGGTCCGTCAGGAGGTCGCGGGACTCCGCCGCCGCTCGACGGGCCGCGCCAGCCACCGCCGTGGCCTGGGACTTGAGGGCGCGGGGGTCCGTGTCGTGGTCGGCGGCGACCGCGAGGGCCTCGGCGGCCAGGGCCAGGCCGTGCAGGGTCTTCGCCACGGAGTCGTGCATCTCCCGGGCGAGGCGGGCCCGTTCGGACTCGACCGCCTCCGCGACGGCCAGCCGGGAGTTGGCCTCGGCGAGGGCCTGGCTGGCCGTGCCGAAGTGGAACATCAGGTTGCGCAGGGTGACCCCGACTATGCCCGCCGCGATGCAGAAGCCGGCGACCAGGAGGGTACTGGCGCCGGCGCCCGGTCGGTGTTCCCAGGCTCTGAACACCGTGAGCAGCACGACGAGTTGGAGCCCCGTGAAGACTCCGGAGCCGCGCCAGCCGTACAGCAGGCCCGCCAGGAGCGGGGTGCAGACGGCCGCGTACGCGAGGGGGGAGGCGGGGGACGCGGTCAGCAGGAGTATCGCGCCGAAGACCAGGTCCACCGCCATGAGGGTGGGGTGGGCCAGGAGGCGGGGGGCGAAGCGGTCCCAGTCCCTGAGCATGGCGTACGAGCCCATGACGCCGAGGACCGCGGCGGCGAGGACGCCGTACCGGGGCGGGCCGTCTGTCGCGTTGGCCGTCGCGAAGGGGGCGCCGATCGCGATCAGGGTGAGCCTGACCGCGAACGCCTGGCGGCAGAGGGCCTGGAGGGCGTTGAGCTGGAGGCGGACGCTGCCGGGCGCTGCCGCGTCGTCTGCGAAGTAGCCTGTGGCCCACGTCCACTTGGCTGAGCCACCGGGGGAAAGGGTTGGTCGTTGGCTCAGCGTCCGTCGTGGCTGGGCGCGCAGTTCCCCGCACCCCTTGGAGGGGCGGCGACTTGCCCAGCGGTGCCTCCACGTCCCCGTCATCTCTCAGCGCCCCAGGATCGAGCCGAAGTTCGAGCCGGAGCCCAGGAACATGCCTGTGGCGATGAGGATCATCGTGGCCGGGAGCATGAAGACCAGGGTGACCATGGTGGCCTTGGGGATCGTCTTGGCGGCCCGGCGGCGGGAGTTCTGGGCGTCGGTGCGGCGCATGTCCGTGGCGAGCTGGATGAGGGTGTCCGCGATCGGGGAACCCAGTTCCTCGCCCTGCTGGAGCGCCGAGACGAACTGGGCGACCTGTTCGGAGGAGTTGCGCTTGCGCAGTTCGTCGAAGGCCTGGCGGCGGCTGACGCCCATGTCCATCTGGCGCAGGGTGATGCGCAGTTCGTCCGCCCACGGGCCCTCGTAGTGGTCCGCGACCCGGTCCAGGGCCTGGCGGAAGCCGAGGCCCGCGGACACCACGACCGCCAGGACGTCCAGGAAGTCCGGGAGGGTGCGGTCGATGACCTCCTTGCGCTCGCGGATGGCCTGCCAGATGAGGGCGTCTGCGGCGAGCAGGCCGAAGGCCAGGGCCATCAGCGAGAAGAGCGGCTGGCCGTTGGTGAGGAAGATCAGGAAGAGCAGGACGCCGAAGACCCCGTACACCGCCCGGCGGGCCGCGTAGCGGTTCAGGGTCAGGCCGCCGGGGTTGCCCGCCATGTCGATGCGGCGGCGCTTGGCGTCGACGCGGCGGGGGCCCATCAGCCGCAGGACGAGCGGGGCGAACCGCATGCCGAGGCGGTCGACGGCCGAGTCGGCCTTCGAGACGCGGGTGGCGCCGACCTCCAGGGCGAGCGCCATGTCGCCGGGGAGCTTGGCCTCCGCGCGGTACATACGGATGCCGAGGAGCATGCCCCCGACGGCGAGGCCGGTCAGTGCGGCAAGGAGCAAGGCCAGCAACGTAATCCCCTCCTCCTCATACTTCGATCTTGCCGAGGCGGCGGATGACGAAGAAGCCGATGGTGTAGAGGCCCATGGCGATGAGCACCAGGGTCTGGCCGAGCGGGGAGCCGGTCACCTTGGCCAGGGCGCCCTCGTTCGAGGAGTTGATCAGGAGGAGGGAGCCGACGCCGAGGAGGGGGACCGTGAAGGCGGTCGCGTTGACCTCGGAGAGCATGGTGCGGACCTCGCGGCGGGTCTCCTTGCGGTCCTCCAGGGTCTGGGTGAGGTTCCGCAGGGAGTTGACGACCGAGCCGCCCGCCTTGTTGGACAGGACGAGGGTCGTGACGAGGACGACCAGTTCGCGGGACGGGAGGCGTTCGGCCAGTTCGCCGAGGGCGTCGTCGACCGAGCGGCCCATGGTCAACTGGTCGGCCACCCGGGCCAGTTCCTCGCCCGCCGGGGCCTCCAGCTCCTCCGCCGCCATCGCCAGGGCCGTGCGCAGGGCGAGTCCGGCCGCAGCCGCGTTGGCCAGCAGGCGGGCCACGTCCGGGAGTTGGTTGATGAAGGCCTCGATGCGCTTCTGGCGCTGCCAGTTGAGGAAGATCGCCGCGCTCCAGACGCCCGCCAGGCCCGCGATGGGGCCGAAGAACGGGGCCAGGGAGGCGGCGGCGATCAGCCAGAGGCCGACGACCACTGCGGCGACGTACGTGAAGAACTCGCCCGCGGTCAGGTCGAGTCCCGTCGCCGAGAGGCGCAGCTGGATCGTGCGGCCGAGGCGGGTGCGGCGCAGCCGGCGGTCGACGGCGGCGAAGCGGCGGGCGCGGCCGGCCGCGGTACGCAGCGGGCCGCCGCCGGAGAGGCGGTCGACGAGGGCCTGGCGCTGGGCGCGGCCCGACGCGTACGTGTGCACGCCCGCGACGGCGAATGTGCCGCACAGGACGGTGCCGCCGAGGGCGAGCAGGGCCTGGTTGTTCACGGCTCGCTCCTCTCATCGGTCTTGTCGGTCTTGTCGTTCCCGGTGGCGGAGGTCGCCCAACAGGGTGTCCGGGCGGTCATCCGATGGCCTGCCTCGTGTTGAGGACGTCGAAGGCCTCCGCGACCCCGAAGGCGGGTGGCAGGGGCTCGTTGGCGACGTACAGCTTCTCGGCGACCGCGCGGGGCAGCGGCAGGTGTTCGAAGTGGCCGTGGACGACGCGGTCGGGGCCCGTCGGGCGGGGCACGAAGCGGGTGACCGGGACGACGCGGAACTGTTCGCGGCCGTGCGAGACGAGCAGGGCGATCTCGGTGACCTTGCGGGAGCCGTCGGCGTGGCGGGTGAGCTGGACGACGACGTCGACCGCGGAGTTGATCTGGTCCTTGAGCGCCTCGAAGGGGATCTGGACCTCGGACATCGAGCCCAGGGTCTGGAGCCTCATCAGGGCGTCCTCGGCGGAGTTCGAGTGGACGGTGGCGAGGGAGCCGTCGTGGCCCGTCGACATGGCCTGGAGCATGTCGAGGGTCTCGCCGCCGCGGACCTCACCGACGATGATGCGGTCGGGGCGCATACGCAGGGAGTTGCGGACCAGGTCGCGGATGGTGATCTGGCCCTTGCCCTCCACGTTCGGCGGGCGGGATTCGAGGCGGATCACATGCTCCTGCTGGAGCTGCAGTTCGGCGGAGTCCTCGATGGTGATGATGCGCTCGTGGGACGGGACCAGGCCGGAGAGCGCGTTGAGGAGCGTGGTCTTGCCGGAGCCCGTACCACCGCTGACGATCACGTTGAAGCGGGCCCGGACGAACGCGGCGAGCAGCATCAGCATCTGCTCGTCGAGCGAACCGAGGCCGATCAGCTCCGGGAGTGTGTACGCGCGGGGGAAGCGGCGGATCGTGAGGGTCGGGCCGGTGAGGGCGAGCGGCGGGATGATGACGTTGACGCGCTCGCCGGTGGGCAGGCGGGCGTCGACCATCGGATTCGACTCGTCCACACGGCGGTTGACCGTGGAGACTATGCGCTCGATGGTCTGCATCAGCTGTTCGTTCGAGGCGAACCGGAGCGGGAGCTGCTCCACGCGGCCGGCCCGCTCCACGAAGATCGAGTCCGGTCCGTTGACCATGATCTCGGTGATCGACGCGTCGGCCAGGAGCGGTTCGAGGACGCCGAGGCCCAGTGCCTCGTCGACGACCCTTCTGATCAGCTGGGAGCGCTCGGCGGACGACAGGACCGGGCCCTCGCGGCTGATGATGTGCCCGAGCACGCGCTCCAGCCGCATCCGCCGCTCGGCTGCCGCGAGGCTCGACATCTCGGCGAGGTCGATCTCTTCGAGCAGCTTGGCACGGTAGACGGCGACGAGGTGGCCGTCCTCGCGGCCTGATCCGCCCTCTTCGGGGGCGGCGATACGGGCCCTGAGGCTCATGTCTTCAACTCCCTTCCGGGGGAGGTCGGTTCGGCACGGGTTCAGTCGTCGTTGTCATTGGGCATCGTGGCGCGTTTGGTCACGGTCCAGCCCTCGCCCACGAACGGGAGGAGGAGCGGGACCTGCACGGTCACGGTGGCGGTGGTCGTGTCCCCGCCCTTGGGTGCGGATACGTTCGCGTCGAGCCAGTCGCTCATGGCGGCCTGGCCGGCCGCCTCGCCCGCCCCGTCCTGCGAGGCGACCCGGGCGGCGGCCCGGGCGCCGGAGCCCGCCTGGTTGGCGGCGTATCCGACGAGGCCCAGCTGAATGGTGGCCATCCCGATGAGCAGCAGGATGGGCAGGAATCCGGCGAACTCCAGCATGGAGACGCCTCGGTCGTCCCGGGCTCTGCGCCAGATCCTGCGGAGCACGCTCATCAGTCGTCCTCCCCTTCCAGGGCCGCGCCCGCCTCGGCCTGGACCTCCCAGCCCGCGTCGAAGCCCGGGAAGAACAGCGGGACCTGGGCGGTGACCGTGGCCCGCATGACCGTGCCGTCCTCACCGCAGTTGATGGTCGCGCCCTGCCAGGAGTCCGGGAGGTGCTCGCTTCCCGCGTCCGCGCAGGCACCGGCGTACGCCCCCGGAGTCACCGAGTTGGCCGCGGTGGCGGCCCGCGCCGCCTCGTCCGCCGCGTTCCCCGCGAGGGAGTACGTGTAGCCGTACAGCACGCACTGCCAGAGGATCGTCATCACGACCAGCAGGATGGGGAACATCCCGGCGAATTCGAGGGTGACCGCTCCTCGGTCGCCGCCCTTGCGGCGCAGGGCCAGGGCTCCCCGGTCCGAGGACGCCTTACGACGCCGGCCGCCGCCACCGCCCTCCTGCTGGACCACCAGATCCAGCTCGCCCGCCAGGGCCCACAGCGCCTGCTTGACCGTGGAACGGGCGTCCAGGTCCTGCATGCGGCCGGCGTCCACCACCGACTGGAGCTCCTTGAAGGCGGCGGGCACCGTGGAACGGGCGACCTTGGTGCCGGTGACGCGTTCGACGAGGGAGGGCTGTATCTCCGTACCGCGGGAGAAGCGGTTGACGACCGTCAGCGTCTCCTCGGCCTTGCGGATCTGGAGGCGGTCCCACATGCGGACCATGCGTTTGGCGGCGCGGACGGCGACCACGTCGGGGGTCACCAACAGCAGGGCCTGGTCGGCCAGTTCGACGGCCGCCGCGTTCGCGGCGTTCAGCTGGGCGCCGCAGTCGACGACCACGACCTCGTAGCGGGAGCGCAGGGCCGCGAGGACCTGGCGGGCCACCCGGTCGGTGATCTCCTCGCCGCGTTCGCCCTCGGCGGGGGCGAGGAGGAGGCCGAGTCCGGTGTCGTGGGTGTAGACGGCGTCCTGGAGCACGCGCGGGTTGATGTCGCTGATCCCGGCGAGGTCGGCGATGGAGCGGCGGAACTGCACGTCCAGGTACGAGGCCACGTCCCCCGACTGGAGGTCCAGGTCGAGCAGGGCCACGGAGCGGCCCGACGCCTGGGCTGCCAGGGCGAGCTGGACCGCGGCGACGGTGGCACCCACGCCGCCCTTCGCGCCGGTGACGGTGACGACCCGGCCGCCCGGTCCGGCGTACAACTCGGGTGTGCCGCTGCCGAGATGGCGCCGCATGCCCATGGACCAGGCGGCGGCTGCGTGGACGCGTTCGGCGAGGGCGTCGTAGCCGAGGGGCAGGCCGATGATGCCGCGGGCGCCGGAGTCCATGGCTGCGGTGAGCACGTTGGTGCTGGTGTCGGCGGTGATGAGGACGACGCCGACGGCCGGGAAGCTCAGCACCAGGTCGCGGATGACGTCGAGCGCCGGGACCGGGCCGATCCGCTCGTGGACGAGGACGACCTCGGGCAGCTCGTCCAGCGACTCGGCGGCGAGGCGGGCCAGGGTGTCCAGCAGGGCCGTGGTGTCCGCGACGGGCGGCGCGGGTTCGGCGTCGGCGAGCTGGCTCAGCAGTGTGCTGAGCGCGCGGGCCGAGTCGATGTCGCCGACGGCGGGGAGGATACGGATGGTCATCGGCCGGTCCCTCGGCCTCGGCCTGGCACGCCGTTCCCTCGGCCTGGCCACGTGGGGGCTGAGCGCATCACGGCCTCCTACTTGTCCTCGTCGAGGGTGTATGTGCGGTCGCCGGGGGCGACGGTGGCGTCGGTGCCGCCCGCGACCAGCGCCAGGCGGACGTGTTCGGCGAACGACTCGGCGTAGGCCACGCGTTGGGCGTCGGCGGTGTCGAGGGCGAAGGTGATCGGGACCGCCTCGTTCGCGGTGCGGCGGCGGTCGTTGCTGGACTGGCCCGGGTCGAGGGCAGTCAGCTTGCCGACGTCGATGACGCGGGCGTTCTCGACGATGACCTTCGACTGGTCCTTGCCGTTGTCGGTCTCGTCCTTGAACGTGGCGTAGATGTTGACCCGAGAGCCCGGGTTGATCTTGCCCGCCACACCGGTCGCCGCGTCGATCAGGATCGCGATCTCCTGCTGGCCGGCCTCCAGCTCGGGCCGGTCCACGATCATGTCCTTCTGGAGCAGCGAGCCCTTCTCCAGCCGGGTGACCGCGATCTTGCCGCGGATCTCGGAGAGACTCGTGACGGCGGTGGACGACAGCCACCGCTCGGGCATCGAGACCTTCTCGAACTGGTCGGACGTCAGCTCCCGGTAGGGCGCGACGTCGTCCTTCAGGCGGTACGCCGCGACCTCGGGGCCGACCTTCGAGTTCACGTCGCGGATCACCGAGAGCACTCCGGCGAAGGCGCCCAGGGCGCACAGTGCCGAGAGGACCAGCAGGATGACGCCGCGGCGCTGGCGTGAATTCATGACGCGGACAACCTCGATCAGGGGGGCGGGGACAGCGGGGTCGAGCGGTTGTGCCTGGTGCTGCGTGTGTCTCGTATCTCGTTCTACGTAGCTCGTTCTACGTGTCTCGTTCAACGTGCCTGTTGTGCACCGTTATTCAGGTGTACGTACATGACTGACGTGGTTTACGAAGCCCCTCGGGGCAGGGCACGTACCGAAGAAGCTGCCCGCACCGTGGCCCTCGGAAGCTCCTGGGGCGGTGGCAAAGGCGCCGCACAGAATCCGCAGCGATCGCCGATGAGTTCGAGACCGCACCAGTGACACTCCTCGCGCCGCACGGACGAGACGAGCTGGTACAGCACGGACACGTCGTAGAGCCCGGTGGCGAACTCGGCGACCTTGCCCGTGCCCCACCAGCGGGTGGACTCGGCGGGCAGGGGCACGGTCGTGACGCCCTGGACGCGCCAGGCGGGCGCGAGTGTCCCGGTGAGCCACTCGGCGGGCAGCTGTCCGGCCGCGACGAGCATCCGGGTCCCGAACTCGGGCCCGGTGAGCTCTTCCTGGCCGACGCGGACCAGTTGGGGCCGCGGATTGGCCAGTACGGCGAACTGGGCGCCCGGCACCCATGACTTGGCGTGCGACTTCAGGGAGACGGGGATGCGGTCCAGCTTGGCGACCGAGCCGAGCAGGGCGCCCGCGTAGATGTAGTGGGCGAGCAGCCGCGCCGAGGAGGCGAGCACGCCGGGGCTGAAGTCGCAGACCGAGAGCTGACGCAACTGCTGGGCGAGCAGGGCGAGTCCGAGCGGCGGCAGGTCCAGGCCCAGCAGCGCGATGCGGTCGCTCTCCAGGACGGAGCGCACGGCGTGCAGCCGCCGGGTGACGTCACCCGGCGTGGAGGCCGGGTACAGCGCGATCACGTATCCGTGCTGCTCGATGAGCGCATGCATCCCGGTGAGGGAGCTTTCGAGGCTTTCGAGGGGCTGGACGGCGGCGGGCGGGGTCTGCCGGTCGTGCGGTGGGAGCACCAGATCGGAACTGGTGACGGCTATCGCGGTCGGCACGCTGCACACCACCCCGTTCACTGCGGCGGGGTGGTCAACCACCGCCTCAGATCGCCCCTGACTTCGCCATCAAACCTTCACGGAAGAACGCGAATTTGTCACTGTGCGCCCTTCTGCAACTGCACCTTATCCACGGCATGGGCCGCTCAACACCGGATCCGCGAGATCACCTCACACAAGGTGCGTAGGTGATCCACACAGAGTGAGGCGCATATGCCTCAACTCGACGGTACGGCAAGGGCGTTGACCTCCGTCAGAGGTCTTGACAACCGGATTGGTCTGGACCACCTTGTACCTCCAGCGGTGGCCACCGTAGTCGTCCCCCACTCTTGACTCCCACTCCCCCACCGGAGGCCCCAGTGGACCGCGTACCAGGCATGCCCAGACGCAGACGGACCTGGGCGGCAGCCCTCGCCACCGCGCTCGCTGCATCCGTACTCTCCCTCGCCGGAGCCGGCCAGGCCTCGGCCGCCGACGTCAACAACACCAAGAACGCCGGCTACGAGTCGGGGCTCTCCAACTGGACCTGCTCGGCGGGCAGCGGCGCCGCCGTCTCCTCCCCCGTGCACGGCGGTGCGTCCGCCCTGAAGGCCACGCCCGCCGGGCAGGACAACGCCCGGTGCAGCCAGACCGTGGCGGTGAAGCCCAACTCGACGTACACGCTGAGCGCGTGGGTGCAGGGCGGGTACGCGTATCTCGGCGCAAGCGGCACGGGTACGACGGACGTGTCGACCTGGACCCCGGACTCCTCCTCCTGGAAGCAGCTGACGACGTCCTTCACGACGGGCTCGTCCACGACGTCCGTGACCGTCTACACGCACGGCTGGTACGGGCAGGCGGCCTACTTCGCCGACGACGTGTCCGTGTTCGGGCCCGACGGGGGCGGAGGCGGCGACCCCGATCCGGTCGTCCCCGCGACGCCCGCCGGTCTGAACGTGGCGTCCACGAGCTCCTCCTCCGTCTCCCTCGCCTGGAACACGGTGTCGGGCGCGACCGGCTACAACGTCTACCGCGCCGGTACGAAGGTCCTCGCGGTGACCGGCACCTCGGCGACGGTCACCGGCCTCGCCGCCTCCACGTCGTACTCCTTCCAGGTCACCGCGACGAACGCGGCCGGTGAGTCGGTGAAGTCGACGGCGGTCACCGGGACGACCAAGGCGAACTCGGGCGGCGGGACCGCGCTGCCCAAGCACGCGGTGACCGGCTACTGGCAGAACTTCAACAACGGCGCGGCCGTCCAGAAGATCTCCGACGTCCAGTCGCAGTACGACATCATCGCGGTGTCCTTCGCCGACGCCACGACGACACCGGGCGCCGTGACCTTCAACCTCGACTCGGCGGGTCTCGGCGGCTACACCGTCGACCAGTTCAAGGCGGACGTCCGGGCCAAGCAGGCCGCGGGCAAGAAGGTGATCATCTCGATCGGCGGCGAGCGCGGCACGATCTCGGTGAACGACTCCGCCTCCGCGACGAACTTCGCCAACTCCGTCTACTCCCTGATGCAGACGTACGGCTTCGACGGCGTCGACATCGACCTGGAGAACGGCATCAACGCCACGTACATGACGCAGGCGCTGCGGTCGCTGTCCTCGAAGGCGGGCTCCTCGCTGATCATCACGATGGCTCCGCAGACGATCGACATGCAGTCGACGTCGAACGGCTACTTCCAGACGGCCCTGAACATCAAGGACATCCTCACGGTCGTCAACATGCAGTACTACAACAGCGGTTCGATGCTCGGCTGCGACGGCAAGGTGTACTCGCAGGGCTCGGTGGACTTCCTCACCGCCCTCGCCTGCATCCAGCTGGAGGGCGGCCTCGCCCCGTCCCAGGTGGGCCTCGGCCTCCCGGCCTCCACCCGGGGCGCGGGCAGCGGCTACGTCTCCCCGACCATCGTGAACAACGCCCTCGACTGCCTCACCAAGGGCACCAACTGCGGCTCCTTCAAGCCCTCCAGGACCTACCCGGACCTGCGCGGCGCGATGACCTGGTCGACGAACTGGGACGCGACGGCCGGCAACGCCTGGTCGAACGCGGTGGGACCGCACGTGCACGGGCTTCCGTAGGGACACCTCGTCACCGGCCCAGCGCCGCCGCCGATCCGGCGGCGGCGCTTCCGCGTGTTCGGCCGGGGCACGGCCGCGGCTAGAAGAACTCCGACCACGGCTGGTCCCAGATCTGCTTCACGCACAGGACGACGAAGAGCAGGCCCGCGATCGTCAGCATGGAGTTGCTCAGGATTCCGTTGCGCCATTCCGCTGGAGTGCGGGAGGAGTTGAGGAGCCAGACCAGGGTGAGGGCGAGGAAGGGGAGGAAGGCGGCGCCCAGGACTCCGTACAGGATGATCAGGCGGAAGGGCTCGCCCTGGAAGAGCAGGACGATGGGCGGGAAGGTCAGCCAGAGGAGGTAGGCGCGGAAGGGCCAGGAGCGCTCGCGGGCGCCGGAGGCCACCTCCTCGCCGGATGTCGTTCCCTCGCCGGATGTCTCCCCCTTGCCGGACGTCGCCTTTCCGGCCGGGGTGGTCTCCCCTTCGGCGGTCGCGCGGCCGGCACGGTCCTTGCGGTAGCGCTCCACGAAGTCCGCGAACATCAGGCTCACGCCGTGCCAGACGCCGATCAGGGACGTGAAGGACGTGGCGAAGAAGCCGATGAGGAAGAACTTGGCGGTCGCCGTGCCGTACTCGTCCTCCAGGATGTCGCCGAGCTGGATCAGGCCCTTGTCGCCGCTCGCGATGGCCACGTTGGAGGAGTGCAGGAGTTCCGCGCCGACGAAGAGCATCGAGATGACGAAGATGCCGGTGGTGATGTACGCGACGCGGTTGTCCAGGCGCATCACCTTCATCCAGCCGGTGTTCGTCCAGCCCTTCGCGTTGACCCAGTAGCCGTACGCGGCGAGCGTGATCGTGCCGCCCACCCCGCCGATCAGGCCGAGCGTGTTGAGGATCGAGTCCTTCTCGTCGGGCAGGACCGGGAGCAGGCCCGCGAAGGCGTCGCCGAGGTTCGGGGTGACGCGGATCGCCAGGTAGACCGTGACGACGAACATCACGCCGACCAGGACGGTCATGACCTTCTCGAAGACCTCGTACTTGTTGAACCAGACGAAGACCAGGCCGACCAGACCGGTCAGGACGGCCCACCATTCGAGGTCCATGACGTCCGGGAAGAGCGCCTGGAGCGGCAGGCCCGACGAGGACATGGCCGCGGCTCCGTAGACGAAGCCCCAGATCACGACGTACACGACGAAGAACCACGACGTCCAGCGGCCCAGACTCGCCCAGCCGTCGAAGAGCGTGCGGCCGGTGGACAGGTGCCAGCGGCCCGCCGCCTCGGCCAGCGAGATCTTGACGAGACAGCCGATGACGGCGGCCCACAGGAGCGTGTAGCCGAAGTTCGAGCCCGCGATGAGCGTGGCGACGAGGTCTCCGGCGCCCACGCCCGTCGCGGCCACCACGATGCCGGGGCCGATGTATTTCCAACTGGACTTGCGGGGAGCGGAGGCGGCCTTCCCCGTCTCTCCCGTGGCCGTGCTTCCAGTGGTGTCCGCGTTCCCAGAGGTGTCAGCCATGCGGATCAAGAAAGCGTAAAGAGAACGGGGGCACAAGAGGGCGTGCGGCGATCGCCACCCGATGTGCACAGGTGAGGAGGGTGCGCACCGAGGAGAAGACGTCCGGGCGGGCCCCGGCGGCAGCGCGTGCCACCGGGGCCCGGGCTGTGGTTCCGGAGGTTGACAACGGTTCGTCCGGAACTCGCGGGGTTCTACGGCTGTCGCCGACCACAGCCGTCGGACCCGCACGTGCCGAGCTCGAACCAGAGGGTCCGGCCCGGCCCGTCCTGGTGGCAGCCCCAGCGCCTCGCGAGCGCATCCACCAGGAACATCCCGCAGCCGCCCACCGCGGTGCCCGCCCGGGGCACCTCCGCGGGGCGGCGGCCCGCCTCGGAGACCTCGCAGCGCAGGACTCCGTGCGCGGCCGAGAGGGTGAGGCGGAGGCGACTCGCCGCGTGTATCAGGGAGTTGGTGACGAGTTCGCTGACGAGGAGCTCCGCCGTGTCGCTCTGTTCCGCGAGGCCCCAGCCCTCCAGCCGCCGCCTGACCTCCGCGCGGGCCTCGGCCGCCGCGACGGGACGGGGGTCGTACACGACACTCGAATGGCCTGCTCCCAACGGTGGTTGGGGGTACCAGCCGTACGCGGCGTCGGGATCCGGAAGATGTCCTCCGGAGAGTTCCAGCATGTCTAAAGGTTCGGCTCCCCACGGCTCGTCGACACGGGGAGGACTACCTGAACACCTACCTGAAAACATGCGTTCGCACCGGTTATGGGGCAGGAGCATGCGGGTGCCTTCGCCGTACGCGCTCGTACGGGAACCATGCGGCCCCGGTGTCCTACGCGTACTGGACCCGGATCAGTGAGCCCTCGCCGGGCTCCGCCTCCCGGATGTCCACGTACGCGCAGACCTGGCGCGTGAACCACAGGCCCTGGCCCGGCGCCGGACCCTCGGCCTGCGGCGGGACGAAGCCCGCGAGCGGGTCGGTGATCCGCTCGGGGACGCGCAGCTCGCAGACACAGGCGGGCGCCTCGCCCCAGAGCAGGACCTCGGGGAGGGATGGGGCGGGGATCAGGGGTGCGTACGGGGTCGCCGCCTCGGTGACCGCCGTCGCGAACAGGTCTCGCGGAGGGTTTCGCGGTCCGGGGCGGTGAGGCGCTCGGCGTCCGGTGGCGGCGGGGGCAGGGGGACCGCGTCCAACTCGTGGACCAGGCGGGCCGGTTGTTCGTACACCGGGGTGTCGGGGTGTGCCCGGCGGGCGGCGTCGACGATGGCGGGGC
>NZ_LIQZ01000167.1 GCF_001418655.1 Streptomyces phaeochromogenes | reverse complement strand
GCCCTGGCGGCACGCGCGCGTGCGGGCTACTACGGCGCCCGCCACCGCAGGCCCGCCGCCGCGTCCCTGGAGAACGTGCTCGTCGGAGCCGCCCCCGGCGGCCGGCAGCTCACCGCCTTCGTGCCGGTTGCCACCGGCCGGCCGCTCGCCGTCCGCCTCCACCAGGCGTTGTACGCGGCCCGCGAGGCCATCGACTACAAGCGCGCGACCGGCGGCATGGACGCCTTCGACGGGGCTGTCGAGGCAGGCGTGAGCCATGAGCTCACCGAGGCGCTGGCGTCCCTGGTGCGCGGCACCGAGGGCGCCCGGATCGCCGTCGAGTGGGCGCCCGCCGCCGGTGTGCCCGAGGGGTGCGCGACGCCCGCCGAACCCGTCGAGTTCTCGCCCGGCGACCTGCCCGCGCTCCGCGAGGCCGGCGCCCGCTATCTGCGCGAGGAACCCTCCGTGCCCGTGCGCATCACCGGAGCCGTGGTGCGGATGCGCAGGTCGGGGCCGCGCGGCGACGGGAGCGTACGGCTGCGGGTCATCGCCGGGGCCGAGGTCCCGCACGTACGGATGACGCTCGACGAGGAGGCGTACCGGATAGCGGGGCACGCCCATCTGGTCGGGCTGCCGGTGCGGATGCACGGGCGGCTGGAGAGCCGGGGCGGGTTCCGGCGGCTGACCGGGGCGTCCGGGGTGGCACCCGTGCAGGTCGACGAGGCGGAGCGGGACCGGCTGATGAAGTCGCTGCAGGAGAACCTCGACTTCTTCGAGGAGGCGTGCAGCGGGGACTGATGGTTCCCCGCGGACGCGGGCCGCGCGCGTGGGACGGGTGCTGGGCGGGGGAGCGGGAACCGTTTCGCTACGGGTGCCCCGGGCTCGGTACGATCGCCCTTGTATTACGCGTGCGCCAGACGACCGCGCGCGTTTCCCTTCAGGCAGGAGAGTCCGGTGTCAGACGTCCGTGTGATCATCCAACGCGATTCCGAGCGGGAAGAGCGCGTGGTGACGACGGGCACTACGGCGGCCGAGCTCTTCGCCGGTGAGCGCACCATCGTCGCGGCCCGCGTGGCGGGCGAACTCAAGGACCTCGCGTACGAGGTGCAGGACGGCGAGACCGTCGAGAGCGTCGAGATCTCCTCCGAGGACGGTCTCAACATCCTGCGCCACTCCACCGCGCACGTCATGGCGCAGGCCGTGCAGGAGCTGTTCCCCGAGGCCAAGCTGGGCATCGGCCCGCCGGTCAAGGACGGCTTCTACTACGACTTCGACGTGGAGAAGCCCTTCACGCCCGAGGATCTCAAGGCCGTCGAGAAGAAGATGCAGGAGATCCAGAAGCGGGGGCAGAGGTTCTCCCGTCGCGTGGTCACCGACGAGGCGGCTCGCGAGGAGCTCGCTTCGGAGCCGTACAAGCTCGAACTGATCGGGATCAAGGGCTCCGCCTCGACCGACGACGGCGCGGACGTCGAGGTCGGCGGCGGCGAGCTGACGATCTACGACAACCTCGACGCCAAGACCGGTGACCTGTGCTGGAAGGACCTGTGCCGCGGTCCCCACCTGCCGACCACCCGGAACATCCCGGCGTTCAAGCTGATGCGCAACGCCGCCGCGTACTGGCGGGGCAGCGAGAAGAACCCGATGCTCCAGCGCATCTACGGCACCGCGTGGCCGTCGAAGGACGAGCTGAAGGCGCACCTGGAGTTCCTCGCCGAGGCCGAGAAGCGCGACCACCGCAAGCTCGGCAGCGAGCTGGACCTGTTCTCCATCCCGGAGCAGATCGGCTCCGGTCTGGCCGTCTTCCACCCCAAGGGCGGCGTCGTCCGCCGGGTCATGGAGGACTACTCGCGGCGCCGCCATGAGGAAGAGGGCTACGAGTTCGTCTACACCCCGCACGCCACGAAGGGGAAGCTCTTCGAGACGTCCGGGCACCTGGACTGGTACGCCGACGGCATGTACCCGCCCATGCAGCTCGACGAGGGCGTGGACTACTACCTCAAGCCCATGAACTGCCCGATGCACAACCTGATCTTCGACGCGCGCGGCCGTTCGTACCGTGAACTGCCGCTGCGCCTCTTCGAGTTCGGGACCGTGTACCGGTACGAGAAGTCGGGCGTCGTGCACGGTCTGACCCGTGCCCGGGGCTTCACGCAGGACGACGCGCACATCTACTGCACCAAGGAGCAGATGGCGGAGGAGCTCGACAAGACGCTCACCTTCGTCCTCGGCCTGCTGCGGGACTACGGCCTGACCGACTTCTACCTGGAGCTCTCCACCAAGGACCCGGAGAAGTTCGTCGGCTCCGACGAGATCTGGGAGGAGGCCACCGAGACGCTGCGGCAGGTGGCCGAGAAGCAGGGCCTCCCGCTGGTCCCGGACCCGGGCGGCGCCGCGTTCTACGGCCCGAAGATCTCCGTCCAGACCAAGGACGCGATCGGCCGGACCTGGCAGATGTCGACCGTGCAGCTCGACTTCAACCTGCCGGAGCGCTTCGACCTGGAGTACACGGGCCCCGACGGCACCAAGCAGCGGCCGGTGATGATCCACCGAGCGCTGTTCGGGTCGATCGAGCGCTTCTTCGCGGTCCTCCTCGAGCACTACGCGGGCGCGTTCCCGGCGTGGCTGGCACCCGTCCAGGCGGTCGGCATCCCGATCGGCGACGCGCACGTGGACTACCTGCAGAAGTTCGCCGCCGAGGCGAAGAAGAAGGGCCTGCGGGTCGAGGTCGACTCGTCCTCCGACCGGATGCAGAAGAAGATCCGCAACGCCCAGAAGCAGAAGGTCCCCTTCATGGTCATCGCGGGCGACGAGGACATGGCGGGCGGCTCGGTCTCCTTCCGCTACCGCGACGGCTCCCAGGAGAACGGCATCCCGCTCGACGAGGCCATCGCGAAGATCGCGAAGGTGGTCGAGGAGCGGGTCCAGGTCTGATCGCGGACGCGGGCCCGATCCCCGTACGCGATCGCCCGGCCGTACGGTCGTGAAGGCGCCCGGAGGCCCCCGGAGAGCTCAGCTCTCCGGGGGCCTCTCGCGGTTCGCAGGGGGCGCGGCGGGGCGCTCGTCCGGCGCGGGGGCTGCCGCCCGGCGCTCGTCCTCGCTGGAGAACACCTGCAGCAGCCACGCCGAGAACGACCCCGTCACCGCGCCGAGCAGCGCGAGCCCGCAGGCCATCAGGCCCACCGCGATCACGCGTCCGGCGGCCGTCACGGGAGTCACGTCGCCGTATCCCACGGTCGCGAGCGTGGAGCAGGTCCACCACACCGAGTCCCCGAAGGTACGGATCGTCGCGCCCGGCGCCGCGTGCTCCTGCTGGTACACGGCGAGCGCGCCCGCGAAGCCGAGCAGGGCCACCGAGAGGCCCGCGTAGGTGATCACGCGCGCGTGCAGGGAGAGCCGCGGCCGTCCCTGCCGGCGCTGGACGGCCTCGTACACCTTGACCACGCGCACGGGACGCAGCAGGGGCAGGATCAGGACGACCGTGTCCAGCCAGTGCGTCCGTACGAAGCGGTGGCCCTGGCCGCTCAGCCGCCAGCGCACGGCGTAGTCCACGGCGAACATCCCCCAGCTCGCCAGGGTCACAGCGAGACACAGGTCCCGCCACGCGTCGGGCAGACCGTGGGCGAGGACATGGATGGCGTACGCGGTGAGGAACAGCATCGAGGCCACGGCGAGCGGGACCTCGGCGCGGTGTTCCCAGCGGGTCGTGCGGCTGTCGTCGTCCATCGGCTCAGCTTGGCCGGAGGCCCTTTCACGTGGTACCCGGCGACACGCCGCGAACGGGCGAAGCCATATGCTGCACCACATGACGAGTGAGCCGGAGCAGCAGATCGGAGTCGGCACACAGGACGCGTTCCAGCGCCTGTGGACGCCCCACCGGATGGCGTACATCCAGGGCGAGAACAAGCCCACCGGTCCCGGGGCCGACGACGGCTGTCCGTTCTGCTCGATCCCGGCCAAGTCCGACGAGGACGGGCTCGTCATCAAGCGCGGCGAGCAGGTCTACGCGGTGCTCAACCTGTACCCGTACAACGGCGGGCACCTGATGGTCGTGCCCTACCGGCACGTCGCGGACTACACCGACCTGACCGTGGCGGAGACCGCCGAGCTCGGCGAACTGACGAAGCAGGCGATGACCGCGCTGCGGGCCGCCTCCGGCGCGCACGGGTTCAACATCGGGATGAACCAGGGCTCGGTCGCGGGCGCCGGTATCGCCGCGCACCTGCATCAGCACCTCGTGCCCCGCTGGGGCGGCGACACCAACTTCATGCCGGTGGTCGGACACACGCGGGTACTGCCCCAACTGCTGGCGGACACACGGAAGATGCTCGCGGAGGCCTGGCCGACGCCCTGAGCCCCGTAAGGGGCGCGGGGAACTGCGCGCTCAGCCCCCACGACCCGCACGATCTGCGCGCACCCCACCTGCCGAACCGCCGGGGGCTCACGCGTCGTACACGTCCGCCTTCCTCGGTGACGCGTCCTGGATCGCCGTGCTCAGGAACGACGAGCGGTTGCCGAACTTCTCGGTGTCGACGCCGTTCTCCTTGAGGACCTTGATGGACGCCGCGTGCACCACGCGAAGGACGGGCGTGGCCGCCCGCAGCGCGTCGTCGGCCATGAAGCGGTGCCGCCAGGGCTGATCGGCCCACGCGTGCCGCAGGCCGAACGGCTCCGGGAGCGCCAGGCTGCCGCCGAGCCAGTTGAGCAGCGGCGGGTACCAGGTGATCGGGGCGCGGACCGCGAGGCGCACCACCTCGTCGGTGTCGACGAGCGGCAGCTTCTTCGAGCGGGTCTCCCAGGGCTTGAAGGACTTCGCGATCTGCTTCGTCTTCGCCGCGGGCTTGGTCGTGAACAGCGAGTGCACGGGCCCGAGCGCGTGGCCGGTGACCTCGATGCGCAGGGTCTCGTGCAGCACGGTCACCGTGATCAGCATGGTGATGACCAACTGGCCGTCCCAGAGCGTCCACTGGATCCCGAGGTAGTGCCGGTCGCCGCTGCCGAACTGCTGCTTGTTGCAGATGTCCTGAATGGCGTGGTTCTTCACCTGGTACGCGTCCACGTCCGTACCGCCGGGCCGGGACACCGAGCCCGCGTTCTCCCCGATCGGGGTGACCACCCAGTGCTTTATCGAGGGGCGCGGGAAGCCGCCGGTGTTGAGCGGGCCGCGCTCCAGCATGCGCAGTTGGTCGTGGATCGACCGGATGACGTCCCAGCTGCGGAAGGGGTGGATCTCCTTGCTCTCGTCGAGCGCCACCAGATCCTCGGCGAGCTGCCAGCTGCCCCAGCGCGTGCCCATGCCGAGTATGCCCTTGGGGCCCGCGTAGAAGACGGAGTTGGACTGCTGCTCGGCGCTCAGCTTGGCCAGGTTCTGGCGCAGCGACTCCGCGGCCGTCTCACCGGGGCTGCCGGGCACCGCCTCGGGGATCTTGGCCCCGACGCCGCCGCCCGACAGGAGGCCCTCCCAGCGGGCGCGCAGGTCCTTGGCCGTGCGCTCGCAGATCTGCTGCGCCCAGAACCAGCCGACGACCGGCATGACGATCGCCGCGCGTGCGTACCAGGCCCAGAAGCCGCCGAACGGCAGCCGGAGCAGGAAGACCACGGCGAGCGCGCCGAAGGCGATGAGGAGGGTGGTGGCCAGGGCGGAGGCGCGCTTGTCCTCACGCTTGGCGATCATCGTGCGGATCTGGAAGACCAGCAGCCAGGCGATGAGCCCGGGCAGGAAGATCAGCCCGCACAGCACCGTCACCGCCGTCAGCCAGTTGTCGCGCTCCCTGCGGATGCGGTTCGCCGCCAGGCAGTGCTCGACGACGACCTGGGGTTCGGTGCCGAAGGACTGGATGAGCGCGTTGCGGCCGCTGCCGAGCATCCGGTCGTGCACGGCCCGCGCGAACGCCTCGCCCAGGTTGGGCACGAAGAGCTTGAGCTTGCCCTCCTTGACCGTCGACTTGTGCCATTCGTTGTTGGCTTTGAGGATCTCCCCGATCTCGTTGTCCCGGTACGCCGCCGAGGCCAGGGCGAATGTCGCCGCCGTCTGGCCTGCGGCACCAGAGAGCGGTACCTGCGCTCCGGGCCTGAAATCGAATCCGTCGTCCGCCACTGCCGCCCCCATCGCCGCCGTGCTCCGCTGCTGCGGCTTTTCCCGACTTCGGTGCTCCGCACACCTGTTGATCAGGTCATCGTCTTGATCAGGTTCTCAGAGTATCCGCCGGGACGGACATCCGTCGGCGGACAGCCCAAGCTGCCCGCCGGCCCGGAGGGGTATTCGAGCGGTGCTTCAACTAGGGGTTTCCCTGCGTCTGTTCGCGGATTTTCTCCGCCAACTGGGCAGGCATCGGCTCGTGTCGGGCGTATGTGCGGTTGAAACGCGCGGTGCCGTGCGAGAGAGAGCGCAGGTCGACGCCGTACCGCCCGATCTCGATCTCGGGGACCTCGGCCCGTACGAGCGTGCGGTTGCCGCCGGCCTGCTCGGTGCCGACGACTCGGCCGCGCCGACCGGACAGGTCGCTCATCACGGCGCCCACGTACTCGTCGCCGACCAGGACCGTCACTTCGGCGACCGGTTCCAGGAGATGGATCCGGGCGTCGACCGCGGCCTCGCGCAGGGCGAGCGCGCCTGCGGTCTGGAACGCGGCGTCCGAGGAGTCCACCGAGTGCGCCTTGCCGTCGAGCAGTGTGATCCGGATGTCGATCAGCGCGTAGCCCGCGGCCACGCCCCTGGCGGCCTGCGCGCGCACGCCCTTCTCGACGGACGGGATGAACTGCCGCGGCACGGCCCCGCCGACGACCTTGTCGACGAACTCGATGCCGGATCCCCCGGGCAGCGGCTCCACCTCGATGGCGCAGATCGCGTACTGCCCGTGCCCGCCCGACTGCTTCACATGACGGCCGCGCCCGGCCGACCTGTCGGCGAACGTCTCCCGCAGGGAGACCTTGTGCGGTACGACATCGACCTGGACGCCGTAGCGGCTGCGCAGCCGTTCCAGGGCGACGTCGGCGTGAGCCTCGCCCAGACACCACAGGACGACCTGGTGGGTGTCCTGGTTCTGTTCGAGCCGCATCGTCGGGTCCTCGGCGACCAGCCGGCCCAGGCCCTGCGACAGCTTGTCCTCGTCCGCCTTGCTGTGCGCCTGGATGGCGAGGGGCAGCAGCGGGTCGGGCATCTCCCACGGCTCCATGAGCAGCGGGTCGTCCTTGGAGGAGAGCGTGTCGCCGGTCTCGGCGCGGTTCAGCTTGGCCACGCAGGCGAGGTCGCCCGCGATGGCGTGCGTGAGGGCGCGCTGCTGCTTGCCGAACGGGGCTGACAGTCCGCCGATGCGCTCGTCGACGTCGTGGTCCTCGTGGCCGCGGTCGGCGAGCCCGTGTCCGGAGACGTGCACCGTCTCGTCGGGGCGCAGTGTCCCGGAGAACACGCGGACCATCGACACCCGGCCGACGTACGGGTCGGACGCGGTCTTCACGACCTCGGCGACCAGCGGCCCGTCCGGGTCGCAGGCCTTCACCTGGCGGGCCTTGCCGTCCGGGGTGGTGACCGTCGGGGCCTCGCGCTCCAGCGGGGTCGGGAAACCGCCGGTGATCAGTTCAAGGAGCTCCACCGTGCCGAGACCCTGCTTGGCGCCCTCGGCGGCGGGCGCGGCGGCCAGCACCGGGAAGAAGATCCCGCGCGCGACGGCCCGTTCCAGGTCCTGCACGAGTGTCCTGAAGTCGAGTTCCTCGCCGCCGAGATAGCGGTCCATGAGGGTCTCGTCCTCGCTCTCGGCGATGATCCCTTCGATCAGCCGGTTGCGGGCCTCCTCGATGAGCGGCAGCTGCTCGGGGCCCGGCTCGGACTCCTTGCGCTCCCCGGAGGAGTAGTCGAACAGCCGCTGCGACAGCAGCCCGATCAGACCCGTCACGGGCGCGTGCCCGTCGGGACCCTGCGGGCCGTGCAGCGGCAGGTACAGCGGCAGTACGGCGTCGGGGTCGTCGGCCCCGAAGGCCTCCGCGCAGGTCCGCGTCATCTCGTCGAAGTCCGCCCTGGCCGACTCCAGGTGCGTGATCACGATGGCCCGCGGCATCCCGACCGCCGCGCACTCCTCCCACACCATGCGCGTCGAGCCGTCCACCCCGTCCGAGGCCGAGACGACGAAAAGGGCCGCGTCCGCCGCTCGCAGACCGGCCCTCAACTCGCCGACGAAATCGGCGTATCCGGGTGTGTCGAGAATATTGATCTTGTATCCGTCCCAGTCGACGGGTACCAGGGAGAGCTGTACCGAGCGTTGCTGCCGGTGCTCGATCTCGTCGTAGTCGGAGACGGTGCCGCCGTCCTCCACACGGCCCGCCCTGTTCACCGCCCCCGCCGTCAGCGCGAGAGCTTCCACCAGAGTCGTCTTGCCCGATCCGGAGTGGCCGACCAGCACCACATTCCGTACGGACGCGGGGTGGTCGGCCGCCGTAGCCCTGCCGGCGGCTCCGGGGTGTGCATTCGCCTTGTCGCCCATGGCCTTGCCTCCCGTACACGGTGAGGTCACTGTGGGCGCGGACGCGCGGTGCCGCGTGCGGTGGCGGCTCCGATGACGCCCGCGGTGTCTTCGAGCTTTGCACTCGTGTCACGGTGCGTCCATACAACGGACGCGATCGCGCCGTCCCACGGATGTCATCAGGACGTGACCCGGGGCGCGGGTGCCCGACCGTCGCACAAGCGCACGCGTGGCTACGATGGGCCAGCCGGTGGCCAGCAGGGGCCGCGCGGCCACACCGACCCTCGGGAAGGCCATGCTGAACAAGTACGCGCGTGCATTCTTCACGCGTGTCCTCACACCGTTCGCCGCGTTTCTCATCCGCCGGGGGGTAAGCCCCGACACGGTCACCCTCCTGGGCACGGCCGGAGTGATGGCGGGCGCACTGGTCTTCTACCCCAGGGGGGAACTCTTCTGGGGCACGATCGTCATCACGCTGTTCGTGTTCTCGGACCTCGTCGACGGCAACATGGCACGCCAGCTGGGCCGCTCCAGCCGCTGGGGCGCCTTCCTCGACTCGACGCTCGACCGGGTCGCCGACAGCGCGATCTTCGGCGGATTCGCACTCTGGTACGCGGGCGGGGGCGACGACAACGTCCTGTGCGCCGTCTCGATCTTCTGCCTGGCCAGCGGTCAGGTGGTGTCGTACACGAAGGCCCGCGGCGAGTCGATCGGCCTGCCCGTCGCCGTCAACGGCCTCGTCGAGCGTGCCGAGCGCCTGGTGATCTCGCTGGTCGCGGCGGGTCTCGCGGGCTTCCACAAGACGTTCGGCGTGCCCGGTATCGAGATCCTGCTGCCCATCGCGCTGTGGATCGTCGCCGTGGGCAGTGTCGTCACGCTGATCCAGCGCGTCGTCACGGTCCGCCGGGAGTCCGCCGAGGCGGATGCCGCGGCCGAGGCCTCTCCCTCCGCCACCGCCTCCCCGGACAACGCCTCGCAGAGCAGCGAGGCCACACCGTGAGCGGTCTGAAGGGCCAGCTGACGTACGCGGCGTACGCAGCGGGCTGGGGGGCCGTCAAGAAGCTCCCCGAGCCCGTCGCCGTGCGCCTGGGCCGGACCATCGCCGACGTCGCCTGGAAGCGGCGCGGCAAGGGCGTACGACGCCTCGAATCCAACTACGCGCGCGTGCTGCCCGACGCGACCCCGGAGCAGCTCAACGAGCTCTCCAGGGCCGGCATGCGCTCGTACCTGCGCTACTGGATGGAGTCCTTCCGGCTGCCCGCCTGGAGCAAGGAACGCATCAAGGGCGGCTTCGACGCGAAGGACATCCACAACCTCACCGACGCGCTCGCCTCCGGCAAGGGCGTCATCCTCGCGCTGCCGCACCTGGCCAACTGGGACCTCGCCGGCGCCTGGGTCACCACCAAGCTGGAGACGCCGTTCACGACGGTCGCCGAGCGGCTGGAGCCGGCGAAGCTCTACGACCGGTTCGTCGCCTACCGCGAGAGCCTCGGCATGGAGGTCCTGCCGCACAGCGGCGGCACCGCGTTCGGCACGCTGGCCCGGCGGCTGCGCGACGGTGGCCTCGTCTGCCTGGTCGCCGAGCGCGATCTGTCGGCCTCCGGGGTCGAGGTCAAGTTCTTCGGGGACGCCACCCGGATGCCCGCGGGCCCGGCGCTGCTCGCCCAGCAGACCGGTGCGCTGCTGCTGCCGGTGACACTCTGGTACGACGACTCGCCCGTGATGCGGGGCCGGGTCCATCCGCCCGTCGACGTCCCCGAGTCAGGTAGCCGGGCCGAGAAGACGTCTGTCATGACGCAGGCGCTGGCCGACGCCTTCGCCACGGGTATCGCCGACCATCCGGAGGACTGGCACATGCTGCAGCGCTTGTGGCTCGCCGACCTGGAGCCCCGCTCCGGGCCGGCCGAGGGGGAACAGCCGTGAGAATCGGCATCGTCTGCCCGTACTCCTGGGACGTGCCCGGGGGAGTCCAGTTCCACATCCGCGATCTGGCGGACCACCTCATCGACCTCGGACACGACGTGTCCGTCCTCGCTCCGGCCGACGACGACACCCCCCTTCCGCCGTACGTCGTCTCGGCGGGCCGGGCCGTCCCGGTGCCGTACAACGGCTCGGTCGCGCGCCTCAACTTCGGGTTCCTGTCGGCCGCGCGGGTGCGGCGCTGGCTGCACGACGGCACGTTCGACGTGATCCACATCCACGAGCCGGCCTCGCCGTCGCTGGGCCTGCTGGCCTGCTGGGCCGCGCAGGGGCCGATCGTCGCCACCTTCCACACGTCGAACCCGCGGTCCCGGGCGATGATCGCCGCGTACCCGATCCTGCAGCCCGCACTGGAGAAGATCAGGGCACGCATCGCGGTGAGCGAGTACGCGCGGCGCACCCTCGTCGAGCACCTGGGCGGTGACGCCGTCGTCATCCCGAACGGCGTCGACGTGGACTTCTTCGCGAAGGCGGAGCCCAAGGCCGAGTGGCAGGGGGACACGATCGGCTTCATAGGGCGTATCGACGAGCCCCGCAAGGGCCTGCCGGTCCTCATGAAGGCGCTGCCGAAGATCCTCGCCGAGCGGCCGGGGACGCGGCTCCTTGTCGCCGGGCGCGGTGACGAGGAGGAGGCCGTCGAGAAGCTCCCCGCGGAGCTCCGGTCGCGCGTCGAGTTCCTCGGCATGGTGAGCGACGACGACAAGGCGCGGTTCCTGCGCAGCGTCGACCTGTACGTCGCGCCCAACACCGGCGGCGAGAGCTTCGGGATCATCCTCGTCGAGGCCATGTCGGCGGGCGCGCCCGTGCTCGCCTCCGACCTCGACGCGTTCGCGCAGGTCCTCGACCAGGGCGCGGCGGGCGAACTGTTCGCCAACGAGGACGCCGACGCGCTGGCCGCCTCGGCGCTGCGGCTGCTCGGCGATCCTGCGCGCCGCGCGGAACTGCGCGCGCGGGGGAGCGCGCATGTGCGGCGCTTCGACTGGTCGACGGTCGGCGCGGACATCCTGTCCGTCTACGAGACGGTCACCGACGGCGCCGCCGCGGTCGCCGCAGACGAGCCCGACGAGCCGGGCGGGCTGCTGGCCCGACTCGGCCTGGTGCGGGACTGAGGGCGGGGGACGCGCGCGGTGTGGGACGCACATGGCTCGGGGGACGTACGTGGTGATGTCCGGGAAGTGCCCCAGGAGGCCACCAGGACTCCTCTGACGGCCGAGGAGGAGCTCCGCAGCCGCTCGGTCTTCGCCACCGAGATCGGCGCGCAGCTGGCCCGCCAGGGCTGGGCCGTCTTCCCCGCGCACACGCCGGAGGAGCGCATCCGGCTCTTCGCGGTGGCGCGGATCATCGAGCAACGGCTCGGGCGCCGGGTCGAGGCCGTGCCGGAGGACATCTGCTCCATGCGGTTCACGATCGTGAGCGCCGACGCCGCACATGAGGTCGGCCCGGCGGTCGGGGCACCCGGAGAGCTGAACGACTGACGCTCGCGTAGGCGCCCCGCGTATGGCGGGGCTGCCGGGGCGACGGAGGGGCCGGGCCGCCCTTCCGCGTCCCGGGGAGGTTGCGGCGTCGACCCGGTGGGCCCGTGAGAGCACTGCTGCGGCGCGGCCCGCGTACGGGGCCCGAGCTCGAACTCGCCCTGTTTTCCGGGCGGTTGTGGGCCGATCTTGCCGCCGAGACCGGAGTGGCCGGGGCTGTCGAGTGCGAGGCCTTGGGCGGGATGGCGGCAGCGGCGTCCGGATCTGACGGCAGGTCACCGGGGTTGCTGTGCCGGTGCGCCGGTGCGCCGGTGCGGCGGTGCGGACGCGTGGGTGTGTGGCGGTGCGGGCGTACGGATGTGCCGCGCCGTGCGGGCATGTGCGGGCGTAGCGGCCCGCGGCGCCTTCCCGCAGCTCGGTCGCTGATCGTCGTGTGGGGCCATGCCGGGGCGGGCGGCCCGGGGCGCACCGGTAGCGTGTGCGACCGTGACCTCCACACTGATCTGGATCGTGGTCGCCCTCGTGGCGATCGGCCTCTACCTGAGCTGGACCGCGGGCCGGCTCGACCGGTTGCACTCGCGGATCGACGCGGCGCGGGCCGCGCTCGACGCGCAGTTGCTCCGGAGGGCGTCGGTGGCACAGGAACTGGCCACTTCCGGAGTGCTCGACCCGGCCGCCTCGATGGTGCTCTACGAAGCGGCGCACGCGGCCCGCCAGGCCGAGGAGGACAACAGGGAGGTCGCCGAGAGCGACCTCAGCCAGGCGCTGCGGGCCGTCTTCGGAGAGGTCCAGCAGGTCGAGGCGGTTCAGGCGGTCCCCGGTGGCGAGGACGCGGCACGTGAACTCGCCCAGGCGGTCCGCCGGGTTCCGATGGCCCGGCGCTTCCACAACGACGCCGTACGGGCGGCCCGCGCCCTGCGCCGCCACCGCAAGGTGCGCTGGTTCCGGCTGGCCGGCCACGCGCCCTTCCCGCTGGCGTTCGAGATGGACGACGAGGCTCCGGTCGCCCTCGCGGACCGCCCGGGAACGTAGTCCACGCGCGCGTGGACCCCGAAGAGGGCCTCCGGGCAGAGGATTCGACGCCGTCGGCCACAGCACCCGACGTCCCTGGTCACAGCCCCGACCGCCCGGCCTGACCACGGGAAACGCGCCCCCAGGGCCGGGAAAATGAGCCACCGCCTCCCCATTGGCCCTTGCAGTGGCCTGGTCCTCAAGCGTTTCCTCGGTGTCTGTAGAAGCCCTCTTTCACCGAGTGAGGTCAACCCTTGTCCAGCACGCTCTCCACTCCCGCCCAGTCCACCGACACCCCTGCCACCGGCACCGCGCGTGTGAAGCGCGGCATGGCCGAGCAGCTCAAGGGCGGCGTGATCATGGACGTCGTCACGCCGGAGCAGGCGAAGATCGCCGAGGACGCGGGCGCCGTGGCCGTCATGGCCCTGGAGCGCGTGCCCGCCGACATCCGCAAGGACGGCGGTGTGGCGCGCATGTCCGACCCCGACATGATCGAGGGCATCATCGAGGCCGTCTCCATCCCGGTGATGGCCAAGTCGCGCATCGGCCACTTCGTGGAGGCCCAGGTCCTGCAGTCCCTCGGCGTCGACTACATCGACGAGTCCGAGGTCCTCACCCCCGCCGACGAGGTCAACCACTCCGACAAGTGGGCCTTCACGACCCCCTTCGTCTGTGGCGCCACGAACCTGGGCGAGGCCCTGCGCCGCATAGCCGAGGGCGCCGCCATGATCCGCTCCAAGGGCGAGGCCGGCACCGGCAACGTCGTCGAGGCGGTCCGCCACCTGCGCCAGATCAAGAACGAGATCGCCAAGCTGCGCGGCTACGACAACAACGAGCTGTACGCCGCCGCCAAGGAGCTGCGCGCCCCGTACGAGATCGTCAAGGAGGTCGCCGAGCTCGGCAAGCTCCCGGTCGTCCTGTTCTCCGCCGGTGGCGTGGCCACCCCGGCCGACGCCGCGCTGATGCGCCAGCTCGGCGCCGAGGGCGTCTTCGTCGGCTCCGGCATCTTCAAGTCCGGCGACCCGGCCAAGCGCGCCGCCGCCATCGTGAAGGCCACCACCTTCTACGACGACCCGAAGATCATCGCGGAGGCGTCCCGCAACCTCGGCGAGGCCATGGTCGGCATCAACTGCGACACCCTCCCCGAGGCCGAGCGCTACGCGAACCGTGGCTGGTAACCCACCCATGACCGAAGTACCTGTCGTAGGTGTCCTGGCTCTCCAGGGCGACGTACGGGAGCACCTGGTCGCCCTGGCCGCGGCGGACGCCGTGGGCAGGGCGGTGCGGCGCCCCGAGGAACTCGCCGAGGTCGACGGACTCGTCATCCCGGGCGGCGAGTCCACGACCATCTCCAAACTGGCCGTCCTCTTCGGCCTGATGGAGCCCCTCCGCGCGCGCGTGCGGGCCGGTATGCCCGTATACGGCACCTGCGCGGGCATGATCATGCTCGCCGACAAGATCCTCGACCCGCGCTCGGGCCAGGAGACCATCGGCGGCATCGACATGATCGTGCGGCGCAACGCCTTCGGACGGCAGAACGAATCCTTCGAGGCGACGGTCGACGTGAAGGGTGTGGAGGGCGATCCTGTGGACGGCGTCTTCATCCGCGCCCCCTGGGTCGAGTCCGTGGGTGCGGAGACAGAGGTGCTGGCCGAGCACGACGGCCACATCGTCGCCGTACGTCAGGGCAACGCGCTCGCCACGTCGTTCCACCCGGAACTGACCGGCGACCACCGCGTGCACGGCCTGTTCGTCGAGATGGTGCGCGCGAACCTGGCTCCGGGGTCCTAGTAGGATTCCTGGGGTTCGTAAAGAGTTGGGTTACGCGAAGGAGACAGGCAGATGTCCGGCCACTCTAAATGGGCTACGACGAAGCACAAGAAGGCCGTGATCGACGCCAAGCGCGGCAAGCTCTTCGCGAAGATGATCAAGAACATCGAGGTCGCGGCCCGCACCGGCGGTGCCGACCCCGCCGGTAACCCGACGCTCTTCGACGCCATCCAGAAGGCCAAGAAGAGCTCGGTCCCGAACAAGAACATCGACTCCGCGGTCAAGCGCGGCGCCGGTCTCGAAGCCGGTGGCGCCGACTACGAGACGATCATGTACGAGGGCTACGGTCCGAACGGTGTCGCGGTGCTCATCGAGTGCCTCACCGACAACCGCAACCGCGCCGCCTCGGACGTCCGCGTCGCCATGACCCGCAACGGCGGCAACATGGCCGACCCGGGCTCCGTCTCGTACCTGTTCAACCGCAAGGGCGTCGTGATCGTCCCCAAGGGCGAGCTGGGCGAGGACGACGTCCTGGGTGCCGTGCTCGACGCCGGCGCCGAGGAGGTCAACGACCTGGGCGAGTCCTTCGAGGTCATCTCCGAGGCCACCGACCTGGTCGCGGTGCGCACCGCCCTCCAGGACGCCGGGATCGACTACGACTCCGCCGACGCCAACTTCGTCCCGACCATGCAGGTCGAGCTGGACGAGGAGGGCGCCAGGAAGATCTTCAAGCTCATCGACGCCCTTGAGGACAGCGACGACGTGCAGAACGTCTTCGCCAACTTCGACGTGAGCGACGAGGTCATGGAGAAGGTGGACGCGTAGCGCCGCCACGAGCCGCACGGGTTCAACGGGCCGACGGGACACACTCCGTCGGCCCGTCGCTTTGTCGGGCGTCGCTGGCAAGCGATGTCGGTGGCACCCGATAGCCTGCACAAACTGGGGGCACCTCCCAGCGGTGGCTGGGGAGATCGAAGGAGGGGGCGGGTGCGGGTACTGGGCGTTGACCCCGGACTGACCCGGTGCGGTGTCGGTGTGGTCGAAGGCGTCGCCGGCCGGCCCCTGACCATGCACGGCGTCGGTGTCGTACGGACGCCCGCCGACGCGGAGTTGGGGCAGCGCCTCGTCGCCATCGAGCAGGGCATCGAGCAGTGGCTCGACGAGTACCGGCCCGAATTCGTCGCGGTGGAGCGGGTGTTCAGCCAGCACAACGTCCGTACGGTGATGGGCACGGCCCAGGCCAGCGCGGTCGCCATGCTGTGCGCCGCCCGGCGCGGGATTCCCGTGGCCCTGCACACGCCGAGCGAGGTCAAGGCCGCCGTCACCGGTAACGGCCGCGCGGACAAGGCCCAGGTCGGTGCCATGGTCACCAGGCTGCTCCGGCTCGACGCACCCCCGAAGCCCGCCGACGCGGCGGACGCCCTCGCCCTCGCGATCTGCCACATCTGGCGCGCGCCCGCCCAGAACCGCCTGCAGCAGGCCGTCGCGCAGAACCGGCTCCAGCAGGCCGCCGCCCTGCACGCGTCGAAAGCCGCATCGCGGCAAGCACCGAACCACGCGTCGAAACCCGCATCGCAACAAGCACCGAAAGGCCGTACCGCATGATCGCCTTCGTCAGCGGCCCCGTCGCCGCCCTCGCGCCCGACTCCGCGGTGGTCGAGGTGGGCGGCATCGGCATCGCGGTCCAGTGCACGCCGAACACGCTCTCCGGACTCCGCATGGGCCGGCAGGCCAAGCTCGCCACCTCCCTCGTCGTACGGGAGGACTCGCTGACGCTGTACGGCTTCGCCGACGACGACGAGCGGGGGACCTTCGAGCTGCTGCAGACCGCGAGCGGTGTCGGCCCGCGGCTGGCCCAGGCCATGCTCGCGGTGCACAGCCCCGACGCCCTGCGCCGCGCGGTGTCCACCGGCGACGAGAAGACCCTCACCGCCGTCCCGGGCATCGGCAAGAAGGGCGCCCAGAAGCTCCTCCTGGAGCTCAAGGACCGCCTCGGCGAGCCCCTCGGCACCGGCGGCCATGCCATCGGCACCCCCGTCACGGCCGGCTGGCGCGAGCAGCTGCACGCCGCGCTGATCGGCCTCGGGTACGCGACCCGCGAGGCCGACGAGGCGGTCTCCGCGGTGGCGCCGCAGGCGGAGGCGGCCGGGACGCCGCAGATCGGCCAGCTGTTGAAGGCCGCCCTGCAGACCCTCAACAGAGCGCGTTGAGCCCAGCCGGAGGTGCGGTCGTGAAACTGCGGGTCCGTTGCGGCCGGTCGCGCCCACGCGGCAGAGCCGCAATCGATACGGCCCCACGCCCCTCCGGAGCGCGGCACCGCCCGCCCCATGCTCGTACGACCCGGACCCACTACCTCGCGAGGCACAGCACATGAACTGGGACGACACGGCCGACGACGACACCGCCGAGCGGCTCGTCGGTGCGTCCGCCGACCATGAGGAGCAGGCCGTCGAGGCCGCCCTGCGCCCCAAGGACCTCGGCGAGTTCATCGGCCAGGAGAAGGTCCGCGAGCAGCTCGACCTCGTCCTGCGGGCCGCACGCGCGCGTGGCGCCACCGCCGACCACGTCCTGCTCTCCGGCGCCCCCGGCCTCGGCAAGACCACCCTCTCGATGATCATCGCCGCCGAGATGGAAGCCCCCATCCGCATCACCAGCGGCCCCGCCATCCAGCACGCGGGCGACCTCGCCGCGATCCTCTCCTCCCTCCAGGAGGGCGAGGTCCTCTTCCTCGACGAGATCCACCGCATGTCGCGGCCCGCCGAGGAGATGCTCTACATGGCGATGGAGGACTTCCGGGTCGACGTGATCGTCGGCAAGGGCCCGGGCGCCACCGCCATCCCGCTCGAACTGCCGCCCTTCACGCTCGTCGGCGCCACCACGCGCGCGGGCCTGCTGCCGCCCCCGCTGCGGGACCGCTTCGGTTTCACCGCCCACATGGAGTTCTACGAGCCCGCCGAGCTGGAGCGCGTCATCCACCGCTCCGCGAACCTGCTGGACGTCGAGATCGACCCCGCGGGCGCCGCCGAGATCGCGGGCCGCTCCCGTGGCACACCCCGTATCGCCAACCGGCTCCTCCGCCGAGTCCGCGACTACGCCCAGGTCAAGGCCGACGGCTTCGTCACCCGCGAGATCGCCGGCGCCGCCCTCGCCGTCTACGAAGTGGACAGCCGAGGCCTCGACCGCCTGGACCGCGGTGTCCTCGAAGCGCTGATCAAGCTCTTCGGCGGCGGCCCGGTCGGTCTGTCCACTCTCGCCGTCGCGGTGGGGGAGGAGCGCGAGACCGTGGAGGAGGTCGCCGAGCCCTTCCTCGTCCGTGAGGGGCTACTGGCCCGTACGCCCCGCGGGCGGGTGGCCACACCGGCGGCATGGGCCCATTTCGGCCTCACCCCGCCCCGGCCGTCAACCGGTGGAAACGGACAACAGGACCTGTTCGGGGCGTGACGGCGAGGGGGCTCGCGAGGTCAGGAACCCCGGTGCCATGCTGAGCGTTGTTCCTTGACGGCGGACTCGCTTAGACTCCGCCGATGCCGCCTTTGCCGGCGGCGTACATACCCCCATCCATCAGGCCGCTCACCATCGCGGTCGAATGAAGGAAGTTCCGTCCCGTGAGTCTCGTGACCCTCCTCCCGTTCATCGTGCTCATCGGGGCCATGTTCCTGATGACCCGGTCGGCCAAGAAGAAGCAGAATGCGGCTGCGCAGATGCGCAACGACATGCAGCCCGGCTCCGGCGTCCGCACGATCGGTGGCATGTACGCAACGGTGAAGGAGGTCAACGAGGACACGGTCCTCCTTGACGCAGGCCCGGGCGTCGACCTGCTCTTCGCGAAGAACGCGATCGGCGCGGTCCTCAGCGACGACGAGTACAACCGCCTCGTTCACGGCATCGAGCACGACCTCAAGGAAGACGAGTCCGTCGTCCCGGACGACGCCTCCTCCCTCACCGAGACCGACGAGCCCGCCGACGCTTCCGACGACAAGCCCATCGACCTCGGCAAGAAGGACGCGGCCGACGAGCCCGTCGAGGAGTCCGCCGACGCGGAGCCGAAGAAGGCCGATGAGGCTGACCTGAAGAAGTCCGACGGCGAGTCCGACGCGAAGTAGTCATGACCGGGGACCGCGGAGTGCGCCGCTCGCGCGCCGCGGTCCCCGGGACGTGTGGCTTCGCACGGAATCTCGACACCATTCATGCCCGTCCGCGCAGGTACTTCGGTCACCGGGCGGACGAAGAGGGAGAACGAGAAGGTGGCAGCACCTAAGAAGGGCCGACAGGGCACCCAGGGCAGGCCGGGGCGCACCTTGGCCCTGATCCTGATCGCCATCGTGGCGCTCACCGGCGGCATGTTCGCCTCCGGACACACGACGCCGCGCCTCGGCATCGACCTCGCCGGCGGTACGAGCATCACGCTCCAGGCGAAGAACGAGCCGGGCCAGAAGAACGCGATCAACCCGACCAACATGAACACCGCGGTCGACATCATGAACCGCCGTGTCAACGGTCTGGGCGTCACCGAGGCGGAGGTGCAGACCCAGGGCGAGAGCAACATCATCGTCAACATCCCCAAGGGCACCAACTCCGAGCAGGCCCGGGAACAGGTCGGCACCACCGCCAAGCTCTACTTCCGTCCCGTCCTGACCACCGAGGTCTCCGGTGGGGACCCGGCGGCCAGCCCCTCGCCGAGCGCCTCCAGCAGCGCCTCCACGGGTTCGGACAAGGACAGCGACAAGGACAAGGCCACCGACAAGGCCACCTCCTCCACGACCCCCTCGGCCACGTCCAGCACGCAGGGCCGCGCGGTCACCGACGCGCTGAAGGCCGACCCCACCCCGTCCGGGAGCGGTTCCCCTTCGTCCAGCCCGTCCGCCTCGCCGTCCGCGAGCACCGACCCGGCGACCGCCAAGCTCCAGGCGCAGTACACCGCGCTCGACTGCTCCAAGAAGACGGTCCGCGCGAAGGCCGGTGACGGCGTCAAGGCCTCGGACCCGACCGTGGCCTGTGGTCAGAACTCCCAGGGCCAGTGGCAGAAGTACATCCTCGGCCCGGCCGAGGTCGAGGGCACCGACGTCGACAAGGCCTCGGCCCTGTTCGACACCCAGGGTGCCGCGGGCTGGAAGGTCACCATGGACTTCACGTCCAAGGGAGCCAAGAAGTTCGCGAGCATCACGGGCAAGCTGGCGCAGAACCAGTCCCCGCAGAACCAGTTCGCCATCGTCCTCGACGGTGAGGTCGTCTCCGACCCGTTCGTCAGCCAGGCGCTGACCGGCGGCAGCGCGGAGATCTCCGGCAGCTTCAAGCAGCAGGAGGCCGAGGACCTGGCCAACATGCTGTCGTACGGCGCGCTGCCGCTCACCTTCACGGAGGCGAGCGTCACCACCGTCACCGCCGCGCTCGGCGGCGAGCAGCTGGAGGCCGGTCTGATCGCCGGCGCCATCGGTCTGGCGCTGGTCATCATCTACCTGGTGGCCTACTACCGGGGTCTGTCGCTCATCGCCATCGCGTCGCTGCTGGTCTCCGCGGTCATGACCTACGTGATCATGTCGCTGCTCGGCCCGGCCATCGGCTTCGCCCTGAACCTGCCGGCGGTCTGCGGCGCCATCGTGGCCATCGGCATCACGGCGGACTCGTTCATCGTGTTCTTCGAACGCATCCGTGACGAGATCCGTGAGGGCCGTACGCTGCGGCCCGCGGTCGAGCGCGGCTGGCCGCGCGCCCGGCGCACCATCCTGGTCTCCGACTTCGTGTCGTTCCTCGCCGCGGCCGTGCTCTTCGTCGTCACGGTCGGCAAGGTCCAGGGCTTCGCGTTCACGCTCGGTCTGACCACCCTGCTCGACGTGGTCGTCGTCTTCTTCTTCACCAAGCCGCTGATGACGATCCTCGCCCGCAAGAAGTTCTTCGCGGAGGGCCACAGCTGGTCCGGCCTCGACCCGAAGCGACTGGGCGTCCAGCCGCCGCTGCGCCGTACCCGTCGCGTGTCCGCTCCCGTCGACACGAAGGAGGCCTGAGATGTCGAAACTCGGCACCCTCGGCGCCCGGCTCCACCGCGGCGAGATCGGCTACGACTTCGTCGGCAAGCGCAAGCTCTGGTACGGCATCTCCATCCTGATCACCATCACGGCCATCGTCGGCCTGGCGGTGCGCGGCCTGAACATGGGCATCGAGTTCCAGGGCGGCGCCGTCTTCACCACCGAGAAGACCAGCATCTCGGTGAGCCAGGCCGAGACGTACGCGGAAGAGGCCTCCGGCCACGACGCGATCGTCCAGAAGCTCGGCAACGGCGGACTGCGCATCCAGATCGCCGGCATCGACACCGGCAAGTCCGACCAGATCAAGCAGGAGCTCGCCAAGGACCTGAAGGTCGACGCGGAGAAGATCAACGCCGACCTGGTCGGCCCCAGCTGGGGTGATCAGGTCGCCAACAAGGCCTGGCAGGGCCTGGCGATCTTCCTGGTCCTGGTGGTGATCTATCTGGCCATCGCCTTCGAGTGGCGAATGGCCGTGGCCGCCCTCGTGGCGCTCATCCACGACATCACCATCACCGTCGGCGTCTACGCCCTGGTCGGCTTCGAGGTCACGCCAGGCACGGTGATCGGTCTGCTGACGATCCTCGGTTATTCGCTCTACGACACCGTCGTCGTCTTCGACAGTCTCAAGGAGCAGACGAAGGACATCACCAAACAGACCCGCTGGACCTACAGCGAGATCGCGGACCGCTCGATCAACGGCACCCTGGTGCGTTCCATCAACACCACGGTCGTCGCGCTGCTCCCGGTCGGCGGCCTGCTGTTCATCGGTGGCGGTGTGCTCGGCGCGGGCATGCTCAACGACATCTCGCTGTCGCTGTTCGTCGGCCTCGCGGCCGGTGCGTACTCCTCGATCTTCATCGCCACGCCGCTCGTCGCCGACCTCAAGGAGCGCGAGCCGCAGATGAAGGCCCTGCGCAAGCGCGTGCTCGCCAAGCGGGCCGCGGCAGCCGCGAAGGGCGAGTCCCTGGAGGCCCCGGTCGTCGACGAGCGCTACGACGACGAGGACCGCGAGGACGACGACGCGACCCCTGCGGTCGTCGGACCGCGCGCCCAGCGGGCCCAGCCGTCGTCCCGTGGCAGGGGGCGCGGCCGGCCGTCGGGGAAGCGCCGATGACCGGTATCGAGGAGCTGCTGCTCAGCCGTATCCGTGACGTCGCGGACTATCCGGAGCCGGGAGTGATGTTCAAGGACATCACCCCGCTCCTGGCCGACCCGGCGGCGTTCACGGCGCTCACCGACGCGCTGGCAGAGATCAGTGTCCGCAACGGCGCCACGAAGATCGTCGGCCTGGAGGCCCGCGGCTTCATCCTGGGCGCGCCCGTCGCGGTCCGCGCAGGGCTCGGCTTCATCCCCGTACGCAAGGCGGGCAAGCTCCCCGGAGCGACGCTCGGCCAGACGTACGACCTGGAGTACGGCTCCGCCGAGATCGAGGTGCACGCCGAGGACCTGAGCGCGGAGGACCGCGTGATGGTCGTCGACGACGTCCTCGCCACCGGTGGCACCGCCGAGGCCTCGCTCCGGCTGATCCGCCGGGCCGGTGCCCGGGTCGCCGGCGTCGCCGTCCTCATGGAGCTCGGTTTCCTGGGCGGCCGTGCCCGGCTGGAGCCGGCCCTGGACGGCGCCCCGCTGGAGGCGCTGCTCAAGGTCTGAGCAACCCCTGAGGCGCCTGTACGACACGTCTGAGGCACCCGCAGGACACCGCGGAGGCGGGCCCGGAGGAATCCGGTGCCCGCCTCTCGCGTTTCTCCCGTAGAAGGCGGTCTCACCGGCCGAAGGCGAGTCCGGAGCCCAGGATCGCTACCATGGGGTCTCCGGAACCTGACCGGGGACCCGGATCGCGCACGAGGAGTCCTCTTGCCAGACGAGGCCCAGCCACTCACCGCCGCCAAGCCCGAGAAGTCCGCGGCGCCCGCAGGCACGCCCGCACCACCCGCGAGCGCGCCCGCGAAGAACGGCTCCGCCGAGCCCGCGGCCGGAGCCAAGGCGGCTGAGCAGCCACGCCCCGAGTCGGCCGCCCCCGAGCGCCAGGCACCCGCGTCCGCGGCCCGCCCCACGGCCGGCCAGCCCGCACGCTCCGGCGGCGGCTCCTCCAACCGCGTACGCGCCCGCCTGGCCCGTCTCGGCGTCCAGCGGTCCAACCCGTACAACCCGGTCCTGGAGCCCCTGCTGCGGATAGTGCGCAGCAACGACCCGAAGATCGAGACCGCCACCCTGCGGCAGGTCGAGAAGGCCTATCAGGTCGCCGAGCGCTGGCACCGCGGCCAGAAGCGCAAGAGCGGCGACCCGTACATCACGCACCCGCTCGCCGTGACGACGATCCTCGCCGAACTGGGCATGGACCCGGCCACGCTGATGGCGGGCCTGCTGCACGACACCGTCGAGGACACCGAGTACGGCCTGGACACCCTCAAGCGGGACTTCGGCGACCAGGTCGCGCTGCTCGTCGACGGCGTCACCAAGCTCGACAAGGTCAAGTTCGGCGAGGCCGCCCAGGCCGAGACCGTCCGCAAGATGGTCGTCGCCATGGCCAAGGACCCGCGCGTCCTGGTCATCAAGCTCGCCGACCGCCTGCACAACATGCGCACCATGCGCTACCTCAAGCGCGAGAAGCAGGAGAAGAAGGCCCGCGAGACGCTGGAGATCTACGCTCCGCTGGCGCACCGCCTGGGCATGAACACCATCAAGTGGGAGCTGGAGGACCTCGCCTTCGCGATCCTCTACCCCAAGATGTACGACGAGATCGTGCGCCTGGTCGCCGAGCGCGCCCCCAAGCGCGACGAGTACCTCGCCATAGTGACCGACGAGGTCCAGTCCGACCTGCGCGCGGCCCGCATCAAGGCGACCGTCACCGGCCGCCCGAAGCACTACTACAGCGTCTACCAGAAGATGATCGTCCGCGGCCGTGACTTCGCGGAGATCTACGACCTGGTGGGCATCCGCGTCCTCGTCGACACGGTCCGCGACTGCTATGCGGCACTGGGCACCGTCCACGCCCGCTGGAACCCGGTTCCGGGGCGGTTCAAGGACTACATCGCGATGCCCAAGTTCAACATGTACCAGTCGCTGCACACGACGGTGATCGGTCCGAACGGCAAGCCGGTCGAACTCCAGATCCGTACGTTCGACATGCACCGCCGCGCCGAGTACGGCATCGCCGCGCACTGGAAGTACAAGCAGGAGCCCTCCGCCGGAGCCTCCAAGGTGCGCACGGACGCGCCCAGGGGACTCGGCAAGGACAAGGACGCCGTCAACGACATGGCGTGGCTGCGCCAGTTGCTCGACTGGCAGAAGGAGACCGAGGACCCCAGCGAGTTCCTGGAGTCCCTGCGCTTCGACCTGTCCCGCAACGAGGTCTTCGTCTTCACGCCGAAGGGCGACGTCATAGCGCTCCCGGCCGGGGCGACGCCGGTGGACTTCGCGTACGCGGTCCACACGGAGGTCGGCCACCGGACCATAGGAGCGAGGGTCAACGGACGCCTCGTACCGCTCGAATCCACCCTGGACAACGGCGACCTGGTCGAGGTCTTCACCTCGAAGGCGGCCGGCGCGGGCCCTTCCCGCGACTGGCTGGGCTTCGTGAAGTCCCCGCGCGCCCGCAACAAGATCCGGGCCTGGTTCTCCAAGGAGCGCCGCGACGAGGCGATCGAGCAGGGCAAGGACGCCATCGCGCGCGCCATGCGCAAGCAGAACCTGCCGATCCAGCGCATCCTCACCGGCGACTCGCTGGTCACGCTCGCGCACGAGATGCGCTACCCCGACATCTCGTCCCTGTACGCGGCGATCGGCGAGGGCCACGTGGCCGCGCAGAACGTCGTGCAGAAGCTGGTCCAGGCGCTCGGCGGCGAGGAAGCGGCCACCGAGGAGATCGACGAGAGCGTCCCGCCCGCGCGTGGCCGCGGCCGCAAGCGCCGGTCGAACGCCGACCCGGGCGTGGTCGTCAAGGGCGTCGACGACGTGTGGGTCAAGCTCGCCCGCTGTTGTACGCCCGTTCCCGGCGACCCGATCATGGGCTTCGTCACGCGTGGCAGTGGCGTATCGGTCCACCGCACCGACTGCGTCAACGTGGACTCGCTGTCCCGCGAGCCCGAGCGCATCCTCGAGGTCGAGTGGGCGCCCACCCAGTCCTCGGTCTTCCTGGTCGCCATCCAGGTGGAGGCACTGGACCGCTCACGGCTCCTGTCGGACGTCACCAGGGTTCTGTCCGACCAGCACGTCAACATCCTGTCGGCGGCCGTCCAGACGTCCCGCGACCGGGTGGCCACCTCCCGCTTCACCTTCGAGATGGGCGACCCGAAGCACCTGGGTCACGTCCTGAAGGCGGTCAGGGGAGTCGAGGGCGTGTACGACGTGTACCGGGTGACGTCGGCGCGCAGGCCGTAGCCGGTCCGTCCGTAAATCGGCCACTACGTAGAGGGGCTTCCGTACATGTCGTACGGAAGCCCCTCTACGTAGAAGCGGAAAAACTCCGCGGATCCGGTGGCCTCAGCCGCCGAACTCCTGCAGACCCTTCAGTGCCTGCTCAAGGAGGGCCTGGCGGCCGTCGAGCTCCTTCTGGAGCTTGTCGGCCCGGGCGTTGTTGCCAGAGGACCGCGCCGTCTCGATCTGGCCCTGCAGCTTGTCCACGGCCGCCTGGAGCTGACCGGTCAGACCCTCGGCACGCGCGCGTGCCTCCGGGTTCGTCCGGCGCCACTCGGTCTCCTCGGACTCCTGGAGGGCCCGCTCCACCGTGTGCATCCGGCCCTCGACCTTCGGGCGGGCGTCACGCGGCACATGGCCGATGGCCTCCCACCGCTCGTTGATCGAGCGGAAGGCGGCCCGCGCCGCCTTCAGGTCCTGCACCGGGAGGAGCTTCTCGGCCTCCTCGGCCAGCTCCTCCTTGAGCTTCAGGTTCTCCGTCTGCTCCGCGTCCCGCTCGGCGAAGACCGAGCTGCGCGCCGCGAAGAACACGTCCTGGGCACCGCGGAAGCGGTTCCACAGATCGTCCTCGTGCTCGCGCTGGGCACGGCCCGCGGCCTTCCAGTCCGCCATCAGCTCGCGGTAGCGGGCGGCCGTGGGACCCCAGTCCGTCGAGGCCGACAGCGACTCGGCCTCCGCGACCAGCTTCTCCTTGGTCTTGCGGGCCTCCTCGCGCTGCGCGTCCAGCGACGCGAAGTGCGCCTTGCGGCGCTTGGAGAACGCCGAGCGCGCGTGCGAGAAGCGGTGCCACAGCTCGTCGTCGGACTTCCGGTCGAGCCGCGGCAGACCCTTCCAGGTGTCCACGAGCGCCCGCAGCCGCTCACCGGCGGCCCGCCACTGGTCGGACTGGGCCAGCTCCTCCGCCTCGGTGACCAGCGCCTCCTTGGAGTGCCGGGCCTCGTCGGACTGCTTCGCCCGCTGCGCCTTGCGCTCCTCGCGGCGTGCCTCGACCGTCTCGACGAGTTTGTCCAGCCGCACCTTCAGCGCGTCCAGATCTCCGACCGCGTGGTGGGCGTCCACCTGCTCGCGAATGTGGTCGATGGCGATCTGGGCGTCCTTCGCGGACAGGTCGGTGGTCTTCACTCGTCGTTCGAGGAGGCCGATCTCCACGACCAGGCCCTCGTACTTGCGCTCGAAGTAGGCCAGTGCCTCGTCGGGAGAACCGGCCTGCCAGGAACCGACGACCTGCTCGCCGTCGGCCGTACGCACGTACACGGTCCCCGTCTCGTCGACGCGGCCCCACGGGTCGCTGCTCACAGCGCCTCCTCCACATGATGCCTGCGTGGGGCTGCATTACCCCCGGGCATCGTCCACAGTTTCGTCACGGCCAACATAGGCGACCGGCGGGGCGGCTGTCCGCATCCCGCGCGACCGAAATTTCGCTGCTGGAGGTCAGGATTTCGTCACGGTCGCCTTGTCGATCACGACGGTCGCATTGGGTGCGCCGTCGCCCTGGCCAGTGCTCTCGCCGGCCTTGGCGATTTTCTCCATGACCTTCATGCCCGATTCGGAAATAGTCCCGAACGGTGTGTAGTTGGCCGGCAACGGACTGTCCTGGTACACGAGGAAGAACTGGCTGCCGCCGGAGTTGCGGCCTTCCTTCGTCTGGGCGTTGTACTGGTTGGCCATCGCCACCGTGCCCGCCGGGTACGTGTCGCCCTTGAGGCGCTTGTCCTTGAGGTTCTCGTCCGGAATCGTGTAGCCGGGGCCGCCCATACCGGTGCCCTGCGGGTCGCCGCACTGCAGCACGAAGATGCCGTTCGTGGTCAGGCGGTGGCACTTGGTGTGGTCCAGATAACCCTTGCCCACCAGGAAGTTGAACGAGTTCACGGTGCGGGGGGCCTTCGAGGCCGGCATGTCGATGTCTATCGTGCCGCAGGTCGTCTGCAGCTTCATCGCGTAGTCCGCCGACTTGTCGATGGTGATCGCCGGCTCCTTCTTGTAGCTCAGCGACTTCACCTTGCCCGCGGCGGCCTTCTCGCAGGGGTCCGGTGCCTTGCTGGGCGCGGAGGGGCTCGGGCTGGCCTCGGCCGCCGCGTCCGACTTGTTGTCGTCGCTCTTGAAGACCCCGGTCGCGTACGACACCACGCTGCCCACGACGACAACGCCGAGGACCGACGCGATCACCGCGTTGCGAGCGTGGGCCTTGCGCCGAGCGGACGTGCGCCGCTGCTGTTGCCGCAAGAACTTCTCCCGGGCGAGCTGACGCCGCCGCTGTTCCTGGGTGACCACCGGGTTATCTCCTCATGCGTCTCGTACGTCAGGTGGGACGCGTGCGTCTGTTGAGCCGACCGCCTGCGTGTGACCCGTACCGTATATGGGTTCGCTGTGGTTCCGGCAGCGCCGGTAGGCTCTGATCCACACCACAGGCCATTCCCCGTACGACATACCGAAGGACGAACGTGCTCATTGCCGGGTTCCCCGCCGGGGCCTGGGGCACCAACTGTTATCTGGTCGCCCCCGCCGCAGGCGAGGAGTGCGTGATCATCGACCCGGGCCACCAGGCCGCCCAGGGAGTCGAGGAAGCGCTCGCCAAGCATCGGCTCAAGCCCGTCGCGGTCGTCCTCACGCACGGCCACATCGACCACGTCGCCTCGGTCGTCCCGGTGTGCGGCGCGCACGACGTACCGGCGTGGATCCACCCCGAGGACCGGTACATGATGAGCGACCCGGAGCGGGCGCTCGGCCGCTCCATCGGGATGCCGCTGATGGGCGAGCTGACCATCGGGGAGCCGGACGACGTGAAGGAGTTGACGGACGGCGCCGCGCTGAAGCTGGCCGGACTCGACTTCTCCGTCGCGCACGCGCCCGGCCATACGAAGGGGTCGGTGACGTTCCGGATGCCCGAGAACACGGAGATCCCTTCCGTGTTCTTCTCCGGGGATCTGCTCTTCGCCGGCTCCATCGGACGCACCGACCTGCCCGGTGGCTCCCACACCGAGATCCTCGACTCGCTGGCCCGTGTGTGCCTGCCGCTCGACGACTCGACCGTGGTGCTGTCCGGCCACGGCCCCCAGACGACCATCGGCCAGGAGCGCGCCACCAACCCGTACTTGCGGCAGGTGGCGGCGCCCGGCCCGGGAGCGGACCCGACCTCCGCTCCTCGACGAGGAATGTGACGAGAGACTTCCCGTGAGCACCTTCAAGGCCCCCAAGGGCACGTACGACCTGATTCCGCCGGACAGCGCGACGTTCCTCGCGGTGCGCGAGGCGATCGCCTCGCCGCTGCGGAACTCCGGTTACGGCTACATCGAGACGCCCGGATTCGAGAACGTCGAACTGTTCGCGCGCGGGGTCGGTGAGTCCACCGACATCGTGACCAAGGAGATGTACGCCTTCGAGACCAAGGGCGGCGACCAGCTGGCGCTGCGCCCCGAGGGCACCGCCTCCGTGCTGCGCGCCGCCCTCGAAGCCAACCTGCACAAGGTGGGCAACCTCCCCGTCAAGCTCTGGTACTCGGGCTCGTACTACCGCTACGAGCGCCCCCAGAAGGGCCGTTACCGCCACTTCTCGCAGGTCGGCGCCGAGGCGATCGGGGCCGAGGACCCGGCGCTGGACGCCGAGTTGATCATCCTGGCCGACCAGGCGTACCGCTCGCTCGGGCTGCGGAACTTCCGGATCCTCCTCAACTCCCTCGGCGACCAGGAGTGCCGTCCCGTCTACCGGGCCGCGCTCCAGGACTTCCTGCGGGGGCTGAACCTGGACGAGGAGACGCTCCGCCGCGCTGAGATCAACCCGTTGCGGGTCCTGGACGACAAGCGTGACGACGTCCAGAAGCAGCTGGTCGGGGCTCCCTTGCTGCGGGACTATCTCTGCGACGCGTGCAAGGCGTACCACGAGGAGGTGCGCGAGCTGATCACGGCCGCCGGCGTCTCCTTCGAGGACGACGCGAAGCTGGTCCGTGGGCTGGACTACTACACCCGCACCACGTTCGAGTTCGTGCACGACGGTCTGGGTTCGCAGTCCGCGGTCGGTGGCGGCGGTCGCTATGACGGCCTGTCGGAGATGATCGGTGGTCCCGCGCTGCCGTCCGTCGGCTGGGCGCTCGGCGTCGACCGTACGGTCCTCGCGCTGGAGGCCGAGGGCGTGTCCCTCGAACTCCCCGCGTCCACCAGTGTGTTCGCGGTGCCGCTCGGGGACGAGGCCCGGCGGGTGCTCTTCCGGGTGGTCACCGAGTTGCGGCGGAACGGGGTCGCGGCCGACTTCTCCTACGGGGGCAAGGGGCTCAAGGGCGCCATGAAGAACGCCAACCGCAGTGGCGCCCGCTACACCGTCGTCGCCGGCGAGCGCGACCTCGCCGAAGGCGTCGTCCAGCTCAAGGACATGGAGTCCGGGGAGCAGGTGCCTGTCGGCGTGAACGAGATCGTGGCGGAACTGGAGTCGCGGCTTAGCTGAGCGGGTGGGCTGGGCTGGTTTTCCTCGCCCCCGCCGCCCCTACCCGGCCCGTCCCCTGGGGGCTGCCGCCCCCAGACCCCCGCTTCGGCCTGAACGGCCTCGTCCTCAAACGCCGGACGGGATGAGATGTGCCTGGAGGAGCGGGGGTTCGGGGGCGGAGCCCTCGGGACACCGTCAACCCGGCGAGTGTCGATTCGTCCTCGCAGATGATGTCGACGCGCGAGGGTCACGGGTGCGCGTCCTTGGAGCGGCTACGCCTGTGCTGGCATGCCGTCGAGCGTCCCGCCGAAGCGAACGTTCCGGGACCGTCGCGCGTACTTCCTTATGTCCATCGAACGGTGGACACGCGCGCGTGTGCGGCACAATGACCGTGCCCGGAAGGCCCCCTCAAGCTACGGAAACGGCGTGATGAGCAAGACGACAGTCAGGGAAGGCATCAGCACCGACTCCCACGACCAGGAAGGTGCCGAGGCCCCACGGTCCGTGGGCGGCGGTCGTTTCCTCGCCGTTCTGCTGGTGATCACGGGCGCGGCCGGACTGCTGGCCTCCTGGGTCATCACCATCGACAAGTTCAAGCTGCTGGAGGACCCGAACTTCACCCCGGGCTGCAGCCTGAACCCGGTCGTCTCCTGCGGCAACATCATGAAGAGCGACCAGGCCTCCGCCTTCGGGTTCCCCAACCCGATGATGGGCCTCGTCGCCTACGGCATCGTGATCTGCGTCGGCATGAGCCTGCTCGGCCGCGCCACCTTCCCGCGCTGGTACTGGCTGACCTTCAACGCGGGCACGCTGTTCGGCGTCGGCTTCTGCACGTGGCTGCAGTACCAGTCGCTGTACAACATCAACTCGCTGTGCCTGTGGTGCTCCCTCGCCTGGGCCGCGACGATCATCATGTTCTGGTCCGTGACCTCCCACAACGTCCGCAACGGCTTCCTGCCCGCGCCGGGCTGGGTCAAGGGCTTCCTCGGCGAGTTCGCATGGGTGCTGCCGGTCATGCACATCGGGATCATCGGCATGCTGGTCCTGACGCGCTGGTGGGACTTCTGGACCAGCTGACGGACCGGCCCACGCCTCGAAGCGGACCGGCGGAACCGCTGGGTTCCACCGGGCCGACGGCGTTGTCAGTGGCGTGACATAGGGTTTTGGACGTGGAGCCCGACCTGTTCACCGCCGCAGCCGAAGAACGCCAGGAGAAGGACCCGTCCAGCAGTCCCCTGGCCGTACGGATGCGCCCGCGCACCCTCGACGAGGTGGTGGGCCAGCAGCATCTGCTGAAGCCGGGCTCACCCCTGCGCAGACTGGTCGGCGACGGAGGCGGTCCGGCGGGTCAGTCCTCGGTCATCCTCTGGGGGCCGCCCGGCACCGGCAAGACGACCCTGGCGTACGTGGTCTCCAAGGCCACCGACAAGCGCTTCGTGGAGCTCTCCGCGATCACCGCCGGCGTCAAGGAGGTCCGCGCGGTCATCGAGGGCGCCCGCCGGGCCACCGGAGGCTTCGGCAAGGAGACCCTCCTCTTCCTGGACGAGATCCACCGCTTCAGCAAGGCCCAGCAGGACTCCCTGCTCCCGGCCGTCGAGAACCGCTGGGTGACGCTGATCGCCGCGACCACCGAGAACCCGTACTTCTCGGTGATCTCCCCGCTGCTGTCCCGCTCGCTGCTGCTGACCCTCGAACCGCTCACGGACGACGACCTGCGCGGACTGCTCCGCCGGGCCCTCACCGCCGAGCGCGGCCTCAAGGACGCCGTCACCCTCCCCGAGGACACCGAGGAACACCTGCTGCGGATCGCCGGCGGTGACGCCCGCCGCGCGCTGACCGCGCTGGAGGCCGCGGCCGGGTCCGCGCTCGACAAGGGCGAGCCGGAGATCACCCTCCAGACCCTGGAGGAGACGGTCGACCGGGCCGCCGTGAAGTACGACCGCGACGGCGACCAGCACTACGACGTGGCGAGCGCCCTGATCAAGTCCATCCGCGGCTCGGACGTGGACGCCGCGCTGCACTACCTCGCCCGGATGATCGAGGCCGGTGAGGACCCCCGGTTCATCGCCCGCCGCCTGATGATCTCCGCCAGCGAGGACATCGGCCTGGCCGATCCGACCGCGCTGCCGACAGCGGTCGCCGCCGCCCAGGCCGTCGCCATGATCGGCTTCCCCGAGGCCGCGCTCACCCTCAGCCACGCCACCATCGCCCTCGCTCTCGCGCCCAAGTCGAACGCGGCGACGACGGCGATCGGCGCTGCCATGGAAGACGTACGCAAGGGCCACGCGGGCCCCGTACCGATGCACCTGCGCGACGGGCACTACAAGGGCGCGGCCAAGCTCGGTCACGCGCAGGGGTACGTGTACCCGCACGACCTGCCCGAGGGAATCGCCGCCCAGCAGTACGCGCCGGAGGAGCTCAAGGACCGCGAGTACTACACCCCCACCCGCCACGGAGCCGAGGCGCGCTACGCGGACGCGGTGGAGTGGACCAGGAAGCACCTCGGTCGGGGGCGGTCCTGACCGGCCCTGACCACCCTGTAGACTCCTCGAAGCGCTGCGTCCTGTGTCCGGCCTCCTTTAACGAGGAAGTCGGCATCACCAGAACGGGACATCCAGCCGGAGCCCTCACCGCAAGGCGGGGATTCCAGGAGCGTCGCGCACCGTCGAAGGTGTCGCGGGCAGCCCACCACCCTCCCGGATTTCCGGGTACCGGTCGGTGGGCCACTCGCGTGCTGCACGTATGTGCCCAGCACAGGGAGCGGCTGCCCCGCAGGTCCGACCGACCGGACCCGCAGGGTTTCCCTGGCTGCGGATTGCGACCTCCCCTAACCCTGGTGAAGCCGTATTCGCATCAGAAATATGAGGTGTTTGGTTCATGCCGAACCAGTCCCGCCCCAAGGTCAAGAAGTCGCGTGCCCTCGGCATCGCGCTGACCCCGAAGGCTGTCAAGTACTTCGAGGCCCGCCCCTACCCGCCGGGCGAGCACGGCCGTGGCCGTAAGCAGAACTCGGACTACAAGGTCCGTCTGCTCGAGAAGCAGCGTCTGCGTGCGCAGTACGACGTGTCCGAGCGTCAGCTCGTCCGCGCCTACGAGCGTGCCGCCAAGACGCAGGGCAAGACCGGTGAGGCCCTGGTCATCGAGCTGGAGCGTCGTCTCGACGCCCTGGTTCTGCGTTCGGGCATCGCCCGCACGATCTACCAGGCCCGCCAGATGGTCGTTCACGGCCACATCGAGGTCAACGGTGGCAAGGTCGACAAGCCGTCGTTCCGCGTCAAGCCCGACGACGTCGTGATGGTCCGCGAGCGCAGCCGCAGCAAGACGCTGTTCGAGGTCGCCCGTGCCGGTGGCTTCGCCCCCGACGGTGAGACCCCGCGCTACCTCCAGGTGAACCTCGGCGCCCTGGCGTTCCGCCTGGACCGCGAGCCGAACCGCAAGGAGATCCCGGTGATCTGCGACGAGCAGCTCGTCGTCGAGTACTACGCCCGCTGATCACCCTCAGCCGGATGTAGCACCACCTGTGCGTCAGCCCGTCGTCTCTCCGCCCTTCCGGGTGGGCGAGGCGGCGGGTTTTCGCATGTCCGGGGGCTCCGGCAGCCCGCGCGGCGGCGGCAGCGCACCGAGCAGCCGCGGCCGGGTGTGCCCGAGCGCCCGCCCGACCGCCGCCTGCCGGCCGAGCCGCGCACCCGCCCGTACACACTCCTCGTACCGCTCGTCACCCAGCCGCTCCCGGGCCGTCGTCTCGCACTGCTCGTGCGGGGCGTTGTAGTAGGCGGAGCCGAACAGCGGCAGGCCCACCGACGGCCACATCCGGGACGCGGAGCCCTGGAGCACCGCGGCCTCGGAGGCGTCGCCCTCCGCCGCCGTGATCAGCGCGAGCAGTTCCATCGCCAGGACCGTGCCGAGCAGGTCGTTGAAGACGTGGTTGATGTCCAGGCACTCGACCAGCAGCCGCCGGGCCCCCGGCAGATCGCCCTCGGTCCAGGCCGCGTACGCGAGGACGTACAGCGCGTACGCGAGGGTCCAGCGCTCGCCGTGGTCCACACAGACCCGGCGCACGTCCTCGCACAGCCGGACCGCGCCCGGCAGATCGCCCTGGAAGGCCAGCGTCATCGCCAGCTCGACCTGGCCCATCAGGACGTTGCTGTTGAGCTCGCCGATCTCCTGATAGCGGTCGAGTGCCGAACGCAGCAGCGTCTCCGCGCGGGCCATGTCGTCGGTGACCAGGGCCAGACAGCCGGTGCGGTGCTCGGCGTAGGCCAGCGCGAGGGGGTTGCCGCTGTCCTCCGCCTTCTCCCGGCATTCGGCGAGCGCGGCGAGCGCCGACACCGTGTCGCCCTGGAGGATCGCCACATAGCCGAGCACCCACAGCGCCTTCAGCCGCGACCGCTCGTGCTCGGTGTCGAGGAGAACGGTCCGCTCCAGCCAGTGCCGCCCTTCCGAGAGCCGGCCGCAGCCGACCCAGTAGAACCAGAGCGTGCCAGCGAGGTACTGGCCGAGATGGCCGCCGCCCGGCTCGGCCAGGCACTGCTCCATGGCACAGCGCAGATTCGGCAGCTCCGTCTCCACGCGCGCGGCCACCTCGCGCTGCCGGGGCGAGAACCAGTCCAGCTCGCACCAGGTGGCGAGCCCCATGTACCAGTCGCGGTGGCGCCGCCGCAGCCGGGCCGTGTCGTCCGTCGCCGCCAGCCAGTCGGCGCCGTACGCCCGGACCGTGTCCAGCATGCGGTAGCGCACACCCGCCGGGCCCTCCTCGCGGGTCACCACCGACTGCGCGAGCAACTCGCCCAGCACGTCGAGGATGTTGTCGGGGTGCAGGCCGTCGCCCCCGCACACGTACTCCACGGCCTCCAGGTCGAACTGCCCGGCGAACACCGAGAGCCTCGACCACAGCAGCCGCTCCTCCGGCGTGCACAGCTCATGGCTCCAGCCGATCGCCGTCCGCAGTGTCTGATGGCGGGGGAGCGCGTCGCGCCCGCCGCCCGTCAGCAGCCGGAAACGGTCGTCGAGCCGCATGAGCAGCTGCGCGGGGGAGAGGGTCCGCAGCCGTCCCGCCGCCAGCTCGACCGCGAGCGGGAGGCCGTCCAGCCGCCGGCACAGTTCGCGTACGTCCGCACGGTTGCCGTCATGGAGAGTGAACCCCGGAGTGCTCGCCGCCGCACGGTCCGCGAACAGCTCGGCGGCCTCCCGCTCGGTCAGCGGCGCCAGCGGGAACAGCCGCTCGCCCTCCACCGCCAGCGGCCTGCGCCCCACGGCGAGCACCCGCAGCCCCGGCGCCCGCCGCAGCAACTCGCCGACCAGCGAGGCACACGCGTCCACCAGATGCTCGAACCCGTCCAGTACGAGCAGGAGTTGACGCTTCGACAGATGGTCGAGCAGCACCTGACGCGGCGGCCGGGACGTGTGATCGGTCAGACCGAGGGCCTCGACGACCGCGTACTCGACGAGCTCCGCCTCCCGCACCGCGGCCAGCTCCACGCGCCACACCCCGTCGCGCGGCCGGGTTCTGGCCGCCGCGCGCGCCGCGATCCGTGACTTGCCGACCCCGCCGAGCCCCGTCACGGTGACCAGGCGTGCCGCACCGAGAGCCGCACCCAGCTGCGTGAGTTCGGCCGCGCGGCCCACGAAAGCGTTGAGCTCCAGGGGCAGATTCCCGGCCCGGTGACCGCCGGCCCCCGCACCGGAACGCTGAGAACGTCGCATGGGGAACGGAGCGTACTCATCCGTAAGCACTCCGTACAATCGCTTCGTGCAACTCCGGGTCCGGCGGGCGGTAATCCGGTACGGAGCGCCAGCCCCGGCGCGATAGGCTCGGGGGACGACTTTTCGATGTTTTCGATGTTGAGGAACGATCCAGGGAGCGGGTGCGCAGTGTCCGGTGGAGAGGTGGCCGGGATCCTGGTGGCCGTCTTCTGGGCGATCCTGGTCTCCTTCCTCGCGGTGGCACTCGCGAGGCTGGCCCAGACGCTCAGGGCGACCACCAAGCTCGTCGCGGACGTGACCGACCAGGCCGTCCCGCTCCTGGCAGACGCCTCCTCGGCCGTGCGCTCCGCACAGACCCAGATCGACCGGGTGGACGCCATCGCGTCGGACGTCCAGGAGGTCACGTCGAATGCCTCGGCGCTCTCCACGACCGTCGCCTCCACCTTCGGCGGCCCCCTCGTGAAGGTCGCGGCGTTCGGCTACGGCGTACGCCGGGCCATGGGCGGCCGTCGCGAGGACGCGCCCGCCAAGCCCGCGCGACGTACCGTGATCGTGGGCCGCACCGTCCCGTCGGCGCGACGGGGAAAGCGGAAGAAGGACTGACGCAGCGATGTTCCGCCGTACGTTCTGGTTCACCGCGGGCGCAGCAGCCGGCGTGTGGGCCACCACCAAGGTCAACCGCAAGCTCCGGCAGCTGACGCCCGAGAGCCTCGCGGCCCAGGCAGCCAACAAGGCACTCGAAGCGGGCCACCGCATCAAGGACTTCGCACTCGACGTCCGCGACGGAATGGTCCAGCGCGAGGCCGAACTCGGCGAGGTGCTCGGGCTGAACGCCGATCCCGAACTGCCCTCCCCGCGGCGCGTGGCCGCCATCGAGAACAGCAACGACCCGAAGTACAGCAAGAACCCGACGTATGTCGAGAGGTCGACGTACTCGTACAACCGGAATGAGGACCACTGATGGAGTCGGCCGAGATTCGTCGCCGCTGGTTGAGCTTCTTCGAGGAGCGCGGTCACACCGTCGTCCCTTCGGCGTCGCTCATCGCGGACGACCCGACTCTGCTCCTGGTCCCGGCCGGCATGGTGCCCTTCAAGCCCTACTTCCTGGGTGAGGTCAAGCCGCCGTACGACCGCGCCACCAGCGTCCAGAAGTGCGTCCGTACGCCGGACATCGAAGAGGTCGGCAAGACCACCCGGCACGGCACGTTCTTCCAGATGTGCGGCAACTTCTCCTTCGGCGACTACTTCAAGGAAGGCGCCATCAAGTACGCCTGGGAGCTGCTCACCAGCCCCCAGGACAAGGGCGGTTACGGCCTGGAGCCGGAGAAGCTCTGGATCACCGTGTACCTGGAGGACGACGAGGCCGAGCGCATCTGGCACGACGTCGTCGGCGTGCCCAAGGAGCGCATCCAGCGCCTCGGCAAGAAGGACAACTACTGGTCCATGGGCGTCCCGGGCCCCTGCGGCCCGTGTTCCGAGATCAACTACGACCGCGGCCCCGAGTTCGGCGTCGAGGGCGGCCCCGCCGTCAACGACGAGCGGTACGTGGAGATCTGGAACCTCGTCTTCATGCAGTACGAGCGCGGCGAGGGCACCTCGAAGGAGGACTTCGAGATCCTCGGCGACCTGCCGAGCCAGAACATCGACACGGGCCTCGGCCTCGAACGCCTCGCCATGATTCTGCAGGACGTGCAGAACCTGTACGAGATCGACACCTCCATGGCCGTCATCAAGAAGGCCACCGAGCTGACCGGCGTCGAGTACGGCAGCGGCAAGGACTCCGACGTCTCCCTGCGCGTGGTCACCGACCACATGCGCACGTCCGTGATGCTCATCGGCGACGGTGTCACCCCGGGCAACGAAGGCCGCGGCTATGTGCTGCGCCGCATCATGCGCCGCGCCATCCGCAACATGCGTCTGCTGGGCGCCACGGGCCCGGTGGTAAAGGACCTCGTCGACACCGTCATCGAGATGATGGGCCAGCAGTACCCGGAGCTCGTCTCCGACCGCGAGCGCATCGAGAAGGTCGCCGTCGCCGAGGAGAACGCCTTCGTCAAGACGCTGAAGGCCGGCACGAACATCCTCGACACCGCCGTCACGGAGACCAAGGCCGCCGGCGGCCAGGTCCTCGCCGGCGACAAGGCCTTCCTGCTCCACGACACCTGGGGCTTCCCGATCGACCTCACCCTGGAGATGGCCGCCGAACAGGGCCTCTCCGTGGACGAGGACGGCTTCCGGCGCCTGATGAAGGAGCAGCGGGAGCGCGCCAAGGCCGACGCCAAGTCCAAGAAGACCGGCCACGCCGACATGGGCGCCTACCGCGAGATCGCGGACGCCGCCGGCGAGACCGACTTCATCGGCTACTCGGACACCGAGGGCGAGTCCACGGTCGTCGGCATCCTCGTCGACGGCGTCTCCTCGCCGGCCGCCACCGAGGGCGACGAGGTCGAGATCGTCCTCGACCGCACCCCCTTCTACGCCGAGGGCGGCGGCCAGATCGGCGACACCGGCCGCATCAAGGTCGACACCGGTGCCGTCGTCGAGATCCGTGACTGCCAGAAGCCGGTCCCGGGGGTGTACGTCCACAAGGGCGTCGTCCAGGTCGGTGAGGTGACCGTCGGAGCCAAGGCCCAGGCCGTCATCGACGTACGCCGCCGCACGGCCATCGCCCGCGCCCACTCGGCCACCCACCTCACGCACCAGGCCCTGCGCGACGCCCTCGGCCCGACGGCCGCCCAGGCCGGTTCCGAGAACCAGCCCGGCCGTTTCCGCTTCGACTTCGGCTCCCCGGCCGCCGTACCCACGGCTGTGATGACGGACGTCGAGCAGAAGATCAACGAGGTGCTCGCCCGCGACCTGGACGTGCACGCCGAGATCCTGAGCATCGACGAGGCCAAGAAGCAGGGCGCCATCGCCGAGTTCGGCGAGAAGTACGGCGAGCGCGTCCGGGTCGTCACCATCGGCGACTTCTCCAAGGAGCTGTGCGGCGGCACGCACGTGCACAACACCGCCCAGCTGGGCCTGGTGAAGCTGCTCGGCGAGTCGTCGATCGGTTCCGGCGTGCGCCGTATCGAGGCCCTGGTGGGCGTCGACGCCTACAACTTCCTCGCCCGTGAGCACACGGTCGTCGCCCAGCTCCAGGAGCTGATCAAGGGACGTCCGGAGGAGCTCCCGGAGAAGGTCTCCGCCATGCTCGGCAAGCTGAAGGACGCCGAGAAGGAGATCGAGAAGTTCCGCGCCGAGAAGGTGCTGCAGGCCGCCGCCGGTCTCGCCGGCTCCGCCAAGGACGTACGCGGTATCGCCCTGGTCACCGGTCAGGTGCCGGACGGCACGACCGCCGACGACCTGCGCAAGCTGGTCCTCGACGTCCGTGGCCGTATCCAGGGCGGACGGGCCGCCGTGGTGGCCCTGTTCACGACGGTCAACGGCAAGCCGCTGACGGTCATCGCCACCAACGAAGCCGCCCGCGAGCGCGGCCTCAAGGCCGGTGACCTGGTGCGTACGGCCGCCAAGACCCTCGGTGGCGGCCGTACGCACCAGGT
>NZ_LIQZ01000166.1 GCF_001418655.1 Streptomyces phaeochromogenes | reverse complement strand
GACACCTGGGACCAGCCGCTGCGCGGCAACTTCAACCAGCTCCGCCAGCTGAAGGCCAAGTACCCGCACATCAAGGTGCTGTACTCCTTCGGCGGCTGGACCTACTCCGGCGGCTTCACGCAGGCCGCCGCCAACCCGGCCGCCTTCGCCGCCTCCTGCAAGGCGGTTGTCGAGGACCCGCGCTGGGCCGACGTCTTCGACGGCATCGACATCGACTGGGAGTACCCGAACGCCTGCGGCCTGACCTGCGACACGTCCGGCTTCAGCTCGTTCAAGACGCTCAGCCAGGCGCTGCGCACCGAGTTCGGCTCCAACTACCTGGTCACCGCGGCCATCACCGCCGACGGCTCCTCCGGCGGCAAGATCGACGCGGCCGACTACGGCGGCGCCTCGGCGTCCCTCGACTGGTACAACGTGATGACGTACGACTACTTCGGCGCCTTCGACGCGGACGGTCCGACCGCCCCGCACTCGCCGCTGACCTCGTACGCGGGCATTCCGGCGGCCGGCTTCAACTCGGCCGACGCGATCGCCAAGCTCAAGAGCAAGGGCGTACCCGCCAAGAAGCTGCTGCTCGGCATCGGGTTCTACGGGCGCGGCTGGACCGGCGTGACCCAGTCCACTCCCGGCGGCTCGGCGACCGGCGCGGCACCCGGCACGTACGAGGCGGGAATCGAGGACTACAAGGTCCTCAAGAACTCCTGCCCCGCCACCGGCACCATCGCCGGCACGGCCTACGCCTACTGCGGCAACAACTGGTGGAGCTACGACACCCCGGCCACCATCGGCTCGAAGATGACCTGGGCCAAGAACCAGGGCCTGGGCGGCGCGTTCTTCTGGGAGTTCAGCGGAGACACCAGCAACGGAGAACTGGTGAGCGCGATCAACGGCGGCCTGAACTAGCGACCGTCAGCACCAACAGACAGATCAAGCGACATTGACTCGCTGACCGGGCGGGGCTGCTTCGAGCCACGCGAGAAACCCGGTCAGCGCGTCCTCGCTCATGGCCAGCTCAAGGCGCGTACCACGATGGACGCAGGCGAGGATGATCTGGTCGGCGAGCAGCGCAAGCTCCTCCTCGCCGTCCGGGGTGCGGCGGCCGGCCACCTCGATCGCCGAACGCTCAAGGACACGGCGCGGGCGGGGAGCGTACGAGAAGATGCGGAACCACTCGATGCGGTCGCCGTTGTAGCGGGCGATGCCGTAGCCCCAGCCTTTTCCGCTGGTGTCGCTCTTCTCCGGAGCGTCCCAGCGGAGGCTGCAGTCGAACGTACCGCCGGAGCGCTGGATCAGTCGGCGGCGCAGATGGAACACGAAGAGTGCCACCGCCACCAGCACGACTACCAACCCGCACACAGTCAGAGCGAGGACCATCGACACCGACCTCCTCGTCTCCTAGGTAACGGAAAGGAAAAAAGCACCCGCATCGCCTCAGCCGCGACCCGGTCCGGAGCAAGCTCCGGTCCTGGCCGCGGCTGAGTCACATCTCGTCGCGCGCTGGTTTCAGTGCGTCGACGCCGCTCGCAGTCGGACGTCCGCGCGACGCTCGGCGGAGGCATCGCCCTCCGTCTTCGCGCGCTCGAGCTCCCGCTCCGCGCGCTGGACATCGATCTCGTCCGACAGCTCGGCGATCTCGGCCAGCAGCGACAGCTTGTTGTCCGCGAACGAGATGAAACCGCCGTGCACCGCGGCGACGACAGTTCCACCATCACTCGTACGGATGGTCACCGGGCCCGACTCCAGCACACCGAGCAGCGGCTGGTGACCGGGCATGACGCCGATGTCGCCGGACGTGGTACGCGCGACGACCAGGGTGGCCTCGCCGGACCAGACACTGCGGTCCGCGGCGACGAGCTCGACGTGCAGCTCAGCAGCCAAGGTGGGCTCCTCGGGTCACCACCCGGCTCTCGCTGCCGGGTGTTGGGTCTAAGTCTAGTGGGGCGCCGAGTACGGAAGTGCCGGGCCCCGCCCCGCCTCTCGGCCGGGGGTCCGGGGGTTGCCCCCGGGAGATGCTGCGTGGGCGTACGAAGAGGGGCGGGACGCACCCGCCCCTCTTCGTGAAGCAGTGCTCGATCAGAAGCGCTGGTTCAGGAGACGCCGAGCTCCTTGGCCTTGGCCTTGAGGTCCTCCAGGCCACCGCACATGAAGAACGCCTGCTCCGGGAAGTGGTCGTACTCGCCGTCGCAGATCGAGTTGAAGGCCGCGATCGACTCCTCCAGCGGAACGTCCGAACCGTCCACGCCGGTGAACTGCTTGGCGGCGTGGGTGTTCTGGGACAGGAAGCGCTCCACGCGACGGGCACGGTGGACGACGAGCTTGTCCTCCTCGCCGAGCTCGTCGATACCGAGGATCGCGATGATGTCCTGAAGGTCCTTGTACTTCTGCAGGACCGTCTTGACGCGCATCGCGGCGTCGTAGTGCTCCTGCGCGATGTAGCGCGGGTCCAGGATGCGGGACGTGGAGTCCAGCGGGTCCACGGCCGGGTAGATGCCCTTCTCGGAGATCGGACGGGAGAGAACCGTCGTCGCGTCGAGGTGGGCGAACGTGGTGGCCGGGGCCGGGTCGGTCAGGTCGTCCGCGGGGACGTAGATCGCCTGCATCGAGGTGATCGAGTGACCACGGGTCGAGGTGATGCGCTCCTGGAGGAGACCCATCTCGTCGGCCAGGGTCGGCTGGTAACCCACCGCGGAGGGCATACGGCCGAGCAGGGTCGAGACCTCGGAACCGGCCTGGGTGAAGCGGAAGATGTTGTCGATGAAGAACAGCACGTCCTGCTTCTGCACATCGCGGAAGTACTCCGCCATGGTCAGACCCGCCAGGGCCACGCGCAGACGGGTGCCCGGGGGCTCGTCCATCTGACCGAAGACAAGAGCGGTCTTGTCGAGAACGCCGCTCTCTTCCATCTCCGCGATGAGGTCGTTGCCCTCACGGGTGCGCTCACCGACGCCCGCGAAGACGGAGACGCCCTCGTGGAGGTTGGCGACACGCATGATCATTTCCTGGATCAGCACGGTCTTGCCGACACCGGCACCACCGAACAGACCGATCTTGCCGCCCTTGACGTACGGGGTGAGAAGGTCGACGACCTTCAGGCCCGTCTCGAACATCTCGGTCTTCGGCTCGAGCTGGTCGAACGCGGGGGCCTTGCGGTGGATGGACCACCGGTCGCCCGTGTAGGTCTCGTCGGAGTTCAGCACCTCGCCGAGGGTGTTGAACACCTTGCCCTTGGTGAAGTCACCGACCGGGACGGAGATGCCCGTGCCCGTGTCGGTCACCGCGGCCTGGCGGACCAGACCGTCGGTGGGCTGCATGGAGATGGTGCGGACCAGACCGTCACCCAGGTGCTGGGCGACCTCAAGGGTCAGCGTCTTCTTCTCGCCGGCGTTGGCCGGGTCGGCCACCTCGACGTGAAGGGCGTTGTAGATCTCCGGCATGGCGTCGACGGGGAATTCCACGTCGACGACCGGGCCGATGACCCGGGCGACGCGGCCCGTGGCAACGGCCGTCTCAACTGTCGTCGTCATTACCTGTCACTCCCCGCGGTCGCGTCGGCCAGGGCTGCGGTGCCACCGACGATCTCGCTGATTTCCTGGGTGATTTCGGCCTGGCGGGCCGCATTGGCAGATCGGGAGAGTGAAGTGATCAGGTCTCCCGCGTTGTCGGTCGCCGACTTCATCGCGCGGCGCGTGGCGGCATGCTTGGAGGCGGCCGACTGGAGCAGCGCGTTGTAGATACGGCTCTCGACGTACCGGGGCAGAAGGGCGTCGAGGACGTCCTCCGCCGACGGCTCGAAGTCGTACAGCGGAAGGATCTCGCCCTTGGACGTGGACTCCTCCGCGACCTCTTCGAGGCTGAGCGGCAGCAGTCGGCTGTCGACCGCCGTCTGCGTCATCATCGAGACGAACTCGGTGTAGACGATGTGGAGTTCGTCCACGCCGCCGTCCGCCGTCTCCTTCTCGATGGCCTCGATGAGCGGAACGGCGACCTTCTTGGCGTCCGCGTACGTGGGCTCGTCGGTGAAGCCCGACCACGACTCCGAGACCTTGCGCTCCCGGAAGTTGTAGTGGGCCAGACCGCGGCGGCCGACGATGTACGTGTCGACCTCCTTGCCCTCCGCCTCAAGACGTGCCGTCAGCTTCTCGGCGGCCTTGATGGCGTTGGAGTTGAAGGCCCCGGCGAGGCCGCGGTCGCTCGACAGGAGCAGCACAGCGGAACGCGTCGGCGCCTCGGCCTCGGTGGTCAGCGGGTGCTGGGTGTTCGAGCCCGTGCCGACCGCCGTGACCGCCCGGGTGAGCTCGGTCGCGTACGGCGTGGAGGCCGCCACCTTGCGCTGCGCCTTGACGACGCGCGAGGCGGCGATCATCTCCATCGCCTTGGTGATCTTCTTGGTCGCGGTGACGGATTTGATGCGACGCTTGTAGACCCGGAGCTGGGCTCCCATGAGTCAGGTCCCTTCCGTCGTCACTTGCCCGCAGCGGCAGGGGTGTCCTCGCCGAGCAGCTTGCCGTCCGACGTCTCGAACTGCTTCTTGAAGTCCGCGATCGCGTCGGCGATGGCCTGCAGGGTGTCGTCGCCCATCTTGCCGCCCTCCTTGATGGAGGTCATGAGGCCCTGCTCCTTGCGGTGCAGGTACTCAAGCAGCTCCTTCTCGAAGCGGCGGATGTCGTTGACCGGAACATCGTCCATCTTGCCGGTGGTACCGGCCCACACGGAGACGACCTGGTCCTCGGTGGCCATCGGCTGGTACTGAGCCTGCTTGAGCAGCTCGACCATCCGCTGACCGCGCTCCAGCTGCGACTTCGACGCGGCGTCCAGGTCGGAACCGAAGGCGGCGAACGCCTCCAGCTCACGGAACTGGGCGAGGTCCACGCGCAGTCGGCCGGACACCTGGCGCATCGCCTTGTGCTGTGCGGAACCACCGACTCGGGAGACGGAGATACCGACGTTCAGCGCGGGGCGCTGACCGGCGTTGAACAGGTCCGACTCCAGGAAGCACTGGCCGTCGGTGATGGAGATGACGTTGGTCGGGATGAACGCCGAGACGTCGTTGGCCTTCGTCTCGACGATCGGCAGACCGGTCATCGAGCCCGCGCCCATCTCGTCGGAGAGCTTCGCGCAGCGCTCCAGCAGACGGGAGTGCAGGTAGAAGACGTCACCGGGGTAGGCCTCGCGCCCCGGCGGACGGCGGAGCAGCAGGGACACGGCGCGGTAGGCGTCGGCCTGCTTCGAGAGGTCGTCGAAGATGATGAGGACGTGCTTGCCCTCGTACATCCACTGCTGGCCGATGGCCGAACCGGTGTACGGCGCAAGGTACTTGAAGCCGGCCGGGTCGGACGCCGGGGCGGCGACGATGGTCGTGTACTCCAGCGCGCCGGCCTCTTCGAGGGCGCCACGCACGGAGGCGATGGTCGAGCCCTTCTGGCCGATGGCGACGTACACGCAGCGGACCTGCTTGTTCGGGTCGCCGGTGCGCCAGTTGTCGCGCTGGTTGATGATCGTGTCGACGGCCAGGGCGGTCTTGCCGGTCTGACGGTCACCGATGATCAGCTGACGCTGGCCACGGCCGATCGGGGTCATCGCGTCGACGGCCTTGTAGCCGGTCTCCATCGGCTCGTGCACCGACTTACGGACCATGACGCCCGGGGCCTGCAGCTCGAGGGCGCGGCGGCCGGACGTCTCGATCTCGCCGAGACCGTCGATCGGGGTGCCGAGCGGGTCGACAACGCGGCCGAGGTAGCCCTCGCCGACGGCCACGGACAGGACCTCGCCGGTACGGGTGACCGGCTGCCCCTCCTCGATACCGCTGAACTCTCCGAGGATGACCGCACCGATCTCGCGCTCTTCCAGGTTGAGCGCGAGGCCGAGGGTGCCGTCCTCGAACTTCAGCAGTTCGTTGGCCATGGCCGAGGGAAGGCCCTCGACCTTCGCGATGCCGTCGCCGGCAAGGGTGACCGTACCGACCTCCTCGCGCGAGGCCGCGTCCGGCTTGTACGACTGGACAAAGTTCTCCAGCGCATCCCGGATCTCCTCCGGCCGGATCGTGAGCTCCGCCATCTGGGTTCCCTGCTCTCCTTGTTGGGCCCGAAGTTTTCTTGGGGGGTCTGGGGTCAGCCCCCAGGAATCCTCTGCACGGCCCAACCAGGGCCGTATTACCGCGTGTAACTGTTTACGTACGTCTATTGAGTTGCTGTCGCTAGCTCGCCATGCGGCGGCCGACGTCTTCCAGCCGGTCCGCGATGGAGCCGTTGATGACCTCGTCGCCGACCTGCACCCGGATCCCGCCGAGGACCTCGGGGTCCACGTCGAGGTTGAGGTGCATCTGGCGGCCGTAGAGCTTCGCGAGGGCGGCACCCAGGCGCTGCTTCTGCGGGTCGCTCAGCGGAACCGCCGAGGTGACGACGGCGACCATGCGGCTACGACGCTCGGCGGCGAGCTTGGACAGGGACTCGAGTCCCGACTCCAGGCTACGTCCCCGGGGCGCGGTCACAAGGCGCGTGACCAGACGCTCGGTCGTCGCCTTGGCCCGGCCGCCGAGCAGGCTGCGCAGCAGCTCGCTCTTGGCCGCGGTCGTGGCGCTGCGGTCGGTCAGTGCGGCACGCAGCCCGGTGTTCGAAGAGACGATCCGGCCGAACCGGAACAGCTCGTCCTCGACCTCGTCGAGCGTGCCCGCCCGCTGCGCCGCCGTGAGGTCGGCGGTGTCGGCCAGCTCCTCGATGGAGTCGACCAGGTCACGCGAGCGCGACCAGCGGGAGCGCACCAGACCGGCCACCAGATCGGCGGTCGTGCCGCCGACCTGGCCGCCGAGCAGACGCCCGGCCAGTTCGGCCTTCGCCTCTCCGGCCTGCGCCGGGTCGGTGAGGACCCGACGCAGTGACACCTCGCGGTCGAGCAGCGCGGTGACGGCGGCCAGCTCGTCGGCGAGCAGCGTCGCGTCCACGGACGTGTTGTCCGTCAGCGCGTCGAGACGCTCTCGTGCGGCGGCCAGGGCCTCGCGGCTCGCTCCGTTCATCGCGACGCCTCGGCCTTCGAAGCGGACTCGTCGAGACCGTCGAGGAACCGGTCGATCGTGCGGCTCTGCCGGGCGTGGTCCTCAAGGGACTCGCCGACGAGCTTGCCGGCCAGTTCGGTGGCCAGCTGGCCCACGTCCTGGCGCAGCGCCGACGACGCGGCCTTGCGGTCGGCCGCGATCTGCGAGTGACCGGCGGCGATGATTTCCTCGCGCTGCCGCTGGCCTTCCGCACGCATCTCGGCGATGAGCGTGGCGCCCTGCTCCTGCGCCTCCTGGCGCAGACGCGCGGCCTCGTGCCGGGCCTCGGCGAGCTGAGCCTTGTACTGCTCAAGCACGCTCTGGGCCTCGGTCTGAGCGGCCTCGGCCTTCTCGATACCGCCCTCGATGGCCTCGCGGCGCTGCTCCAGAACCTTGTTGATGTTCGGGAGGAGCTTCTTTGCGAGGAAGCCGAAGACGATGACGAAGGCGAGCAGGCCGATGACAAGCTCGGGGATCGGCGGGATGAGGGGGTTCTCTGCCTCCCCCTCAGCGGCCGCCAGAATGAGCAGGTGGCTCATATCGTTGCCTTTCGTCTGGGTTGCTGGTCGTCAGCCTGAAGAGATCAGGAGCCGTAGACGAACGGCATGACCAGACCGATGAGGGCGAGCGCCTCACAGAAGGCGAAGCCGAGGATCTGGTTGGCGCGGATCAGGCCGGCGGCCTCGGGCTGACGGGCCAGGGCCTGGGTGCCGTTACCGAAGATGATGCCGACGCCGACGCCGGGGCCGATGGCGGCGAGACCGTAGCCGATGGAGCCGAGAGCCTTGAGGTCACCGGTGACAGCGGCAAGAGTCGAGGACATGCCAGTTCTTCCTTCTCTTTCAAGGACCGGTGGGGGTTGGCCACCGGACGTCTGCGGGGTTGTGTGAGGCGCGTACTCAGTGGTGCTCGGCGAGCGCGCCCTGGATGAAGGTGCAGGTCAGGAGCACGAAGACGTACGCCTGAAGTGCCTGGACGAAGAGCTCGAAGGCCGTCATCACGATGACCATGATGAAAGAGACCCCGGCGTAGGCGATCCCGAAGCCGTTGAGCAGGTACCAGCTGGCGATCGTGAAGAGCAGAAGCAGCGTGTGGCCCGCGAACATGTTCGCGAAGAGTCGCACTGCGTGGGTGAACGGGCGGACCAACAGGTTCGAGAAGAACTCGATGACCATGGCCAGCGGCAGGACCGCGCCGAGCTCTTTGTTGTAACCCGTGAAGTTCTTGAAGGCGCCGACGAATCCATGCCGCTTGAAGGTCAGCGAGACCCACAGGATGTAGACGATCAGAGCCAGAACCAGCGGGTACGAAATGATCGACGTCACCGGGAACTGGGCGACCGGAACGATCGACCAGAGGTTCATCATCCAGATGAAGAAGAACAGCGAGACAACGAGCGGAACGTACTTCTCGCCTTCCTTCCTCCCGATGGTCTCGTAGACGATCCCGCGTCGGATGAAGTCGTAGCCCGCCTCGGCCACCATCTGCAGCTTCCCCGGAACGACCTGCGGCTTGCGGAAGGCCGCCCAGAAGAAGCCGATGATGATGACGGAGCCGAGCAGCGCCAACAGCATCGTCTTGTTGAAGTAGACAGCGTCGTCCTGGTGGCCCCAGATGGGCTCGAACAGGAACGAGTGCAGGCCGGGAGCCGGGAAGCCACAACCGTCGAAGATGTGGCAGTCGGTCTCGAAGGCGAGCACCTGCGTCGGGTCAGCACTCACCGCGGGCTCCTTCAGCGTGACGCATGGGTACGGCAACCTCGTTGTGTCGGCGCGGCGCGCAGCCGCGGTTCGGCACTGGACTGGTGTTACGGATGTGGGGGCGGCTGGAGGGCATCGAGCCTCGCGCTGGGGCAGGCGTCAGCTCACATGCCCGCGCCCGCGATGCCGCAGTTGGCACCGGACGATAGCAGGATCTCCCACCCGCGCTTATCCCGGCCCTACCCCTCACGACGAGTGCCCCGTCTTTTCGGGCTTGTCGCCCTTCGAGGAGTCGGGTTCGACATAGAGGATCTTGGCCTTCATGTGGGCACGCGCCTGGGCGCCGATCCACGCGAGCGTGGTGGCGACCAGCGTGATCGCGAAAGCCTTGGGATTGAACAGCGTCGTGTTCTTGAAGGCGGCGACGAAGATGAACAGCAGCAGAATCTGTGCCGTATAGAGCATCAGACCCATCGCCTGGAAAAGGTGCGGAAGCGATTTGGCGGTGCGCTGCAGGACGTACAGCCCGATGCCCATGAAGAGGATCACGACCAGCGTCGCGAAGCCCGCCCCGATCGCTCCCTTGCCACCGGCGACCACACCACTGACGACGGCGGCGATCGCGCCGACGGCAGCTGTGGGCACAGCGGCCTGGAGAAGGATCCGGACGTCATTGGACGGCATGGCGGCAACTCCGCTTGCTCAAGGGGGCAGGTGTCGTCATGGACGAGCGTAGTCCCGGACAGAGAGAGAACCTCACCGCCAATGGACCGTCGCACTGCGGTCCTTCGGCTCTGTCCCGGGTTCTCGTGAACCGTATCACAAACTATTTGATGAGGTCTTTACCTGGTTGGTGTGCTCGGCGTCACACATGAGAGTGAAACTGCACGTCTGTGCACTCAGGCGACCAACTTGTCTGGTATTGGGGCGGTTTACCGGCGCCGTCGTCGTCGGGCTTCTTGCACGATTCTTACCTCGCGTCAGCGGGACGTTCCGGCTTTGCGCTCGTCCAGGAGACGCGAACGGGGTCCAACAGCCGTCGCCCCATTGACTCCTGAGACACCGGCGACAACCGGAGTGCGGCGTTCCTCACGTTCACCGTCGACGCCGTCGACCTCGTCGGCGCAGTCGCCGACGCCGTCACCGGCTCCGACGGAAGTCCCGTCGTGCGTCCCGTCACCCGTGGCGTACGCGACCGCCGACGAGGCCTCCGCCGACAGCTCCGCGGCCCTGCGGCGGCGGTAGCGCGGCGGCACGAAGTGCTCGGCCCAGCGCGGGGCGCGCGGTGTGAAGCGCGGCAGCAGGAGCAGGACCAGGCCCACCGCGCTGAGCGCCATGATGCCGAGCACGATCCACATGGCCCCGGAGTTCACCGAGTAGGCCAGGGCTCCGAAGGCGACCAGGGCCGACCAGAAGTACATGATGAGCACGGCCCGGCTGTGCGAGTGCCCGATGTCCAGCAGGCGGTGGTGCAGATGCCCGCGGTCGGCGGCGAACGGTGACTGGCCGCGCCAGGTGCGCCGCACGATGGCGAGCACCAGGTCGGCCGCCGGGACGGCGATGATCGTCAGCGGCAGCAGGAGCGGGATGTAGACGGGCACCGTCTGGTGCACGGCCTCCTTCTCGGACCCGGCGAAGAGGTTCATCGCGTCCGGGTCGACCTGCCCGGTGATGGAGATGGCACCGGCCGCCAGCACCAGGCCGATGAGCATCGAGCCCGAGTCGCCCATGAAGATCCGCGCGGGATGCATGTTGTGCGGCAGGAAGCCGAGGCACATGCCCATGAGGATCGCGGCGAAGAGGGTGGCGGGGGCGGCGGACTCCAGCCCGTAGCCGTACCAGATGCGGTAGCCGTACATGAAGAACGCGGCGGACGCGATGCACACCATGCCGGCGGCGAGGCCGTCGAGGCCGTCGGCGAAGTTCACGGCGTTGATGGTGATCACGACGAGCGCGACGGTCAGCAGCGTGCCCTGCCACTGGGTCAGCGAGACCGAGCCGACGCCGGGGATCGGCAGCCACAGGATCGTCAGACCCTGCATGACCATGACGCCCGCGGCGATCATCTGGCCGCCGAGCTTGATGAGGGCGTCGATCTCGAACTTGTCGTCCAGGACGCCGATCAGCCAGATCAGGGCCGCGCCGGAGAGCAGGGCCCGCGGCTCGTTGGAGTTCTCGAAGACCTCACTGAGGTTCGTCAGGTGGTCGGCGACCAGCAGGCCGGCGCACAACCCGAAGAACATCGCGATGCCGCCCAGCCGCGGTGTGGGTTCCCGGTGCACGTCACGTGCCCGGATCTCCGGCATCGCTCCGGCCACGATCGCGAACTTCCGCACCGGCCCGGTCAGCAGGTACGTCACCGCGGCCGTGATGCAGAGCGTCAGGAGGTATTCACGCACAGGCTTCCCCACAGATCTCGCTGGCCATCTCAGCCCCACACCCTAGCTTCGTGCGCATACGGTTGGGGACTTCCGGGTAGAGCCGATGGTTGCACGAGTGGCTGTGCACCGGTGATCGGCTACCCCTCAGTGGGCGGGATAGGGCGGAAATCTTCCGGTCAGATCCCGCACTTCTTCACGTACTCCACGCCCGGCGGACTCGTCCCGCAGGGCCGTCGCGAACAGCACCGCGATGCGTGCCGTCTCGGCCTCGCCCATCCCCTGGGTGGTGAGGGCGGCCGTGCCCAGACGCAGTCCTCGCACGTCGGGATGGGGCAGGGCACAGGTGTCGAGGACCATTCCGGCCGCGGCGAGACGCCCACGGGCGGTGCGGCCGTCCACCCCGAGCGGTGCCGGGTCGACGGTGAGCAGATGGGTGTCGGTACCGCCGGTGGTGACCGCGAGCCCCTCGGCGGCCAGGCCCTGCGCCAGTACCCGCGCATTCGCCACCACCTGATGGGCGTACGCGGTGAACGCCGGTGTTGCCGCCTCGCCGAACGCGACGGCCTTGGCGGCGATGGTGTGCATCTGCGCGCCGCCCTGTGTGAAGGGGAACACGGCCCGGTCCACCCGCTCCGCCAGTTCGCTCCCGCACAGCAGCATGCCGCCGCGCGGGCCGCGCAGCACCTTGTGTGTGGTCGCGCACACCACGTCGGCGTACGGGACCGGACTGGGCGCCGCTCCCCCGGCGACGAGCCCGATGGGATGGGCCGCGTCCGCGATGAGATAGGCGCCGACCTCGTCCGCGACCTCGCGGAAGGCGGCGTAGTCGATGTGGCGGGGATACGAGATCGACCCGCACACGATGGCCTTCGGCCGGTGCGTACGGGCCAGGGTGCGCACCTGCTCGTGGTCGATGAGCCCGCTCTCGGGGTCGACGCCGTAGCCGACGAAGTCGAACCAGCGGCCGGAGAAGTTCGCGGGCGACCCGTGCGTGAGGTGGCCGCCGTGCGGCAGACCCATCGCGAGGACGGTGTCTCCCGGGCGCAGCAGGGCGGCGTACGCGGCCAGCACGGCCGAACTCCCGGAGTGGGACTGCACGTTGGCGTGTTCGGCGCCGAACAGGGCCTTGGCGCGCTCCACGGCGATGCGCTCGGCCACGTCGACGATCTCGCAGCCGCCGTGGTGCCGGGCGCCCGGATATCCCTCGGCGTACTTGTTGGCTAGCGGCGAGCCGAGCGCCGCCAGCACGGCCGGCGAGGTGAAGTTCTCGGCGGCGATGAGCTGCAGTGTCGTCGACTGCCGCTCCAGCTCCCCGAGCAGGATCTCGGCCAGCTCCGGATCCTGCCGGCCGAGCACGTCGACCGACAGCGGACCTTCAAGCGTGTGTGCGACCGGCATGGCGGACTCCGGACCTCGACAGGGGAACGCTAAGTCCAATGTAGAACCGTGACCCCACCTGCGCCCGGTGTTACGCCCGAGCGGGCACGCCCGTGAGGGCGGTCACCACCGGATCCAGCGCCTGATTGATCTCATCCCCCACCGAGCGGAAGAACGGGAGCGGGGCGCCGTACGGGTCGTACACCTCGTCCGCCTCCGCTGTGGGGGCCAGGAGCCACCCGCGTAGAGCCGCTGCCGCGCGGACCAGGGCGCGGGCGCGTTCGACCATGCCGTCCTCCAGGGGAGGGAGGGTGGCGGGGTCTATGGCGCGGACCAGGCGGGTGAACTCCTTCAGGGTGAAGGTGCGCAGGCCCGCCGAGTGGCCCATGGAGATGACCTGGGCGCGGTGGTCGCGGGTGGCCGTGAGGACGAGGTCCGCCCTGATGACGTGCTCGTCCAGCAGCTCACGCCCGACGAAGCCGGAGGCGTCCGCGCCGAAGTCGGCGAGGACCGCCTCCGCGTTGGCCTCCATGGGCGCGCCCTCATGACCCCAGGTGCCGGCGCTCTCCACGATCAGGCCGCCCCACAGGGGGTCGCCGAGCCGGTCCGCCAGGGCATGACGGGTCAGCCGCTCGGTGATCGGCGAGCGGCACACATTGCCGGTGCTGACGTGGAGGATGCGAAAAGAGGAGTCCCCCGAGGCCCCGTCGCCGTAAGCCCCCGTGTACCCCGTCCCCGTACCTATGCCACGCCCCGCGTCAGGGGCTGTCAATTCGCCACCTCAAGGTCGGGGACGACCTTTCGCAGCTCCTCCGCGGACAGGGCTCCCGCCCGCAGGAGCACCGGCACCTTGCCCGTGACGTCGACGATCGACGACGGGACGTTGCCGGGGGTCGGCCCGCCGTCCAGGTAGACGGAGACGGAGTCGCCGAGCATCTCCTGCGCGGCGTCACAGTCCTCGGGGGCCGGGTGGCCGGTCAGGTTCGCGGAGGAGACCGCCATCGGACCGACCTCGGTCAGCAGCTCGATGGCGACCGGGTGCAGCGGCATGCGTACGGCGACCGTGCCACGGGTGTCCCCCAGGTCCCACTGGAGGGACGGCTGGTGCTTGGCGACGAGCGTGAGCGCGCCGGGCCAGAACGCGTCGACGAGCTCCCACGCCATCTCGGAGAAGTCGGTGACCAGGCCGTGCAGCGTGTTCGGGGAGCCGATGAGGACGGGCGTGGGCATGTTCCGGCCGCGGCCCTTGGCCTCCAGCAGGTCGGTCACGGCCTCCGAGCTGAACGCGTCGGCGCCGATGCCGTACACGGTGTCGGTCGGCAGCACCACGAGCTCGCCGCGGCGGACGGCGGACGCGGCCTCGCGCAGACCCGTCGAGCGGTCGGTCGCGTCGTTGGTGTCGTATCGCCGTGCCATATCAGCAAGCCTCCTCGAACACGCGGGCCCCGTTGGCCGCGCATCTAACGTTTTCCACGTCGTCCACGCAAGAAGTCGCCGCTGTCATGGCGTCGCCCTGCGGGCGGTCGCGAACCGCGGCCGGTTGTTGAGGTCGGGATGGTCCGCGGCGTCGGCCCAGCCCCGCTCCTCGGTGAAGATCCACGGCACCTGCCCGCCCTGGGTGTCGGCGTGCTCGATGACGACGACACCGCCGGGCCGCAGCAGCCGGTGCGCGGTGCGCTCCAGACCGCGGATGAGGTCGAGGCCGTCCTCCCCGGAGAACAGGGCGAGTTCGGGATCGTAGTCCCGGGCCTCCGGAGCGACGTACTCCCATTCGGTCAGCGGGATGTACGGCGGGTTGGAGATGACGAGGTCGACCTGGCCGTCGAGGTCGCGGAACGCGTCCAGGGCGTTGCCCTGGCGCAGGTCGACCCTGGATCCCTCGACGTTCTTACGGGTCCACCGCAGGGCGTCCTCGGACAGTTCGACGGCGTGGACGCGCGAGCGCGGCACCTCCTGCGCGAGGGCGAGCGCGATCGCGCCCGAGCCGGTGCACAGGTCGACGATCAGCGGCTCGACGACGTCCATCGCGCGTACGGCGTCTATGGCCCAGCCGACCACGGACTCCGTCTCGGGCCGGGGCACGAACACGCCCGGCCCGACCTGGAGTTCCAGATAGCGGAAGTAGGCCCGCCCGGTGATGTGCTGGAGCGGCTCGCGGGCCTCGCGGCGCGCGATCACCTCCCAGTACCGGGCGTCGAAGTCCGCGTCCTTGACGGTGTGCAGCTCGCCCCGCTTCACGCCGTGCACGAACGCGGCGAGTTCCTCGGCGTCGTTGCGCGGCGAGGGCACGCCGGCGTCGGCCAGCCGCTGGGTGGCCTGGGCCACTTCCGCGAGCAGCAGGTTCACGCTGGTCCTCCGGGAGCTGTGCTGTTGTCCGTCGAGCGGATGTGTACTGCGCTGTGTACTTGTACGTGCCTTACGCCGCGGCGAGCTTGGCGGCCGAGTCCGCGTCGACGCACGCCTGGATCACCGCGTCCAGATCGCCGTCGAGCACCTGGTCCAAGTTGTACGCCTTGAAGCCGACCCGGTGGTCCGAGATGCGGTTCTCCGGGAAGTTGTACGTACGGATCTTCTCGGAGCGGTCGACGGTACGGACCTGGCTGCGGCGGACGTCCGCCGCATTGCGCTCCGCCTCCTCCTGCGCCGCGGCGAGCAGCCTGGAGCGCAGGATACGCATCGCCTGCTCCTTGTTCTGCAGCTGGCTCTTCTCGTTCTGGCAGGAGGCGACGACTCCGGTGGGAATGTGCGTGATGCGCACGGCGGAGTCGGTGGTGTTGACGGACTGTCCGCCGGGCCCGGAGGAGCGGTAGACGTCGATCCGCAGGTCGTTCGCGTGGATCTCGACGTCGACCTCCTCGGCCTCGGGCGTGACGAGCACACCGGCGGCGGAGGTGTGGATCCGGCCCTGCGACTCGGTCGACGGCACCCGCTGCACGCGGTGCACCCCGCCCTCGTACTTCAGCCGCGCCCAGACGCCCTGGCCGGGCTCGGTGGCGCCCTGGCCGCCCTTGGTCTTCACGGCGACCTGGACGTCCTTGTAGCCGCCCAGCTCGGACTCGGTGGCGTCGATGATCTCGGTCTTCCAGCCGACGCGCTCGGCGTACCGGAGATACATGCGCAGCAGGTCACCGGCGAACAGGGCCGACTCGTCGCCGCCCGCGCCCGCCTTGACCTCCAGGATGACGTCCTTGTCGTCGCTGGGGTCGCGCGGGACGAGAAGCAGCCGCAGCTTCTCCGTCAGTTCCTCGCGCTGCTTCTCCAGCTCCTTGACCTCGGCCGCGAAGTCCGGGTCGTCGGCGACGAACTCCTTCGCCGTCTCGATGTCGTCCCCGGTCTGCTTCCAGGAGCGGTACGTCGCGACGATCGGGGTGAGCTCGGCGTAGCGCTTGTTGAGCTTGCGCGCGTTGGCCTGGTCGGCGTGGACCGACGGGTCAGCGAGCTTCTTCTCCAGATCGGCGTGCTCGCCGATCAGTTCCTCGACCGCCTCGAACATCTCCGGCTCCAATGGACTGTCCCCCGCTCCATGACGGGCGCGGGGACGTAGGTACTACGACGAATAGGGGCTGCACCGCAAAGCGCCGGTCCCAGCGCCCCCTGGACGGAGGCTCCGGAGACCGGCGCTGTGGGCTCGCTACTTGTTGTCAGCGGCAGCCTTGGCCTTGCCGAAGCGGGCCTCGAAGCGGGCCACGCGGCCACCGGTGTCGAGGATCTTCTGCTTGCCCGTGTAGAACGGGTGGCACTCGGAGCAGACCTCGGCGCGGACGGTGCCGCTGGAGATCGTGCTGCGGGTGGTGAACGACGCGCCACAGGTGCAGCTGACCTGCGTCTCGACGTACTCGGGGTGGATGTCGCGCTTCAAGGTGTCTCCTAGTTTCGGGAGGGCGCCGGGTCGCTGCCGCGGGCTGCGGAGCGTGAACCGGGGCCGACGTACCAGTCTGCCAGCACTGGCGCCATCCCCCAAAACCGGGGGTTCGCGTCGGGTATTCCCCGCGGGCCCGCAGACAACGAACCGCCCGGCGGAGCGCCTAGCTCACGACACCCTTCGCGGCGCCCGTAGCCGCACCCTTGGTCGCCGACTTCGGGATCGGGCGGTCGTTCTTGAGGGCGTCCCAGACCTGCTGGGACTTGGCCTTGAGGACGAGGACGCGGTTGCCGTCGGCCGGGTCGTACTGGACCGGCATCGTCACCATGTTCATGTTGGACGGGCTGATGCCCTTGAGGCCGTTGGCGAACGAGGCCAGGTCCTTGACCGAGTCGAGGTCGGTGTCGGTGGTGACGGTCTTGGTCGCTGTGTCGGCGAGGTCGAACAGCTTCTTCGGGCTGGTCAGTACGCCGATGTCCTTGACCTGCTCGACCAGGGCCTTGATGAACGCCTGCTGGAGCTGGATCCGGCCGAGGTCGGAGCCGTCACCGACGCCGTGCCGGGTGCGGACCAGTCCGAGCGCCTGCTTGCCGGTGAGCTGGTGCGTGCCGGCCTTCAGGTTGAGGTGGCTCTCCTCGTCCCGGATGCTCTTGGTCGTGGTGACCTTGACCCCGCCGAGCTCGTCGATGAGCTTCTGGAAGCCGCTGAAGTCGACCTCGATGTAGTGGTCCATGCGGATGCCGGTCATCGACTCGACGGTCTTCACGGCACAGGCGGCGCCACCGGTCGAGTACGCGGAGTTGAACATCACCTGGGACCCGGCGTCGTGCTCGACGCCCTTGCTGTCGGTGCACTCGGGCCGGTCCACGAGGGTGTCCCGGGGTATGGAGACCACGCTGGCCTTCTTGTGGCCCTCGTAGACGTGCACGATCATCGCGGTGTCCGAGCGGGCGCTGCCGTCGTCGACGCCGCCGCCGAGCTTCTTGTTGCCGCCGGAGCGGGTGTCGGAGCCGAGTACGAGGATGTCCTGCGAGCCGTTGTCGACGTCCAGGGGCCGGTCGGTGCCGAGTGCCTGGTTGATGTCGACGCTCTTGATGTTGTCGTTGAGCTTGAAGTACATGAACCCGAGGCCACTGCCGCCCAGCACGACGACGCCCGCGGCGGCCCAGGCCGTGATGACGAGCGCCTTGTGGCGCGTGCTCCGCGGCTTGCGGCGGCTGCCCTTGGCGCGGCGGCGCGGGGCGCTCGAACCGGAATCCTCCGGTGTGCCGGGTTCCGGCATGCTCTCGGCAGACATGTGCTCCTCAGTCCTCGTACGTTCGGTTACCCCCTGCAGTCAGGGTCAGGCGTGGTCATCTGCCGCGACGTCTCTGTCAGGACCCGTCCGGTCAGACGTTGAAACCGAAAAAAGGGTTGCACGACGCGCTGTGACCGCGCTGTGGATCAACGAACACACTGAGTGAGGGGCCGGGCGGGCCGTCGAGCGCTCACCTGGGCTTTCGATGGCGGACGGCGTGCTTCCGCGACGACGTGGCGCTCTTCACATCTGTGGCGAAGGTCTCTCCAGGGCCCATTTCGCCGGGGCTCCGGCGACTCGAAAAGGGTCACCACGACGGTCCCTGCCACGGTCAACGCGAAGGGCCACCCCTCTACGTACAAGGGGTGGCCCTTCGCGGTACCGGCCCGGCCGGCCGCGGATCCGTCAGTCGTTGCCGTTGCCCGGCATCGGCGTCGTCTTCTGGATCTGCAGCAGGAACTCGGCGTTCGACTTCGTCTGCTTCATCTTGTCCAGGAGCAGCTCGATCGCCTGCTGCTGGTCGAGCGCGTGCAGCACGCGACGCAGCTTCCAGGTGATGGCGAGCTCGTCGCTGCCGAGCAGGAGCTCTTCCTTACGGGTACCGGACGCGTCGACGTCCACCGCCGGGAAGACGCGCTTGTCGGCGAGCTTGCGGTCGAGCTTGAGCTCGGCGTTACCCGTGCCCTTGAACTCCTCGAAGATGACCTCGTCCATGCGCGAGCCGGTGTCGACGAGCGCGGTGGCCAGGATGGTCAGCGAGCCGCCGTCCTCGATGTTGCGCGCGGCACCGAAGAAGCGCTTCGGCGGGTACAGCGCGGTCGAGTCGACACCACCGGAAAGGATGCGGCCGGAGGCCGGAGCGGCGAGGTTGTACGCACGGCCCAGACGCGTGATCGAGTCGAGCAGTACGACGACGTCGTGACCCAGCTCCACCAGACGCTTGGCACGCTCGATGGCGAGCTCGGCGACCGTGGTGTGGTCCTCGGCCGGACGGTCGAAGGTCGAGGAGATGACCTCGCCCTTCACCGACCGCTGCATGTCGGTGACCTCTTCCGGACGCTCGTCGACCAGGACGACCATCAGGTGGCACTCGGGGTTGTTGTGCGTGATCGCGTTGGCGATCGCCTGCATGATCATGGTCTTGCCGGTCTTCGGCGGGGCCACGATCAGACCGCGCTGGCCCTTACCGATCGGCGCGACGAGGTCGATGATGCGGGTCGTCAGCACGCCCGGGTCGGTCTCCAGACGGAGCCGGTCCTGCGGGTAAAGGGGCGTCAGCTTGTTGAACTCCGGGCGGCCACGGCCTGATTCGGCGGCCATGCCGTTCGCGGAGTCGAGGCGGACCAGCGCGTTGAACTTCTCGCGGCGCTCGCCGTCCTTGGGCTGACGCACCGCGCCGGTGACGTGGTCACCCTTGCGCAGACCGTTCTTGCGGACCTGGGCCAGGGAGACGTACACGTCGTTCGGGCCGGGCAGGTAGCCCGACGTACGAATGAACGCGTAGTTGTCGAGGATGTCCAGGATGCCCGCGACGGGAATCAGGACGTCGTCGTCGGCGACCTGCGGCTCGTTGGGGCCGAACTCGTCGCGGCCGCGCCGGCCACGACGGTCCCGGTAACGACCGCGGCGGCCACGGCGGCCACCCTCGAAGTCGTCGTCGTCCTGGGGCCCGTTGTCACGCTGGCGGTCCTGGCGGTCCTGACGACCGCCGCCCTGCTGCTGGCCGCCCTGACGGTCCTGGCGGTCCTGGCGCTGCTGGTTGCCGCCACCCTGGCCGCCCTGTCCGCCGCCCTGCTGCTCGTCGCCCTTGCCACGGCGGTCGCGGTCGCCGCGGCCTCCGCGGTCACGGTCGCCGCGCTCGCCACGGTCACGGCGGTCGCGGCGGCCCTGACGGCCCTCGCCACCGTCACCGGCGTCGCCCTGGGACTGGGCGGGCGCCTCGGACTTCGGCTCACTCTTCGCCTCGGCGGTGACCGTCTCGGGGCTGCCGGCCTCGGAGGTCGCGCGGCGCCGGCGGCGCTCGGCCGGGGCGTCGTCACTCGCGGGCTGGCCGGGGATCTCGATCTGCTGCTGTGCCACGGCCTTCTCGGCCTTGGCCTCCGCCTTCTTGTCGGCAGGAGCGGCGTCGTCGCCCGTACGAGCCTTCGAGGTGGCCCGGCGCTTCGGCTTGGTCTCGGTGGCGGTCTCGGCCTTGGCCGGAGCACCCCCGCCCGCCTGCGCCTCCTTGATGACCTCGATCAGCTGGCTCTTGCGCATCCGCGCGGTGCCCCTGATGCCGAGGCCGGATGCGACCTGCTGCAGCTCGGCCAGCACCATGCCCTCGAGGCCGGTACCGCGGCGCCGACGGGAGCCGGCACCGGTGGCAGGCGCGGAGGCGTCCGTGGCGGGCGCGGCAGCGGTCTCCTCGACACGTGCGCCCATCAGATCGGTGGTGTCGCTCACGAAGGGTCCTTCCCTGGAGCGGACGTCGGCCTGTCTGGCTCGGCGACCGGTTGTGCTGTCCGGCAGTGGTCCTTGCTGTGTGGACCGTGCCGGGGCGGTGGTCCGCCAAAAGGCGGAGGGAATTTCTGGGATGGCGATTCCCGGGGCCGGGGCACTGAGGTTCCGTGTCCATCGGCTCGGTCACGCCGGTTCCGGAGCGTGCTCAGCACCGCTCAGCGCGTAGCACCCAATGCATGGCACAAAGCGATTTGGGGGGCTCCCGGAAGAATGGTTGTCCCGGACGGGGACGTGAAGCACCTCGCCATGGTGGGGTCGGGTGCAGACTTGAGGTTAACACTACCGGATCCAACAAACATTCCCCCTCTCGAAATCCGGCGACCGTGTGTCACGGAGCAAGCGGCAGCACGCTCGCCCCCGTGGCGTCGAGGCCCAGCCGGTTGGCCGCCCAGCCCTCGCCCGCCAGTCGTGCGACCTTGTCGGCCGCGGTGTCGGCGGCGAGCGCGAGCACGGTGGGCCCGGCGCCGGAGATCACCGCGGGAATTCCGTCGGCCCGCAGCCGCTCCACCAGAGCCGCGCTCTCCGGCATGGCAGGGGCGCGGTACTCCTGGTGCAGCCGGTCCTCGGTGGCGGGCAGCAGCAGCTCGGGGCGCCTGGTCAGAGCCTCGACAAGCAGTGCGGCGCGGCCCGCGTTGGCCGCGGCGTCGACGTGCGGAACGGAGCGCGGGAGCAGTCCCCGGGCGGTCTCGGTGAGGACCGGCTTGGCCGGTACGAAAACCACCGGAACGATGGAATCGGCGGGTTCCATCCTGATGGCGCGCGCTGATCCGCCCTCCAGCCAGGACAGCGTGAAACCACCGAGCAGACACGCCGCGACGTTGTCGGGGTGGCCCTCGATCTCCGTCGCCAGCTCCAGGAGCGCCTCGTCGTCGAGCTTGCTGTCGCCGCCTATGGTCACAGCGCGTGCAGCGACGATGCCCGCGCAGATGGCCGCCGACGAGGACCCGAGACCCCTGCCGTGCGGGATGCGGTTGGCGCAGACGATCTCAAGACCGCGCGGCTGTCCGCCGAGCAGATCGAAGGCGGTGCGCAGGGAGCGTACGAGCAGATGGCTCTCGTCGCGTGGGAGCGTCTCGCTGCCCTCGCCTGCGATGTCGATGTTCAGTCCGGAGTCGGCCACCCGGACGACCACGTCGTCGTACAACCCCAGTGACAGACCGAAGGCGTCGAAGCCCGGGCCGAGGTTGGCACTGGTGGCGGGGACGCGCACCCGGACGGCGGCGGCGCGGAACGCTGGACCGGCCATCGCTCGATGACTCTCCTTGAGCTTGAGCTGCGAGATTGTCGAAATCCTGCGAGACATACGGAAAATGCGGAAGACCCAGAGGCCGCAGGGACTGCGCGGCACCGCGGCATATGCGGCGGGCGGGTTCGGTACAGCCTATCGAAGGAAGGTTCTGTGGCGACATAGGGCGCACAGGAGGCGCACGATGCGTGTCGTAAGCCCCTCGTGCACCCCCCCTTTTTTTCAAAGCTCGGTTCGCCTCCGGGGCGCAAAAGCCTGTGTCGAGACGGCGATCGTGCTCGACCCTCCTTCGTCGGGCGCTCCGCGCGTTCGCCGTCTCGACACAGGCGCGCCCCTTCGGCTCACTCGCTGTTGGGGGGCCGGGGTTGGTGTGGGGCTATGCCAGGCCGAGGTCCCGTGTTACGCGAGGCCGAGGCGCTCGGCGGCCGTTGCCGCGTCGACCGGAACCGTGACCGGCTGCGGTGCGCCCGCGACGGCCCAGTCGGGGTCCTTGAGGCCGTTTCCGGTCACCGTGCAGACGATGCGCTGGCCCGGGTCGACCTTGCCCTGCTCGGCGGCCTTGAGCAGGCCGGCGACCGAGGCCGCGGAGGCGGGCTCCACGAAGACACCCTCCTGAGCGGCCAACAGGCGGTAGGCGCGCAGGATCTCACGGTCCGTCACCTCGTCGATGAAGCCGCCCGACTCATCCCGCGCGGCCAGCGCGAACTTCCACGAGGCCGGGTTGCCGATGCGGATCGCGGTGGCGATCGTCGAGGGGTCCTTGACGACCTCGCCGCGCACGATGGGCGCGGAACCGGATGCCTGGAAGCCCCACATGCGCGGGGTCTGCCGGGCGATCCCGTCGGTGGCGTACTCGGTGTACCCCTTCCAGTACGCGGTGATGTTGCCCGCGTTGCCCACCGGAAGGACGTGGATGTCGGGGGCGTCGCCCAGCATGTCCACGATCTCGAAGGCGGCGGTCTTCTGCCCTTCGATACGCACCGGGTTCACCGAATTGACCAGCGCCACCGGGTAGTTGTCGGAGAGGCTGCGCGCCAGCGTGAGGCAGTCGTCGAAGTTGCCGTCGACCTGGAGGATCTTCGCGCCGTGTACGAGGGCCTGGCCCATCTTGCCGAGCGCGATCTTGCCCTGCGGTACAAGAACGGCACACACCATTCCGGCCCGTACGGCATACGCGGCGGCGGACGCCGACGTGTTGCCCGTCGAGGCACAGATGACGGCCTTCGCGCCCTCCTCCTTGGCCCGCGTGATGGCCATGGTCATGCCGCGGTCCTTGAAGGACCCGGTGGGGTTCGCACCCTCGACCTTGAGGTGGACCTCGCAGCCCGTGCGCTCGGAGAGCACCTGCGCCGGCACGAGCGGCGTACCGCCCTCGCGCAGCGTCACGACCGGCGTGGTGTCGGATACCGGCAGCCGGTCCCGGTACTCCTCGATGATTCCGCGCCACTGGTGGGTCATTGCTCGTTACTCTCCTTCAACCCGCATGATGCTGGCGACACCCCGCACGGTGTCGAGGTTGCGCAACGCCTCGACGGTCCCGTTGAGGGACGCGTCGGACGCGCGGTGCGTGACGACGACGAGAGAAGCCTCGCCGCCTCCGTCCTGTCGGCCTTGCTGCCGAACGGTATCGATCGAGACACCGTGCTCGGCGAAAACGGTCGCAACCTGGGCGAGAACGCCCGGTTTGTCCGCCACATCGAGGCTGATGTGATAGCGGGTCACGACCTCGCCCATGGGGCTCACGGGCAGCTGGGTGTACGCCGAGTCGCCGGGCCCGGTCGCGCCGCTGAGCTTGTTGCGGCAGACCGCGACGAGGTCACCGAGGACGGCGGAGGCGGTCGGCGCACCACCGGCGCCCGGCCCGTAGAACATGAGCTGCCCGGCGGCGTCCGACTCGACGAACACGGCGTTGTACGCGCCGCGCACGGAGGCGAGCGGGTGGCTCAGCGGAATCATGGCGGGGTGCACGCGCGCGGTGACCGAGCCCCCGTCGGCGGCCCGCTCACAGATGGCGAGCAGCTTGATGGTGCAGCCCATCCGCGTCGCCGAGGCGAAGTCGGCGGCGGTGACCTCGGTCATGCCCTCGCGGTAGACGTCGTCGAGACGCACGCGCGTGTGGAAGGCGATCCCGGCGAGGATGGCGGCCTTGGCGGCGGCGTCGAAGCCCTCGACGTCGGCGGTGGGGTCGGCTTCGGCGTACCCGAGGGCGGTGGCCTCGTCGAGAGCCTCCTGATACCCGGCGCCGGTCGAGTCCATCTTGTCGAGGATGAAGTTGGTGGTGCCGTTGACGATGCCCAGCACGCGGTTGACCTTGTCGCCGGCGAGGGACTCGCGCAGCGGGCGGATCAGCGGGATGGCACCGGCGACGGCGGCCTCGTAATAGAGGTCCCTGCCGTGCTCCTCGGCGAGGGCGTGCAGCGCGGCACCGTCCTGGGCGAGGAGCGCCTTGTTCGCGGAGACGACGGACGCGCCGTGCTCCAAGGCGGTGGTGATGAGCGTACGGGCGGGCTCGATACCGCCGATGACCTCGACGACGACGTCGATGTCCCCGCTCTTGACGAGCGCGGTGGCGTCGGTGGTGACGAGGGCGGGGTCGATGCCCTCACGCACCTTGGAGGGCCGGCGTACCGCCACACCCGCCAGTTCGACGGGGGCACCGATGCGCGCGGCGAGATCGTCGGCGTGCGTCGTCATGATGCGCGCCACCTCTGAGCCGACAACCCCACAGCCCAGCAGCGCCACCTTCAGCGGACGCGTACGCATCATCCGACCTCGTTTCCTCATACCGTCACGGTGGGACCAGTCTCACTCACCGGACGGGGGTTTCTATCCCTCGTCCGGATCGTGAGATGTCTATTTCATTTGCGCGAGGGCGGCAGACGGGAGATCTTCCGCCCCGCTCAGCATTGTGCCGTCATTCCTGTCAGCCGACGTCGAGACGCAGGAGGTCCTCCTCCGTCTCGCGGCGGACGATCACGCGTGCCTCACCGTCGCGGACCGCGACGACCGGCGGGCGCAGGGCGTGGTTGTAGTTGCTCGCCATCGAGCGGCAGTACGCACCGGTGGCCGGCACCGCGATGAGGTCGCCGGGCGCGAGGTCGGACGGCAGGAAGGCGTCCTTCACGACGATGTCGCCGCTCTCGCAGTGCTTGCCGACGACGCGTACGAGCATGGGTTCGGCGTCGCTCGTCCGCGAGACGAGGGCGACGCTGTACTCGGCGTCGTACAGCGCGGTGCGGATGTTGTCGGACATGCCGCCGTCGACGGAGACGTACGTACGCAGTCCTTCGAGGGGCTTGATGGTGCCGACCTCGTAGAGCGTGAAGGCGGTCGGCCCGACGATGGCGCGCCCGGGCTCGACCGAGATCCGGGGCGTCCGCAGCTTGGCGGCCTCGCACTCGCGCGTGACGATCTCGCCGAGGGCCTTGGCGATCTCGTGCGGCTCGCGGGGGTCGTCGTCGCTGGTGTAGGCGATACCGAGGCCACCGCCGAGGTCGATCTCGGGAAGCTCGACGCCGTGCTCGTCACGGACGGCGGCCAGGAGGGCCACGACACGACGGGCGGCGACTTCGAAGCCCGCCATGTCGAAGATCTGCGACCCGATGTGGGAGTGGATGCCGATCAGTTCGAGCCCGTCGAGGGTCAGCGCGCGCCGTACGGCCTCGGCGGCCTGCCCGTCCGCGAGCGCGATGCCGAACTTCTGGTCCTCGTGCGCGGTGGCGATGAACTCGTGCGTGTGAGCCTCGACGCCGACGGTCACCCGGATCTGCACGCGCTGCCGCGTGCCGAGCGACTGCGCGATGTGGGCAACGCGCACGATCTCCTGGAACGAATCGAGAACGATCCGCCCGACACCGGCCTCGATGGCCTGAGTGATCTCCTCCGTCGACTTGTTGTTGCCGTGGAAGGCGATGCGGTCGGCGGGCATCCCGGCGGAGAGGGCGGTGGTCAGCTCGCCGCCGGAGCAGACGTCGAGGTTGAGCCCCTCCTCGTGCAGCCAGCGCACGATGGCCCGGGACAGGAACGCCTTCCCGGCGTAGAACACGTCGGCGTCATGCCCGAAGGCGGTACGCCAGGCACGCGCCCGCGCCCGGAAGTCCGTCTCGTCGACGAAGTAGGCGGGGGTACCGAACTCCTCGGCGAGCGCGGCGACGCCGATCCCCCCGACGCTGACCTCCCCGGTGTCCGTACGCGTGACGGTCTGGGCCCAGACCTTCGGGTCGAGGGCGTTCACGTCGGCGGGCGGGGCGGAGTAGTGGCCCTCGGGCCAGACATCGGCGTGACGGGGCCCGGCGGGGTGTGCGGAACGGCTCATGGCTGTATGGGCTTTCTCAGAGATTCTGGAGACATCTAGAGATGTTCTGGGGCGTCGATGCCGAGCAGGGACAGGCCACCGGCCAGCACCGCCCCGGCGGCTTCGGCAAGCGCGAGCCGGGCACGGTGGGCGGCCGAGGGTTTCTCGTCACCCAGCGGAAGCACGGTGTGCTGAAAGGCGAGCACCGCGTCGGCGGTGGTGACGAGATGCCGGGCGAGACGGTCGGGGGCGCGGTGGCGGGCGGCGGTGGCGAGGGCGTGCGGGTACGCGGCGAGGGCGTCGACGAGGTGTGTCGCGTCGTTGTCCTGTACGTCGCCGGGGGCGCTGGTGAGGCCGAGGGCGGCGGCGTTGCGGCTGAGGGCCCGGGTGCGGGCGTGGGCGTACCGGACCCTGAAGAGGGGGTTGGTCTCGCGCTGGAGGAGATGGTCCGAGGTGATGCGGGGACGGTCGTGCGACGCGGGGTGCAGCAGCGCCCAGCGGGCGGCGTCGCGGCCCAGCGGGGTGGGATCCTGGCCGGCCGGTACGGGCCGGATGTTGACCTTGAGAGGCGCCGGCGCGGCCGGGGTGCCGTGGGCGTCGACGCTGACACCGAGGACGGCTGCCCAGGCCGGGTCGGGCTCGTCCTCGCAGGAAGTACGGACGAGGGCGCCCTGGGAGCGAAGAATCCGGGCGACGGCGTGAGCGGTGACGGCGGCGCGTACTTCGCGGGGGTGGTGGAGCTGTACGAGTTCCCCGGTGGGCTCGTCGACGACCCCGTACCGCGCACCGCGCCGCAGGATCTCGGCGACAAGAGCCTGCTCTCCGCTCCCGTCGAGGGTGATGTTGAGAAAGCCGGGCCCGGTGATGTCGACGCCGGCCACGCCTTCCGCGTCCGCGAGGTGCGACCGCAGGATCCGGGCGACCTCCTGCGGCGGACGGCCGGCGGGGCGGGCCAGCTGCAGGGCGACGTTCGTGGCGTAGTCCCCGCGTCCACCGGGCCCCGGGGGCGCGACCTGGGCCCGCTCCGGCACCGGCGCGACGAGCTCACCCGCGTCCACCGCACGGCGCACGGCACGCAGAACGGTACGGGAGAGCTCGACGGGGGTCACGGGACAAGCGTAGGGGAGGAGG
>NZ_LIQZ01000165.1 GCF_001418655.1 Streptomyces phaeochromogenes | reverse complement strand
CGCCGGAGAGGCTGAAGATTCGGACGCCGGAGGGGCTGAGATGCCTCAGGGGCGCGGGGAACGGCGCAATCTTTTGGGGGTGCGGGGAACGGCGCAGTTTTTCAGGGGCGCGGGGAACTGCGCGACCAGCGATGGCTGACCCGCACCTATGTCTCAGCCGCGGCAGCCCCCCGCGGACACCTAGTCCTCGGGCTCCCCAGAAAGGGGAGGCCGCCCCCGCCGGGGAATCGGCCCAGCCCCGCCCGGCAGGCGCCCCGTCTCCGCCAGGGCCCTCCGCAGGAGGAACTCGATCTGCGCGTTGGCGGAGCGCAGCTCGTCGCCGGCCCACCGCGCGAGCGCCTCGTACACGAGCGGATCCAGCCGCAACAGCACCTGCTTGCGCTGCTGCTGCGGCCGACGCTGGGGGGAAGCCCCCTCGGAAGGTGAGGTCACTGGTAGAGGGACCCCGTGTTGAGGACGGGCTGCGGGGCGCGGTCGCCGCACAGGACCACCAACAGGTTCGACACCATCGCCGCCTTTCGCTCGGAGTCCAGCTCGACGATGTCCCGCTCGGTGATCCGGGCGAGCGCGTCCTCGACCATGCCGACCGCACCGTCCACGATCTGCCGCCGCGCGGCGACGACCGCACCGGCCTGCTGCCGCTGGAGCATCGCCGAGGCGATCTCGGGAGCGTACGCGAGATGCGTGAAGCGGGACTCGATGATCTGCACACCCGCGGCCTCCACGCGCGCGTGCAGTTCGACGGCGAGCTTCTCGGTGATCTCCTCCGCGTTGCCCCGCAGCGACAGACCGTCCTCGTCATGGGCGTCGTACGGGTACTCGATCGCGATGTGCCGCACCGCCGCCTCGGTCTGGGTGGCGACGAACTCCAGGAAGTCGTCCACCTCGAAGCTCGCCTGCGCGGTGTCCTCGACCTTCCACACCACGACCGCGGCGAGCTCGATCGGGTTGCCGTAGGCGTCGTTGACCTTGAGGACGGCCGTCTCGTGATTGCGTACCCGCGTCGAGATCTTCGTACGGGACGTCAGCGGGTTCACCCAGCGCAGGCCGTCCTCGCGGATCGTCCCGCGATAGCGGCCGAAGAGCTGGACGACGCGGGCCTCGCCCGGCGCCACCATGTTCAGGCCGCACATGGCGATGAAGGCCGCGAGGCCGATCAGGATGCCGGACACGATCAGCGCGGCCTTGCCGCCGGTGGAGCTCACCGCGGTGGCGCTGACGACCATTCCGGCGCCGGCCAGCAGTCCGACGAGCCCGAGCAGCAGCGCGAGCCCGCCGCCGATGCTGTGTGCGACGGACTCCCGGACGCGCGGTGCGGGCATCTCGGGTACGTCGGCGATGTGTGGAGTGTCGTGCGTGGACATGGGTGATCCCCCGTTTCGTGGTGCGGTGATTCGTGGTGCTCAGGCCCGTCGTGCGAGCGCCTAGCTTTGTTCTAGCTAAGTGATATCACTTTACCCGCCACAGCAACCTTCTACGCATCCGAATCGTCGGTTCCATAGGGACAGGTGGTGACAGGTGCTGATTGTCACGTCCGCAAAAGACGGGATCGACCGTCCTATGTCCCCACGCGCGGTGTTAGTTTGCTGAGCTGACCTGACCGGTGAACCTGTGAGACACGAGAGACGGAAGCGGAGCGGAGCGGACCCATGGGACGAGCGGAAGAAAGACGAGCGCGGCAGCGCGGCGGTGGCCACCGCGCCGCGCCGAAGCGCTCGTCCAGAGCCGGCGCCAAGGGTGGTGCCACGGCCGGTGCCAAGGCCGGTGCGAAGAGTGGCATACGTCGCCTCTTCACCTGGAAGAAGCTCCTCGGTACGTTCTTCGGCCTCTGTCTCCTCGGGATGGCGGCCTTCGTCGCTCTGTACCTGATGATCGACGTTCCCAAGGGCAACGCCGCCGCGGTCCAGCAGAGCAACATCTACAAGTACAGCGACGGCAAGACGCTCGCCCGCGACGGCGCCGTCAACCGCGAGCTCGTCGACCTGGACCAGGTCTCCAAGGGCGTCCGGATGACCTTCGTCGCCGCCGAGAACAAGTCCTTCTACGAGGACGCCGGCGTCGACCTCAAGGGCACTGCCCGCGGTCTGCTCAACACCCTCTCCGGCAAGGGCAAGCAGGGTGGCTCGACGATCACCCAGCAGTACGTCAAGAACTACTACCTGACGCAGGACCAGACCGTCACGCGCAAGCTGAAGGAACTGGTCATCTCCCTGAAGGTCGACCGCCAGGAGTCCAAGGACGACATCCTCGCGGGCTACATCAACACCAGCTACTACGGCCGCAACTCGTGGGGCATCCAGGCCGCCGCGCAGGCGTACTACCGCGTCGACGCGGACGAGCTCTCGGTCGCGCAGGGCGCGTACCTCGCCGCGCTGCTCCAGGCGCCGAGCCAGTACGACTGGGCGGTCGCGAGCGACACCAGCAAGAAGCTGGTCACCGCTCGCTGGAACTACGTCCTGGACAACATGGTCGAGGAGGGCTGGCTCAGCTCCGCCAAGCGCGACGGCATGAAGTTCCCCGTGCCGAAGGACCCCCAGGGCGCGCCCGGCCTGCAGGGCCAGGCCGGCTACCTGGTGGAGGCCGCCGACACCGCGCTGAAGAAGCAGCTCGTCTCGCAGGGCACGGCCGCCGACATGGACGAGGCCGAGACCATGGTCAAGGCCGGCGGCTGGACCATCACCCTGAACATCGACAAGAAGAAGCAGGCCCAGCTGGAGAAGTCCGTCAAGAGCCAGCTGACCGGCAAGCTGGACGCCAAGAAGCGGAAGATCGACGCCGACGTCCAGGCCGGTGCCGCCTCCGTCGACCCGAAGACCGGCAAGGTCGTCGCGATGTACGGCGGCGTGGACTACGTGAAGCACTACACGAACAACGCGACGCGCCGCGACTACCAGCCCGCCTCCACCTTCAAGCCGCTGATCCTGGCCGCGGCCGTCGACAAGGACGCCGAGACGCAGGACGGCACACCGGTCACGGCGAAGACGATCTACGACGGCACCAGCAAGCGGCCCGTCGTCGACGACGGCAAGAAGGTCGGCTTCGCCCCGCCGAACGAGGACGACGTCGACTACGGGGACGTCACCGTCCAGACCGCGATGAACAAGTCCATCAACTCCGTCTTCGCCCAGCTGGGCGTCGACGTCGGCATGGACCAGGTCATGAAGACCGCGGGCGAGCTCGGCATGGACGTCGAGGGCGCCAAGTCGGTGCCCGCCCAGACCCTCGGCACGATGGGCGCGAGCCCGCTGGAGATGGCGGGCGTCTACGCGACGCTCGACAACCACGGCAAGAAGGTCACCCCGGCCCTCGTGAAGTCCGTCGAGCACAAAGACCGCGCGGTCGAGTTCCCGGACCCGATCGGCGAGCAGGTCATCAGCCGCGAGGCCGCCGACACGGTCACCTCGGTACTGACCGGCGTGGTCGACGACGGTACGGCCAAGACGTCCGTACGCGACAACCCGGCCCGTGACGGCCAGCAGGTCGCGGGCAAGACCGGTACCTCCGACTGCAACAAGTCGGCCTGGTTCACCGGCTACACGCCCAAGCTCGTCACCTCGGTGGGCGTCTTCGGCGAGGCGGCCAAGGCGGGCACCACCCGCTGCGGCAAGGACAAGCCGGTCAAGGTCAAGGCGTTCAGCCAGGTCACGCTGCAGGGCGCGGCCGGCGGCGGCCGGGTCAACGGCGGTGGCTTCCCGGCCCAGATATGGGCGACGTACACCTTCGGCGCGATGGGCGACGTCTCCAAGTTCGACCTGGACACCGACCAGGGCGCGGCCGTCCAGCCGACGAACACACCGACGACCACTCAGCCGCCGGCGACCCCGTCCGACGAGCCGAGCACCGAGGACCCGACGACGAAGCCGCCGACGACCAGTCCGCCGGCGGAGAGCAGTCCCGAGGAGACCCCGACCGAGAGCGATCCTCCGACGCCGACCACCAGCGCACCGTCACCACCGGACGGCATAGAACTGCCGACGGACCCGGACGACCCGCAGTCGGATCCGTAACCGCCGGCTACGAGGCAGCCCCGCGCCCCTTGCAAGGGGCGCGGGGCTGTGACATGTGCGGCTCCGCCGAGTGGGCGCGACCGGCCACGACCGGCCCAGTTCCCCACCGGCATCGCAGCAACGGCCCTCAGTCCCCGTTGACCGAGTGGGCGATCCGGTCACCGATCTCCTTGTCGATGTTCCGCCAGTACTGCAGCGCACGCTCCAGCACGGGCCGGGACACATCGGCCTGCAGATGCCCGCTGACGTTCGACACCAGCCGCTCACGCTGGGCGTCGTCGAGGACCTGCCGGACCATCGTCCCCGCCTGCCCCCAGTCGTCGTCCTCCCGGTGCAGCTTGTACGCCTCGCGCACCAGCTCCCCGGCGGTCTGCCAGCTCGCCGGGTCGCCGAACTGCCCGTAGTCGGCCGCGGGCCCGCCGTAGGAGTTGGGCGCGTACGGACGGGCCGTGTTGGAGGCCTCGTACCGCATGGGGCCGTCCTTGGCATACGAGTTGACCGGTGCGTGCGGCCGGTTGGGCGGCAGCTGCGCGTAGTTGGGGCCGATCCGGTATCGGTGCGTGTCCGGGTACGAGAACAGCCGGCCGAGGAGCATCTTGTCCGGCGAGGGGCCGATGCCCGGCACCAGGTTGGACGGCTCGAAGGCGGCCTGCTCGATGTGGATGAAGTAGTCCTCGGGGTTCCTGTCGAGGGTCATCCGGCCGACGTCGATCAACGGGTAGTCGGCGTGCGGCCAGACCTTCGTCAGGTCGAACGGGTTGAAGCGGTAGTCCGCCGCGTCCTCGAACGGCATGATCTGGACCTTGAGCGTCCAGCTCGGCGCGTTCCCGGACTCGATCGACTCGTACAGGTCCCGGCGGTGCTTGTCCGCGTCCGAACCGGCGAGTTCATCGGCCTCGTCCTGAGTGAGGAAGTCGATGCCCTGGTCGGTCTTGAAGTGGTACTTCACCCAGAACCGCTCACCGGCGCCGTTGATCCACATGTAGGTGTGGGACGAGTAGCCGTTCATGTGGCGGTACGTCTTCGGGATGCCGCGGTCGCCCATCAGCCAGGTCACCTGGTGCGCCGACTCGGGCGAGAGCGTCCAGAAGTCCCACTGCATGTCGTTGCTGCGCAGCCCGGTGGCCGGGTGGCGCTTCTGCGAGCGGATGAAGTCCTGGAACTTGATCGTGTCACGGACGAAGAAGACCGGGGTGTTGTTGCCCACCAGGTCGTAATTGCCGTGCTCGGTATAGAACTTGAGCGCGAAACCGCGGGGGTCGCGCCAGGTGTCGGGCGAGCCCTGCTCACCGGCGACGGTCGAGAAGCGCGCCAGCATCTCAGTGCGCTTCCCGGGCTGGAACAGATCGGCCTTGGTGAACTGGCTGACGTCATTGGTGACTTCGAAGAATCCGTACGCGCCACTGCCCTTGGCGTGCACCACCCGCTCGGGGACCCGCTCCCGGTTGAACTGGGCCATCTTCTCGATGAGGTAGTGGTCCTGGAGCAGGATCGGGCCGTCGGGACCGACGGTGAGCGAGTGTTCGTCGCTCTCCACCGGAATTCCGACGTTGTTCGTGGTGTACGGAGCCTTCTGGGGTGCCTGCGTCACGAGCGTCCTCCCGTCAAGAAGAGAGTCGTTAGGTCGCTTCGGCCACCCCAGCAGTCAACTCCGCCGACGGGATGTCGGCAACATTTGGACACGGTCCAATTCCGGTTCGGTTCTCACCTGGCTGCCGGGGGGCGTCTCCCGTGGGTACCCCCCGATCAGGGATCGACTCAGCCGCGGCCCGACCAAGCCGTCCGTGGTCCGACTCAGCCGTGGTTCAGCTCGAACCAGACCACCTTTCCGGTGCTGAGCCGGGTCGCGCCCCACCGCCTGGCCAGCTTGTTCACCAGGTAGAGCCCGCGACCGCCCTCGTCCGTGGCCCGCGCCTGCCGCAGCCGCGGCAACTGCGGCACGTCGTCACCGACCTCGCAGCGCAGCACGTCCGTACGGAGCAGACGCAGCGTGACCGGCCGTGACGTGTAGCGCACGGCGTTCGTCACGACCTCGCTGACGAGCAGCTCCAGGGAGTCCGTGAGCTCCTCCAGGCCCCAGCGGGAGAGCGCCTTGCGAGCCAGCCGGCGGGCCCGGCCGGGCGCCGCGTCCTCGGGGTCCAGATGCCAGAACGCGACGTCGCTCGGCGCGATCCCGTCGAAGCGGGCGGCCAGCAGTGCGATGTCGTCGTCCCGGTCGCCAGGGCCGAGCATGTCGAGCACCTCGTCGCACAGGGCCTCAAGGGGCGGCGGATGGTCGGCGCCGGTCAGCTGCGCGGTGGCGGCGAGCTTCTCGCGCAGCTGTTCTATACCGGTCCACACGTCACGCAGCCGCGACTCGACCAGACCGTCGGTGTAGAGCAGCAGGGTGGCGCCGGCGGGCGCGTCCAGCTCGACCGCCTCGAAGTCCACCCCGCCCACACCGATCGGGGCACCCGGCGGTACGCGCAGGACCTCGGCCCGGCCGCCCAGGTGGAGCAGGACGGGCGGGGGATGACCCGCGTTGGCGATGGTGATGCGGTGCGCGACCGGGTCGTACACCGCGTACAGGCAGGTCGCCATACGGTCGGTGCCGAGCCGCTGGGCCTGCTCGTCCAGATGGTGCAGGACCTCCTGCGGCGGCAGGTCGAGCCCGGCGAGGGTCTGCGCGGTCGTCCGCAGCTGGCCCATGATCGCGGCCGAGGTCATGGAGTGGCCCATGACGTCACCGACGACGAGGGCGACCCGGCTGCCGGGCAGCGGAATCGCGTCGTACCAGTCGCCGCCGACCCGGGCGGTCTCCGCGGCGGGCAGATACCGGGACGCCAGCCGCACACCGGTCGGGCGCGGCAGCGTCTCGGGCAGCATCGTGCGCTGCAGCTCGTCCGCGATGTACGCCTCGCGCCCGTACAGCACGGCCTTGTCGATGCCGAGCGCGCTGTGCGTGGCGAGCTGGGCCGCGACGAGCAGATCGTCGGTCTCGAAGGCGGGCCGGTCCGGGCGGCGCAGGAACAGAGCGGCGCCGATCACGCGGCGCCGGCCCCGCAGCGGGGCGAGAATCGCGCGCTGGCCGCCGGGCACGGTCAGGTCCTCGCCGATCAGCTCGGGCAGCGCGGCCCGTGCGGCGGGCGCGTCCGCGAAGACCGGCCGGACCCCGCGCAGCACCTCGTTCAGCGCGCCACCGGGCCGTACGGTGCACAGCTCGGCGGTGATGCCGAGGTCGGGCTCGGGCTGGAGCGCGGGCAGCAGGAAGCCCTCGGTGTCCCGGTCCTCGGGGATCCGGTCCGTGCGCCGCAGCCGCAGCACGACGGGCCCGGTGGGCCGCTCGTCGCCGACGGGCAGCGGGTCGCGCAGATAGACGAGGATCGCGTCCGAGAAGGTCGGCACGGTGGCCCGGCACAGGCCCATCACGATCTCGTCGAGGTCGATGCCGCGGGCGATCCGCCGGGTGGCGGCCCCCACGAAGCGCAGCCGGTCGCCGTCCCGGCGCATGGGCATGGGAGGGGAGTGCCCGGCGCGGGCCCCTGCCCCGTACGCCGCTCCTTGCCGCTCTGGACCGCGGACGCCTCGGCACCCGACTGGGCCGGGATCGTCTCGGGCGCGGGCCGCGGGCGATGCGGATCGGGCTCGGTCACGGACGGCTGGGAGTGCTCGGGTCCCGAGCCGGCGGGAGCGTCGGTCGGGCCGTGACCGCCGGAGGGCGCGGGCGGGCCCTGGCTGCCGGCCGGGGTCCCGGACGCGGCCGGAGTACCCGTGGCGGCGGCGAGGGAGCCCGGGGGCGTGGGGGAGCCGGTCGGGCACGGGCCGTCGGAAGCGGGCGCACCCGGGATCCCGGGTGCGGCGGGGGCCTCGGCCGGCCGTCCCTGTGCGGGTAAACCGGTGGAACCCTGCGCCGGCGGCTCCGGGGTACGCAGAAGCGCCCCGCGGGGGTCCGCGGGGGCGGTGGGCCGGGCAGCGCTTGGCTGGCGGCGCTCGTGGGAGGTGGGGTGCTCCGTCACGCGTGTCGAATCCATCCGTCCGGTGCTGCGCGCCGTGCGTGCAGTTCGTCCCGCAGAAATCCCGATACCCGGAATGCGTGCCCCAGGAACGGAATCACCGCGTGGTCAGACAGCCTCTCAGAAGAGTGACCGTCGGGCACCGGCGGGAACAGCCCGTCCGGCCGTCTCCTGACCGTACCGCTGTGGCCCTCGTACCCCTCGCTCACGTCCTGCCGCCCCTCGGTGACGTTCGGTCAAGCCCAGCGTGTGCTCCGGGAGTTGTCGCCTCGCGCCCGCCCGCCACCCGACCACCACTCCTCAACGACGGTGCTGCGCACCGACCGTGACTGTTCGTTGCGGAGGACGATCCTACGGTTCTACCACGGGGGCACATCAAGGGTCTCACGTGGACACGTGCGCGGGCGTACGATCCCAGTCGTCCGGAAGAGACGGTACGGACCAGGACGGATCCGGGCGCCAGTGCTGCCAGCCGTCCGAGAACGGCGGGCCCCAGGCGCGGAGCACCTCCACGGCGGCCTGGCCGGCCTCCCGCACCCGCGCGGCCAGTCGGTCGTCCATCAGGCCGTCCCGCCGGGCCTGCGCGAACTCGTCCTCGTCGCGCCAGTCCCAAGTGCGGTCAGGGTTCACCGAGATGTCGAGGAAGTGGTCCTCGGAGTCCACCCCGCCGGCCCATCTGGCCAGCGGTTCCTCCAAGTTGACGTACCAGTTCTTGAACTGCCAGCCCGGCTCCCAGAACAGCCACACCGACCACGGCTCACCGGGCCGGGCCAGCTTCAGCACACCGGTGCCGAACCAGTGGCCGCGCTGCACGGTCCTCGGCTTGGTGTAGCGGGACTCCAGCGGCTCCACGTGCACGGCCGTGCCGTCGGCGAGGACGGGTTTCACGCACTCCGTACCCGGGGCCAGCCACACGGCGAGCAGCTCTTCGTCGTCCCGCACGACGGTCACGGGGCGCACGATATGGAAGCGCTCGCCGGCGTTCTCCCGGTAACGCCACAGGATCCGACTCCCGGGGTTCCAGTACGCCGCCGACCCGCCCGCTTCCACGTGTGTCACCGCTCCACCCTCTGCCATGAACAGATATTAGGTGCCCATGGCATACGACGCTGCGGCGCGCGTCACGGTTCGCGCGCCGGGCCGCATGACGTTACGGGCGCGTCATCCGCAGGACATCCAGGGCCTCGTCCAGCTGCTCCCGGGTGAGATCACCACGCTCCACGTAGCCGGACTCCAGCACGACCTCACGGATGGTCTTCCGCTCGGCGAGCGCCTTCTTGGCGACCTTCGCGGCCTCCTCGTACCCGATGTACTTGTTCAGCGGCGTCACGACGGACGGCGACGACTCGGCGTACTCCCGCGCCCGCTCACGGTTGGCGGTGATCCCGTCGACGGTCCGGTCGGCGAGCAGCCGCGAGACGTTCGCGAGGAGCCGGACCGACTCCAGTACGTTCCTGGCGATGACCGGCAGCATCACGTTGAGCTCGAAGTTCCCGGAGGCTCCGGCGGTGGCGATCGTCGCGTCGTTGCCGGTCACCTGCGCGGCGACCATCAGTACGGCCTCGGGAATGACCGGATTCACCTTGCCGGGCATGATCGTCGAACCGGCCTGCACGGGCGGCAGGTTGATCTCGTTCAACCCGGCCCGCGGACCGGACGACAGCAGCCGCAGGTCGTTGCAGCTCTTGGAGAGTTTCACCGCGATCCGCTTCAGCACGCCGGACATCTGGACGAACGCCCCGCAGTCCTGGGTCGCCTCGACCAGGTTCGCCGCCGTCACCAGCGGCAGTCCGGTGATGTCCGCGAGGTGTCGACGGGCCGCCTCGGCATAGCCGGCGGGCGCGTTCAGCCCGGTGCCGATCGCCGTCGCACCCAGGTTGATCTCGTGGATCAGCTCGACGGCCTCGGCGAGCCGGAGCCGGTCCTCGTCCAGCATCACCGCGTACGCCGAGAACTCCTGCCCGAGCGTCATCGGCACGGCGTCCTGCAACTGCGTACGCCCCATCTTCAGGACGTCGCGGAACTCCAACGCCTTGGCCGCGAAGGCGTCCTGCAGCACGGCCATCGCCTTGAGCAGCTCGCGTACCGCGAACACCGTGGCGACCTTGACGGCCGTCGGGTAGACGTCGTTGGTCGACTGCCCGAGGTTGACGTCCTCGTTCGGGTGCAGGAACTCGTACTCGCCCTTGGCGTGGCCCAGAAGCTCCAACGCCCGGTTGGCGACCACCTCGTTGGCGTTCATGTTGGTCGACGTGCCGGCGCCGCCCTGGATGACGTCCACGACGAACTGGTCGTGCAGCTTCCCGTCCCGGATCTCCCGGCAGGCCGCCACGATGGCGGCGGCCTTGCGGGGCTCCAGCAGCCCGAGGTCCTCGTTGGCGCGGGCGGCGGCCTCCTTGACGGCGGCGAGCGCCTCGATCAGGTGCGGGTACGCGGAGATCGGCATCCCGGTGATGGGGAAGTTCTCCTTGGCGCGCAGGGAGTGGACCCCCCAGTACGCCTCGGCGGGGACGTCGCGGTCGCCGAGCAGGTCGTGCTCACTGCGGACGGTCATGTGGGTGCGGATCTTCCTTCTGGAGAGGGTGGTTCCTGAGGACGGCGGGGGTCGGATCCCCTCAGGGCGCCGGGGACTCCGCGAGCGGGTCGAGTGCCCTCGCCGGGCGGATGCTTCCGACCACCGCGCCGCCGCCGAGGAGCGGCGCTCCGGCGAACTCGGTGAGTGCGGCCGGGTCGACGCCGCAGCGGGCGAGCGCCGCCGCGGTGACCGGTACGCGGGCCCGGTCGGCGCCGTCCGCGATCTTCACGGCGACGGCCCGGCCGTCGGGGAGCGCGGCGACCTGTACGCCCTCGAAGCCGTCCTTGGTGAGCAGGCCCGGTACGGCCCGCATCAGCGCGGCGACGTCGCGGCCGGTGCCGGACGCCATCTCGGCGTGCTCGCGCATCGCGTCGGCGACCCGTGCCTCGGGGGTGCCGGGCGGCGCCGTCGTGATCCGGGCGGCGGCGCGGGCGAGCCCGTGCAGCGAGACGGAGAACAGCGGGGCGCCGCAGCCGTCGACCGTGACCCGGGCGATGGCCTGGCCGGTCAGGTCCTCGACGATCTCCGCGATGGCCTGCTGGAGCGGATGCGCGGGGTCGAGGTAGTCGTCGAGCGACCAGCCGTTCAGGCGTGCCGTGTAGAGCATCGCCGCGTGCTTGCCGGAGCAGTTCTGCGCGAGCCGGGACGGCAGTCGCCCGGCACGGATCCAGTCCTCGCGGACGACCGGGTCGAAGGGCAGGTCCGTGACGTTGCGCAGATCGTCCTCGGCGAGTCCGGCGAGTTCCAGGATCCGCCGGGTGCCGGCGAGGTGACGTTCCTCGCCGGAGTGGCTTGCGGCGGCCAGCGAGAGCAGGTCGCCGTCGAGGGGCAGCCCGGCCCGCAGCATCGCCACGGCCTGCACCGGCTTGAGGGCCGAGCGGGGGTAGAAGGCCGCCTCGATGTCACCGATCTGCAGCTCCACGCTCCCGTCGGCGGCGAGCACGACCACCGACCCGTAGTGGATGCCTTCGATGACTCCGCCGCGTACGAGATGGGCCACGGGTGCGTGGAGCGGTTCTCTGATGGAGGGCGCCGCGGCGAGGGAGCACCCGTAGTCGGCGAGGGCGCCGGGGGTCATGCGTCCACCTCGGGCTTTCGTATCGATTCGACCCGGCCGCGTACGCCGTACCAGCCGGCGACCAGGGCCGCCACGATCAGCGGCAGGCAGAGGACCGTGGTGCGGCCCGCTCCTCCGTCCGCGTACATCAGGACCAGTACGGAGGCGAGGAAGAAGAGGGTCACGAGTTCGGTCCAGGGCGAGCCCGGGAGGCGGTAGCTGGGGCGGTCCAGCTCGCCTTCTTCTGTTTTCCGCCAGAACTGCAGGTGGCAGATCATGATCATGCCCCAGGTGGCCAGGATACCGAGCGCCGCGAAGTTCAGCACGATCTCGAAGGCGTCGGCGGGGACGACGAAGTTGAGTCCGACGCCGAGTACACAGATACCGCTGGTCAGCAGGATTCCACCGTACGGGACCTGGCTGCGGCTCATCACGGAGGTGAACTTCGGCGCCGAGCCGGACATCGACATCGAGCGCAGGATGCGGCCGGTCGAGTAGAGGCCGGAGTTGAGGCTGGACATGGCGGCGGTCATCACGACGAGGTTCATCACGCCGCCCGCTGCCGGGATGCCGATGTTGGAGAGCACGGTGACGAACGGGCTCTCTCCGGAGGTGTACTTGTTCCAGGGCAGCAGCATCGACAGCAGCAGGACCGAGCCGACGTAGAAGAGGCCGACACGCCACATGATCGAGTTGATGGCCTTCGGCATGATCTTCTCGGGGTTCTCGGTCTCGCCCGCCGCGACGCCCACCAACTCGACGGAGGCGTAGGCGAAGACGACGCCCTGGACGATCAGCAGCATCGGCAGCAGGCCGTTGGGGAAGAGACCGCCGTTGTCCGTGATCAGCGAGGGGCCGGGGGTGGTCCCGTCCACGGGGTTCTGGGTGACCAGCAGGAAGATGCCGATCAGCATGAAGACGACGAGCGCGCTCACCTTGATGATCGCGAACCAGAACTCCAGCTCCCCGAAGATCTTCACGGAGATGAGGTTCACGGTCAGCACGACCGCGAGTGCGATGAGGGCGATCACCCACTGCGGGATGTCGGAGAACATGCCCCAGTAGTGGGTGTAGGTGGCGACCGCGGTGATGTCGGCGATGCCGGTGGTCGCCCAGTTCAGGAAGTACATCCAGCCCGCGGTGTACGCGCCCTTCTCGCCCAGGAACTCCCGGGCGTAGGACACGAAGGCGCCGGACGAGGGCCGGTAGAGGACGAGTTCGCCGAGGGCGCGGACGACCAGGAAGGCGAAGACACCGCAGACGGCGTACGCGATGAAGAGCGAGGGTCCGGCTTCGGCGAGACGTCCGCCGGCGCCGAGGAAGAGACCGGTACCGATGGCTCCGCCGATGGCGATCATGTTGACGTGCCGGGACTTCAGGGACTTGCTGTAGCCCGCGTCACCGGCGTCGACGTGAACGGCGGCTTTCCGTGTCTGACCGGTCTCTTTTTCGAGGGACTGCTCGCTCACGCTTCTGGTCCGCCTTCCGTGGGGGTGTCCGCGCCGTCCGTGTGCTCGGAGCGCACGATCGCGGTGAGGGTCGTCTCGACGCGGTCGAGGTGATGTGCCATCGCCTCGGTCGCGTCGTGTGCGCTGCCGTCGATCAGGGCCTCGACGATGGCGCGGTGCTCGCGGTTGGACTGCTCGCGGCGGCCTCCGAGCTCGTTGAGGAACGCCGACTGTCGGGCCAGCGCGTCCCGGATCTCCTCGATCACGCGGCGGAAGACCGGGTTCTGGGCGGCCTGCGCCACGGCGAGATGGAAGAGCGTGTCCATGGCCACCCACGCGGTGGTGTCGGTCTCGCGCTCCATCCGCTCCAGCAGGTGGGCCAGGTGGTCGAGGTCCTCGGGGGTGCGGCGCGCCGCCGCGTATCCGGCGACGGGGATCTCGACGTGCCGCCTGACCTCCAGCAGGTCACTGGCCGCGTAGTCGCCGAAGGTGGGGTCCTCGACGGGGCCGTTGGACAGCACGAACGTGCCCTTGCCGGTCCGGGACACGGTCAGCCCCATCGTCTGCAGGGCCCGGAGCGCCTCCCGCAGCACGGGCCGGCTGACCTCCAGCCGCCGGCACAGCTCCGCCTCGGAGGGCAGCTTGTCCCCCACGGCGTACTCACCGCGCTCAATGGCACCACGAAGGTGCCCGAGCACCGCTTCCATGGCGCTGATACGCCTCGGCACCGAGCCAGCTGTCTGGCTGTCTGACAGGTTCACGGGGGTGATCCTGGGGGGAACGGGAGGTGGCTGTCAAGGGAGGGCCCGGGGCGTGAGACGGGGCCCGCGGACCCCGTTCGCCCGGACGATCAGAGGACCCCGGCGCCCAGCAGCCCGAACAGCAGCACGCCGACCACGATCCGGTAGATCACGAACGCGTTGAACGAATGCTTCGCCACGAACCTCAGCAGCCACGCGATCGAGGCGTACGCCACCAGGAAGGACACTGCTGTTCCCACGGCCAGTGGGAGGGCGCCGGTGCCCGCGCCCAGGGCGTCCTTGAGTTCGTAGAGGCCTGCGCCGGTGAGGGCGGGGATGCCGAGGAAGAAGGAGAGGCGGGTGGCGGCTACGCGGTCGAGGTCGAGGATCAGGGCGGTGGACATGGTGGCGCCGGAGCGGGAGAAGCCGGGGAAGAGCAGGGCCAGGATCTGTGAACTGCCCACCAGCATCGCGTCCTTGAACGAGGTGTCGTCCTCGCCGCGCTTGTGCCGGCCCATCTGGTCCGCCGCCCACATCACCCCGCTGCCGACGATCAGGGAGCCCGCGACCACCCAGAGCGAGGCGAGAGGGCCTTCGATGAGCGGCTTCGCGGCCAGGCCGACGGCCACGATCGGGATCGTCGCGCAGATAACCCACCAGGCGAACTTGTAGTCGTGGTGGTAGCGCTCGTCGGGGTCCCGCAGCCCCCGGAACCAGGCCGAGACGATCCGCACGATGTCCTTGAAGAAGTAGACGAGCACCGCGGCGATGGCACCGACCTGGATGACGGCGGAGAAGCCGACGACGGCGTTGTCGTCGACAGGGATGCCCATGAGCCCCTCGGTGATCTTGAGATGGCCGGTGGAGGAGACGGGGAGGAACTCGGTCACCCCCTCGACGGCTCCGAGGACTACGGCCTGACCGACGGAGATGGCGCTCATGGAATCCAGTTCTGATGGGCGGACGGGACTGCGGGTGACGGCCGCGGCGCGGGCAGTCGTACGCCCACCGCGGCGGAGCCAGTCCTACTACGCCCAGGTGTGACCCCGGGGACTACGCCCAGAGCGCCTCGGCCACCGAAACACCCGCAAACGCCGCACCGAGTCCCACGACCACGCTCGCGATGACGTTGGCGGCGGCATGGAGACGGGCCCCGTCCTCGGCCAGCCGGAGGGTCTCGAACGAGAACGTCGAGTACGTGGTGAGCGCTCCGCACAGGCCGGTGCCGAGCAGCAGCTGCAGGTGCGAGGAGGCCGCTCCGGCCACGGCCGCGCCGGTGAGGGTGCCCAGGATCAGACACCCGACGACGTTCACCGCGAAGGTGCCCCAGGGGAAGACCGTGTCGTGCCGGGACTGCACCGCGCGGTCGGTGAGATAGCGCAGCGGCGCACCGACCATGCCACCGACGATCACCAGCACCCAGTTCACAACGACTTCTTACCCTTCCCGCCCGTGTCACCGGGTCCACCGGCGGGCTCCTCCCGGCCGGCGCACCCCATCGCTGCCTCGCTGCCCGTGCCGCTCATCGGCGCCGCCGCCACGCCAGGACCCGGCGCACGGCCGTCACCGCGAGCCAGACCGCCGCGAGCGCCGCCACCAGGGTCGCGGCGAGATAGGCGAGGGCGGTGCGGGGATGGCCCGTGTCGACGAGTCTCTGGATGTCGACGGCGTACGTCGAGAAGGTGGTGAAGCCGCCGAGCACCCCGGTGCCGAAGAACGGGCGTACCAGTCGGTGGGCCGCCCACGCCTCGGTGATCACGACCATGAAGGCGCCGATCACGAAACACCCGACGACGTTGACCCAGAACGTGGTCCAGGGGAAGCCGCCCGAGTGCGTGGGCCACAGGAGCGAGGCCCCGTAGCGCGCCGAGGCCCCGATCGCGCCGCCCACCGAGACCACCGCCACGACCGGCCCCTGCCCCCGCCAGGCCGAGGACCGCCGGGCGGGCGCGGGGAAGTCCGCGGGTTCGTCCGCCGTATCGGAATCGGGGGCAGGCATGGGCGTACGTCTCCTGGTCGTGGCAGGAGATCAGGCTAAGCCCCGGCCGGTCAGGACGCGCCCGACGCCTGCTTCTCCACGGCCTCGAATCGGGCCGCCATCGCCGCCTGGAGCGCCTGGGCCGCCGACAGGGGGCGGACCATGACGGTGAGCTCGTCGACGCGGCCGTCCTCGTCGAAATGCAGGATGTCGCAGCCCTGGAGTGCGCGGTCGCCCACCCGTGCCTCGAAGACGAGGACAAGGTCCCGGCCGTCGGGGTTCGCGATCTCGCGGACGTAGTGGAAGTCCTCGAAGACCTCGATGACCGCGCCCAGGATCGCCGCCGTGATCGGCTTTCCGGCGTACGGCTTGAACACCACGGGGCTGGTGAACACGACGTCCTCGGCGAGCAGGTCGACGACGGCCGCGTGGTCGCCGTCCTCGACCGCCTTGCGGAAGGGATTCATCTGCCACCTCTTAGGTAACTAATTGATTAGGCACTTTGGACAGTAGTGGCCGCTGGTGGCATTGCGCAACGCCGGGGTAGGTACGTATGCATCACCGACCCCGGAGGTGCTGTCGTGTACTACCCGCTGACCGTCCGTGACTTCCTCGATCGTGCGGCTCACGTCTATCCGGACCGCGTCGCCGTCGTTGACGAACCGGAGCAGCCGGGGCCCAGCCTCGGCGAACTCACCTACCGGGAGCTGGCGGCACTGGCCCGCGCCCAGGCCGCCAAGCTCGACCAACTGGACGTACCCGTGGGCGGCAGGGTCGCGGTGATCTCGCAGAACTCGGCGCGGCTGCTCACCTCGTTCTTCGGCGTCTCAGGCTGGGGGCGCGTCCTGGTGCCGGTGAACTTCCGCCTGACCCAGCCGGAGATCGACTACATCGTCCGGCACTCCGGTGCCTCGGTGGTCTACGCGGACGCGTCCTGCGCGGACGTGCTCGACACGCTCGACGTCAAGCACAAGTTCGTCCTCGGCGACGACGAGGACCTCTTCCTGCGCGACACGGAACCGCAGGAGTGGGCCACTCCGGACGAGAGCGCGACGGCCAGCGTCAACTACACGTCCGGAACGACCGCCCGCCCCAAGGGAGTTCAGCTCACCCACCGCAATCTGTGGCTGAACGCGGCCGTGTTCGGGCTGCACACCACGATCAGCGACCGTGACGTCTACCTCCACACGCTCCCGATGTTCCACGCGAACGGCTGGGGCATGCCGTACGGCATCACGGGCGTCGGCGGCCGGCACATCGTGCTCCGCCAGGTCGACGGCGCCGAGATCCTGCGGCGCGTCGAACGGCACGGCGTCACCCTGATGTGCGCGGCGCCCGCCGTCCTGAACGCCGTGCTCGACGCGGCGGCCGACTGGGACGGCGAGATCCCCGGCCGCGACCGGATCCGTATCGTCTGCGCGGGCGCGCCGCCGCCGACCCGCACGATCGAGCGGGTGATGGGCGAGCTGGGCTGGGAGTTCATCCAGATCTACGGGCTCACCGAGACCTCGCCGCTCGTCACCGTCAACCGCGGGCGGGAGGAGTGGGACGACCTGGAGCCCACCGACCGGGCCCGGCGGCTCGGGCGGGCGGGGGTGCCCGCTCTCGGCGTACGTATCGATGTGGACGTCGACGGTGAGGTGCTGACCGCGTCGAACCACAACCTGGACGGTTACTGGGAGCAGCCCGAGGAGACCGCGAAGGCGCAGGAGGGCGGCTGGTTCCACACCGGGGACGGCGGATACCTCGACGACGAGGGCTACTTGGTGATCTCCGACCGCAAGAAGGACGTCATCATCTCGGGCGGCGAGAACGTCTCGTCGATCGAGGTGGAGGACGTGATCACCTCGCATCCGGCCGTACGCGAGGTCGCGGTGATCGGGATTCCGGACGCCAAGTGGGGCGAGCTGGTGACCGCGCTCGTCGTGACGGACGGATCGGGCGTCACCGCCGAGGAGTTGATCGCCCACTGCCGTACGCGGCTGGCCGGTTTCAAGACGCCCAAGCGGGTCGACTTCGTGGAGTCGCTGCCGCGCACGGCAACAGGGAAGCTGCAGAAGTTCAAGCTGCGGGAGCCGTTCTGGCGGGAGTGAGGCAAGGGGCGGGAGGGGGTGACGGACGCGCGGGCCCGCGCGTCCGTCACCCCCTCCCCCTTGTCACGCCTTCAGTCCGTCACCGGTGGCTGAACCACGCCATCGCCGGCAGCGCCCTGTCGTCGTAGCCGAACAGGGCCTGGTTCTCCCAGCCGTTGCCGGAGGAGGGGTCCGTCGGGTCCCAGCCGTTGCCGGTGACCGCGGTCCAGGTGGACTCCCAGTAGAAGATGCCGAGGCCACGGCCGTTCGGGACGGCCTCCACGATGCTCGCCACGTCCTTCATCCACTGCGTCTGGCCGGCCGTGGAGGCCGGGTAGCCGGACACCAGCTCGCTGCTGAGGTCGATGATGTTCTCGTGCGAGTCCTTGCTGTCGAGGCGGAAGGGGTAGGCCGTCTCGGCGAGGTACACCGGCTTGCCGTAGCGGGTCGCCGCGTCGTCCAGGGTCGTCTGGAAGTCGGCGAGCGTGCCGTGCCAGTAGCCGTAGTAGGACAGCCCGATGACGTCGAACTTCACGCCGTTGGAGACCGCGCTGTCGAACCACCAGCGGGTGCCCGCCAGGTCACCGCCCTTGGCGAGGTGCAGCGCCACGGTCGTACCGGAGTTGACCGCCTTGACCGCGTCGTAGCCGGAGTTGAGCAGCCCGGCGAGCTGCGACCAGTTCGACGTGGAACCCTCGTTCCAGAGCATGCCGCCGTTGATCTCGTTGCCGACCTGCACCATGTCGGCCGTGGTGCCCTGCGCCTTCAGCGCGTTCAGCACGTCGTACGTGTGGTTGTAGACGTCGGTCTTCAGCTGGCTGTACGAGTGTCCGGCCCAGGCCGCGGGCTTGGACTGGGCGCCCGGGTCGGCCCAGGTGTCCGAGTAGTGGAAGTCGACGAGGAGCTTCATGCCCTGCGCCTTGACGCGCTTGGCCGTCGCCAGGACATGGGTCTTGTTGTTGTAGCCGTCGGTGGGGTTCACCCACACCTTGAGGCGGGCGTAGTTCTGCCCGGCGGACTTGAGGATGGCGAGCGCGTCACCGGTCGTGCCTGAGCTGCTCTTGTAGACGCCGCCCTTGGCCTCGCTCTTGGCGAGCGACGACACGTCGGAGCCCTTGATGGGCAGGCTCGCCGTGCCCGATGTGAAGGTCAGGTCGTCGACGTTGATCCAATTGCCCGCCTTCGCATCGGAGTTGATGCTGATCGTGCACTGGTTGTTCGTCACAGCCACGGGGGTGACGATCCGTATCCAGCCGCTGGACGAGACCGGGATGTCGGTGCGCTGTTCCGCGCCGCCGCAGTTCTTCAGCGCGAGGTAGGCGGAGTTCTGGCCGCCGCCCGAGCGCACCCAGGCGGTGAGCTTGTAGTTGCCGTTGGTCAGGCCCGAGAGGTACTGGTACGTCTCCACCTTGTAGGCGGAGGCCGAGTAGTGCGTCAGGCGGTAGCTGCCGCCGTGGCCGCCCGCCTCCGTGAACGAGGCCGCGGTCTGGCCTCCCGCGGAGTAGGTCGACCAGCCGGTCGGGGTGGTGGTGCCTGTGCCGTTCGACTCGAAGCCTGCGTTGGTGAGGGTGCTTGCGGCGTGGGCGCTCTGCGCGGGCAGGGCGGTGAGGGCGAGGCCGGCTGCCAGCGGTAGCAGCAGGGCCCTGAGTGTGCGTCTGGGATGGAACATCGTCGTCCGTCGTCCCTTCGACGTGATGATGTGGATGTGCCCCTGAGTGGGGCGTCGGGGGTGGGCGTGGGGTTCTTCGCCCCCGCCGCCC
>NZ_LIQZ01000164.1 GCF_001418655.1 Streptomyces phaeochromogenes | reverse complement strand
GACGGGGCCGGCCCCACCGCTGGACTGCTCACCCCGGCTTCCTCAGGGGCCGGCCCCGTCGACGCGTCCCTCGCCCCGGTCCCGCGAAGGACCGGCGTCAGCGAAGGCATCCGCTATGTATCGCTACTGATCAATGCCGGAGAGGTCATCGCGCTGGCCTTCAGCAAGGACGGGCGTACGCTGGCCGGCGGCATCACGGACGGCACCATCCGGCTGTGGGACCCGGAGAACGGACATCCGACCGCCCTCCTGACCGAGGCCGGTTGGAATGACCCGGTGGAGGTCGCCTTCCACCCGGACGGCACCACCCTGGCCGACGCCCGGGGCGCAGTACACCTGTGGGACCTGGCTTCCGGACGTACAACAGCCACCTTGACCCTGCCCCGCGGCGACACCGTCGACTCGGCATGGTGCGTCGCGTTCAGCCCGGACGGCGCCCTCCTGGCCAGCGGTCACAGCTTCGACTACGTACGGCTGTGGGACGTCGCGAGCCCTTCGAGCGTCGGCATACTGCACGGGCACAGCGCGTTCGTGTTGTCGGTGGCGTTCAGCCCCGACGGGCGGCTGCTGGCCAGCGGCAGCGACGATGCCTCCGTCCGGTTGTGGGACGTCGCGGGCCGTTCGAGTGTGGCCACACTCACCGGCCACACCAGTACTGTCCACTCGGTGGCGTTCAGCCCGGACGGCTCCACGCTGGCCAGTAGCGGCTATGACCGCACCATCCGACTGTGGGACGTCTCCTCCGCCCGCACCATCGCCGTCCTCAGAGGCCACACCAGCGCTGCGATGTCGGTGGCGTTCAGTCCCGACGGACGGATGCTGGCCAGCGGGGGCGCCAGTGCCAGCGCCGGGTTCGGCAAGGATTACCCCGACGACCACACCGTCCGGCTCTGGGACGTCGCGAGGCGTACAGAGGTCGCCACCCTGAGAGGCCACAAGGGCACCGTGCGATCCGTGGTGTTCAGCCCGGACGGCACCACACTCGCCAGCGCGAGCCACGACGGCACCGTTCGGCTGTGGCAGATCAACTGACGTTGTAGCCGGGGGAGTTGACCTTCCAGGACGTGCTCTACGTGCCTTGCCGGACCTCGGGCCTCGGACGCCGTCGGAACTACCGGGGCGTCAACACAGTGAACTCGTTGCCGTCGGGATCGGCCAGTTCCACCCAGCTGTCTTCGCCCTGGCCGGTGTCGATTCGCTTCGCCCCGAGGGAGAGCAGACGGTCGACCTCTGCCGGCCGATCACCTCGGGCAGGCGGAGCGAGGTCGAAACTCAGCCGGTCCTTGCCTGTCTTCGGCGCCACCGGTGGACCACCCCACGTGATCTTCGGACCGCCGTGCGGAGAGCGGATCGCGGTCTCCTGGTCCTGATCCCAGACCAGCGGCCACCCCAGTGCTTCGCTCCAGAAGTACCCGACCTCCTGCGAGCCGTCGCAGGCCAGTGCTCCGATGAATCCGCAGTCGGCGAGGAAGCTGTTGCCCGGCCCGACGACACAGAACTCGTTGCCTTCGGGGTCGGCGAGCACCACATGGCCCTCCTCCGGGAGTTGGCCGATGTCGATGTGTCGTCCACCGAGTTCCAGGACCCTGGCCACTGTCTGCTGCTGGTCCTCCAGGGACGTACTGGTCAGATCGAAGTGCATCCGGTTCTGACCGGCCTTCGGCTCCTGGCTCGGAAGGAAACGGATGCGGAACCCGGTGTCGTCACTGGGCAGGAGCGTGACGCCGTCGTCCGGATCGTCGACCATCTCCCAGTCCAGGACTCCGGACCAGAACCGTGCGAGAACCTGTGGCTCGCTCGAACCGAAGCAGACCGCGAACAGTTGACAAGTCATTCCCTGTACATCCCCGATCCACTGACTGACCGCTGTCGACAGGGCGCCCTGTCGCTCCCCCGAAGCGGAGCTTAGGGGTGAGTCGGTGTCATCCGCATCCGAGTATTCGACGGCGGCCGGGACATGCCGACCACCACCGTGTGGGGTGTTGGCGCGCTCGGCCGGACCCACCCGCTCGACGGCGAGGAACAGCCTGGCCGACACGGACGCGACCGGATCGTCACCCCCTTGACCGGTGACGCGAAGGTGGGCAACAATCGCCACCTGCGTGTCGACCCGGCCCACGTCACACCCGCCCACCACGAGTAGGAGCCGCATGGTCGAGGAGTACGGCATCGAGGTCATCGTCTTCGACATCCTCGGAACCATGGTCGACGAGCCGGGCGGCCTCCGAGCGGCCATTCGCGACGCGGTGCCCGGGGCCGACGACGCGTCCGTCGAGCAGCTGCTCACGGTGTGGCGAGACCACGTCGAGCGCGAGCAGCGACGCATCGCGGCGAAGGGCCGGGCGTACGCCAACACCGAGGTCATCGACCGCGAGGCAGCTCAACGCGTGGCCGACCGCGCCGGGCTCACCGACCCGATGGCCATCGCGCGACTGGCTACCGCGAGTCGGCGCCTGAAGCCCTGGGACGATTCCGTCGCCGGACTTGCGCGCCTCGCCCGACGATTTCCCGTACTGGGACTCTCCAACGCCAGCCGTGCGACCCTCCTCCGCCTCAACGCGTACGCCCAACTGGTCTGGCATCAGGCCTTGTCGGCCGAAGACGCCCAGGCCTATAAGCCCGCGCCGGAGGTCTACCGGCTCGCGCTCGACGCGGCGGGATGCCCGCCGGAGCGTGTGCTGATGGTCGCCGCTCACGCCTGGGACCTACGCGGAGCTCAGGCCGTGGGAATGCGAACCGCCTACGTACGCCGACCGGTCGGGGATCCACCGGCGAGCGCCGACACGTTCAATCGGCGGTCGAGCAGCCTGGACGAGTTGGTCACCGACCTGACGGCGTAACAGGGGATCGCAGGGAGCGATGCGCTCTCCTTTCAGTGGCCGTTGACAAAGCGGAACACTGTTCCGTACGTTAAACGGAACAACGCTCCGCTTCGGCCTGGCTGAAGCCGGACGCTTCTGTCCGCCTCGCCTGCCGTCGGCCCGAACGAGACCGGCAGCCGAGGTCATTGAAGGGAAACACGCATCATGAGCGCATCGGCTCAGACGGCCGACACCGTCAGCTCGTCCACGCCCGTCCTCTCGGTCAGCCCGGTGGTGCTGCCGGCCCCCGGTCGAGCGGTGGACCTTCAGGTGCGGGTCTCCGCGCCGGTGACGGGGAGCGACCTGCCGGTCATCCTGCTCTCGCACGGGCAGGGCTACTCGAACCACCTCTCCTCACTGAACGGCTACGCCCCACTCGCCAACTTCTGGGCGGCGCACGGCTTCGTCGTGATCCAGCCCACCCATCTCAGCTCCAGGACGCTGAGCCTGGACCCGAGCACCCCCGGGGCACCCCTGTACTGGCGATCGCGGGCCGAGGACATGACACGGATCCTCGACCAGCTCGACGTGATCGAGGCCGCCGTCCCGCAGCTCCTCGGGCGGCTGGACCACAGCAGGGTCGCCGTGGCCGGGCACTCGATGGGCGGGCACACCGCGAGCCTGCTGCTCGGCGCCCGGCTCACCGACCCGGACGACGGAACGGACGTGAACCTGGCCGAGCCCCGGATCAAGGCGGGCGTCCTGCTCGCCGCGCCCGGCAGGGGCGGTGACGCCCTCACCGAGTCCGTGGCGGAGAGTCTCTCCTTCTTCCTGACCACGGACTTCTCCAAGATGGCGACGCCCACGCTCGTGGTCGCCGGCGACAAGGACACCTCCGCGCACCTGACGGTCGCGGGCGCGGACTGGCACGCCGACCCGTACGTACTCTCCCCGGGCCCCAAGTCCCTGCTCACCCTGTTCGACGCGGAGCACGGGCTCGGTGGAGTCTCTGGGTACGACGTCGCCGAGACCACGGACGAGAACATCGAGCGGGTGTCCGCGGTCCAGCGGCTCACCTGGGCCTACCTCCGCACCGAGCTCTACCCGGGCGATCCCGCTTGGCAGGAGGCGAGCGACGCGCTGACGGCCGACCCCAACCCGCTCGGACGAGTCGAGTCCAAGTAGGCCAAGAGGGCCCTGTCTCAGTGCGCAGGCACCGCCGGGGGAGCGCTGGTGTGACGCACCCGCAGCTCCATCGGAATGACTCTGGGTTCGGTGTCGCCGTTGGCGGCCATCAGCGCTTCCAGTGTCTGCGCGGCCTGCCGCCCCAGTTCGTCCCGCGCCAACGAGGCCGTGGTCAGTCTGCGTGAACTGGGCAGGTCGTCGAGGGAGATGTCGTCGCAGCCGATGACCGACATGTCCTCGGGGACCCGCAGGCCCGACTCCCCTGGTCTTCACCTACCTGCTCAACCTGTCCAACGGCGCCCTCAACTCCGCGCTGCACGGGCTCGGCCTGACCGACGGCAGAACCGATGTCTTCGCCAACCGCTGGACCGCGATGCTGGCCCTGGTCCTGATCTCCGTCTGGCAGGTCTTCGGCCAGTACATGATCTATTGGATGGCCGCGCTGCAGAACGTCCCCGACGAACTGTACGAAGCCGCCGAGCTCGACGGCGCCAGTGAATGGCAGAAGCTCACCCGGATCACGCTGCCGCAGATCCGTCCGGTGGCCCTGGTCAACGCGATGCACGTGTTCGGGCTCGTCGTCACGCTCACCGGCGGAGGCTCCGGCACGAGCACCTACGTGGTCTCGTACTTCATCTACAAGCAGGCCTTCGGCTCGATGCCCTTCGCGTACGGATACGCGTCCGCGGCAGCCCTGCTGTTCTCCGTCATGGCGTTCCTCCTCGTCACCAGTCAGGGCCTCTTCGTGCGCCGCGCACAGAAGATGCGGAAGGAGTACGGAGTCTGATGTCCCGTCCCGAACTCCGCACACCGCGAACACCACGCCTCTCGCGTCTGTCACGGCCCGCGCGTGCCAACCTCATCGCCCTGCCCCTGCTGATCGTGGTGGGCCTCGTCTGGATCTATCCGTTCCTCTGGATCGTCGCGGGAGCGTTCAAGACACAGACGGGACTCTTCACCGGCGGCGCCAGCCTCATGCCCGATCAGTGGAACTTCGACAACTTCCGCCGGGCGTGGGTGGACGCAGGGTTCTCCAGGTACTTCTTCAACACGATTCTGTACGCGGTCGTATCCACCGTCATCGAACTGTTCAAGTCGGCCCTGTGCGGATACATCCTGGCCCGCTACGAATTCCCGGGACGAAAGTTCCTGCACCGGATGATCATCGCCACCCTGTTCGTACCGGTGGCCCCCATCATCATTCCGCAGTTCGTCCTGGTGGAACGGCTCGGCCTGCTGAACACACAGGCCGGGGTCATCCTGGCCATGTCCGGAGCGGCCGGCGCCCTCGACGTGTTGCTCTTCATCGGCTTCTTCTCGGGCGTACCGACCGATCTGTTCGACGCGGCAAAGCTCGACGGAGCCGGACTCTTCCACACATTCCGGCTGGTCCTCCCGCTCGCCGAGCCCGTCATCGCGGTGGTCGTCATCTTCCAGTTCATCACCAACTGGAATGTCTGGGCCACGACGGGCCCTTGGGGGGTACTTGGAGTTCCGTCTCGAAGGGACATCGCTGCACATCACCTCGTACAACACCCCCCACTACAAGCTGGTGACCTCCAACTACCAGCTCGGTACCCGCTTCCAGGGGAAGTTCGTGGCCCACGACGGGAAGGTGGACGTCTACTACAACGGCGCCCTCAAGGCCACCGTCGACGGCGCGTTCGGCAGCGGCTACTACAAGGCGGGTGCCTACACCCAGGCGAACTGCAACAACTCCTCGCCGTGCGACACCTCGAACTACGGACAGGTCGCCCTGTACGGAGTCACAGTGACGCACAAGTGACCTGACGGGGTCGCCCCTTCCCGATGCGTCATCGCGGACCGCCGCTCGATGCGGCTCGCTGATCGCACCGGGAGCGGGCGGCCTCGCCAGTTGTGTCCGGCGGCCGGGGTCAGGCCTCGCAGAAGGGCATGGTCCGTACGTATCCGCCGAGGTTCTCGTCGTCGGTGCCCAGGAGGGCGTCGGTGGAACCGGGCAGACACTCGACTGCCTCGATCCTGTACTCGGGGAATGTTCCCAGGACGCTCGGGGAGGCCGCGAGCGTGAGCCGTACCCGGCCCGCAGCCGACACGTTCACCTGTCCCGCGTCACTCACCGCGGAGTCGAACGGGCCGTCGTCACCGGCGTCGGCCGCCGAACTCGCAATGATCCGGCCGGAGTCGGTCACCGAGATGTCGGAGATGTGCCGGGTGCCGTCGCCGGCCGGATACGCCGCCCGGTAGGCCCCGCGCGTCACGGTGCCGAACTGCGGCTGACCCCAGCGCGCTCGCCGCGATGGACTCGGCGGGCACGCGCCGCACAGCCGGACGCCGAGGTGGTCGTGACCGCCGCACCACTTTCTTGAGCGAGCGATCCAGATAGGTTAGTGTGAGTGGCATGGCAAGGACCCGGGAGTTCGACACGGAAGCGGCGGTGAGCCGCGCGATGGACCTGTTCTGGACGCGCGGCTACGAGGCGACCTCGGTGCGCGACCTGACCGGGCATCTGGGGATCGGTCAGGGGTCCCTGTACGCGGCGTTCGGCGACAAGGACGGCCTGTACCGGGCCGCGCTGGAGCACTACCGCACCACCCTCGCGGCGGCGGCCCTGCGCAGCCTCGACGAGGGAACGGACGCCAGGTCGGCGATCCGCACGATGCTGGTCGAGCGAGTCCGGATCGCGGTCGAACACGACGGCCGGGGCTGCCTGTTGGTCAATTCCGTCTGTGAGCGCCTGCCGGGGGACCCGGCCACCCGGCGCACCGTGCGTGATGTGCAGGACGCCAGTCAGCGTGCGCTCGCCGACGTGCTGCGTGTGGCGGCGGAGCGGGGCGAGATCTCGGCGACCACCGACCCGCAGACCTTGGCCGCCTTCCTGGTCACCTTTCTCAACGGCCTGCTCGTCTCCTCGAAGATCACACCCGACGCCCGTTCCCTGGAACCCCTCGTGGAGGTCGCGCTCGCCGCCCTCGGCTGATTTTTTCATGACCTCAATCTGTATCGAGCGATCCATAAAATGCGCCGACGCCTCCGAAGTCACCGACGCCGACGAGAGCGCGTGGCGCCGGAACCGCCAAGCCCTTCAGGAAAGTTGACCAGAAACATGATCGTCGACCATCACGGAAACCCCGTACGCACAGGCCGTGCCACCGTCAACGGAACGCGCCTGCACTACCGGACAGCCGGTTCAGGGCCGGCAGTTGTGCTGCTGCACGGCGTTCCCAAGACCGGCTACCACTGGCGGCACCTCGTCCCGAAGCTGACGGGCCAGTACACCGTCGTCGTACCGGACCTCCGCGGCCTTGGCGACTCGGCCCGTCCCGCGGACGGATACGACAGCGCGACGATGAGCGACGACATCGCCGCACTGATGGCCCACCTCGGACACGCCTCCTACAGCGTGATGGGGGAGGACTGGGGAGCGGTGATCGGCTACCAACTCGCGGCCCGGCACCGCGATCATGTCAACGCCCTCGTGTTCTGCGAGGCGTTGTTCCCCGGATTCGGCTTCGAGGACCACACCGCACTCACCCACGAGAACGTCTCCAGCGGAATGCACCTGTGGCATCTGGGCTTCTATTTCCAGCCGGACGTACCCGAAATGCTGATAGCCGGGCACGAACGCGAACTGATCACCTACATGATCAAGTACGAGCGCAGCCACCCCGACACCGCCACCCCCGACGCGGTCGACGAATACGTCCGCTGCTACTCCATGCCCGGCGGCATCCGCGCGATGCTGGCGATCTACCGGGCGATGCTCGTCGACGCCGAACAGAACCGGCAGGCATCACAGCGGAAGCTGGACATCCCGGTGCTGGCGCTCGGCGGCTCGGCGTTCATCGGCGATCGGAACGAAACTCAGATGCGGCTCATGGCCCACGACGTCACCGGTCACGTCTTCAATGCCGGCCACGACCTCGCCGAGGAGGTGCCTGACGAGGTGGCCGACGTGGTCCTGCCCTTCCTGGCCGAGAGGCTGTAGTCGAACCCGAACCCGAACCCGAACCCGCACTCGCGCACTGACCGAGGTCCTCCGGTCGCGGCCGTCAGCCGCTGGGCCGACGGCTGCGGTACGAGGCGATCGCGGTCAGCGCGAAGATGAGGGGTGCTCCCACCCCCATGACCGTGAACGGGTTCAGGAAGGACTCCAGCCACTCCGGCATGTCGACGAAGAGGGGCAGCAGCATCAGTACGGTCAGCGGGATGAAGGCCAGCATCACGGCGGTGAACCCCATCATGAGGGCCGCCTGGCGTGCATCGCGTCGGTCGATGAGGACAGCGGCCTGCGGGTCGGGCGCCCAGTCCTCGCCGCGCAGTTCCACCCATGAGTCGTGCAGCAGTCCGAGTTCGCGCTCGACGTTGACATGGATATCGTCGACGAACGGCAACAGCACCTTGGTGCCGTCCCGCCCGTAGGCATGCACGAGAACGTTGGGCGCACCGCTCTGCATAGCCGATGCCGGGTTGACCTCTGCCCTGATGTCCTGGATGTCCTCCCATGCCAACCGTCGGCGCTTCACCATCCCGCGTGCGTGGACCGCCTTGATGTCCGCGATGGTCGAACAGTGCAACGTGGCATAGAAGAGCCACCCCATGAGAGCCACCCACGCCGCGAGGAAGGGGTAGCGGAACGAAGCGGGCACCTCGGCGCCCCACAGAGCCACCAACATGCTCAGTGTGCCCAGGCCGATCACCCAGAGGAACGCCTGCATCCGGGACCGTCTCATCCGGTACTCGCGCGGCAATCGTTCGTACCCCACAGCCACCCCCCGCAGTAAGGCGTGCCCCATCCGTCGACAGGACCGATGGGGCACCATGGTGAGGCCCCAACTCCCGTGTGTCGAGGGCCCTTTGGGAAGTGAGGCGTTCCGGGGTGCCTCTACGCCCTTCGCTACGTGGTCAGTTCACTACGACCGCCCGCCGAACTGCCAGTTGTGGACCTCGATGTCGGCATACAGGTCCGGGGTCAGGACGGCGCGGGCCGTGCCCGGGTCGGGCGCCCGGACCAGCACCGCCGTACCCAGCCAGGTGGCGCCGTCGTCGGACAACAGCGGGCCGTACGCAATGAGTTCGTCGTCCCGGTCCTGCGGCACGGCGAGGTCGGCACCCTGCCCCGAGCCAAGTCCGAGCACCAGGTACCGGTTGCCGTCGGTCCCACCACCGGGGAAGTCCCACATGGTGCGCCCGAGCAGGTTGCGCCACCGGCGCAGCAGCACATCCCGGTACACGCCGGCCTGGTAGCCGGGCTCGTCGAAGGCGAACGCGCGGGCGGCGGCAAGATCCGGCAGGTCCACGATGTGCACGCTGCCGGTGGGCACGTCGTCCCCGGTGAGGGTCGGGCCGCGGGCGATCATCTCCTTGTCGAACCGGTCCATGTAGGACCAGTGCGCTTCCAGCAACTCGTGGCGCAACGCCACAGAGTCGGGCCGATCGCGGTGGTAGCAGAAGAACTCCATGCCCCACACTCTCCACCATTTGTCGTTCCGGCAGACTCCGGTTGTCACAGGCACGACCTGTCGTGGAGGATCAACCGTTCGAGGCGCACGGAAATGCTGTGCGCGGCGGGGGCCTGAGGGGGCGGCGATCTTTTCCGTAGTCGTCAATGTGCTGGTCGGTCTGGTGACCAGCCTCATCGGTGGTGGGTTCGTCTGGCTCTGGGAGCGCGGCAGGCGCACCGGCCGACTGCGGCGCAAGGCGGACTTCTTCGGCCTCGTCCCGGGGGAGACCTGCTTCATCGTCATCGGCAACAAACACAACACGCGGGGCGTCACCACCCACAAGGAAATCCGCGCCATGATCGAGGTCGCGACTCTGGCCGGCCAACTCGGCTGTGACGTCGCGACGGAGTCCAGCGACGACTTCCGCGGCATCAACGACGACCGTACGGAATTCTGTATCGGCGGTCCGCTCGGCGAGGCCAACCTCCGCACGGGCGGCCACCTCGCGGCCCACCTGCCCGGCGTGAGCATCCAGCCGTACGGTCAGGGGCCGGAGTCGGTGGCGTTCGACGTCGGCGGCCGACGCTACCCCTACCGGAAGAACGAGGTGGAGTACGCCCTGGTGGCCAAGTTCAGGCCACCGCAGGCGACCCGTCCGGTCATGCTCGTCTGCGGCCAGAGCTCCCTGGCCAACCAGGCCGCGATCCACTTCCTGAGAAGGAACTACCACCAAGTGGCCGACGCCCTCGACGCGGTCGACCGCTACTGCCTCCTGATCAAGGTCTCGGACATCGGCACGTACGGCTTCCAGGGCGCGAGCCTCGAACGCGACGTGACCGCTGACGCGTTCACCGCCCCATGACTCGTTCACCGCTCCCGGACGTCGGTGCCGCACTGACGGTTCAGTGCCTGACCGGAATCCGACCCTGACCCCCTCGTTACGGGCCCGTGAGCTGCGTCTCGCAGACTTGCGCCATGCGCCGCCGCCGTATCCGTCGCCCTGCTGTCGCCCTGGCCTGCCTCTGCGCGACCGCCCTGCTGTTCACGGGTTGCTCGGGCGACGACGGGAAGTCGGCGCCGGCACCCCCTTCCCCCGCTCAGCGGGACAACGGTGAGGTCAACCGGGACGACGTGAACGGCGACGGGCACGCCGACGCGGTGGTCAACGGCTGGTACAAGGACCCGAAGCCAGGCGGCGATTGGCACAACAACCGCTTCGTCGCCCTCGCAGCGCCCGGCGGCCCGGAACCGGACAAGGCCTTCCGCCTCGCGGACCGCTACGCCAAGCCCGACCCCCGGGTCACCAGCTCGCCGATCACGTACGACCGGTCGACCCAGTTCACCGGGGATCTCGACGACGACGGCCACGCCGATGTCGTCGTACGCAACCTGCTGAGCCACCCCAGCGGGAAGTCCACGCCAGACCAGCGCATTGTCTGGGGCGGCCCCGACGGCCCCGCGGGCGTCACCAAGCTGCCCGCCGACGTCCTCCCGGCCACCGCCGCCGGGGACTTCGACGGCGACGGCGCCCTCGACCTGCTGACCCTGGCGGAGCCCGGCAGCGAGTACGACCGCAAGCCGCAGCCCGCCACCGTCCTGTACGGCCCGCTCAGCCGCGACGATGGCGCGCCCCGCACCACTTCGACCACCGATGTGGGCCGGCAGGGCTGGGTGTCCGTGGCCCACGCGGTCGTCGGCGACTTCGACGGCGACGGCCGGGACGACCTGGTCACCAAGTCCGAGTACGACGAGGAGGATGTCCGCTTCGAGGACGACGACATGCCGGAAGACGTCATCGACGCCGTGTTCTACCGGGGCACGCCCCAGGGGCTGAAGCCCGCCGGGGCCGTACCCGGCATCACGAACCAGGCCGACAGCCAGGCCCCCGTCGGCAAGCCCGTGGCCGTCGGGGACTTCGACGGCGACGGCCACGCCGACATCCTCGCCCGGGTGGGCTTCACCGAAGCCGTTGCCGTCTATGGAAGCGGCGAGGGCCCCGGCCGGGGCAGGGCCGCCGGAGATCTCGGGAAGCTGGATGTCGCGGGCGCCGTCGCGGTCGGCGATGTCAACGGTGACGGCCACGACGACATCGCCACCCAGTCACCGGGCATCGATCGTCGTATCGGCCAGGTGGTGGTGCTCCTCGGCGGCAAGGACGGGCTCGACGTGGCCCGTACCGTCAAGATCGACCGGCGCACGATCGGCCTCGGTGGCTCCCCGCAGCACGAAGGGGACCGCGACTTCTTCGGCTGGGACCTGCACATCGCCGACCTGGACGCCGATGGCCGCGACGAGTTGCTCATCGGCACGTTCGGCTTCAACAAGCCCCGCAAGGACGCCGGTTACTGGATCCTGCGCGGAACGAGGAACGGCCCGTCGACAACGGACCACCGCTTCGTCAAGACCAAGGACTTCGGCGAGAGCTGACTGCTTCCGTGAGGCCCGGTCACGCGATCAGGCCCAGCCAGGCCGCCGCCAGTGCGGCGTGACCGGCCGGTGTCGGGTGCACCCCGTCCGCGGCCCAGTACTCCGGCCCGGTCGTCGCGGCGAGCTCGGCGAACATGCCGTCGGCCGCGAGCAGTTGTGCGCCGTACTTGCGGGCCAGCTCGCGCACGACCTGGATCTTCGGGTCCAGGTCGGCCCGCCACTCCTTTCGGACCTCTTCGCCGAGGTGCATGTCCCCGACCTCGACAAGGCCGCGAATCGGCAGCAGGAACGGCTCGATGAGGATCAGGTCGGCGCCGGCCTCGGCGAGAGGCGCGAGCAGACGGTCGTACCCCGCCGCGAAGTCCTCCGCGGGAATCACGTGGCCGTCCGGGTCGTACGAGTGCCAGCCGACGTCGTTTCCGCCGACGAGGATCGACACCACGTCCGGGCGCGCGTCGAGGACGTCCGCCTGCCAGCGGGCTTCGAGGTCCATCACCTTGTCGCCCGCCATGCCGGAGTTGAGCCAGGTGATGGCCCGGTCCGGGTGGCGGAGTCCCCACTCGCCCGCGACGCGCAGCGGATAGCCGAATCCGAGGCGGTCTTCGCTCTCCAGCCGTTGGCAGTCCGTGATCGAATCGCCGGTGAACATGACGGTGCTTCCCGGTCGGATGGTGATTGTCATGTGTGCTCCTGTAACTCGGTTGTCGGGGTGGCTGGTTCAGATCTGCGGGGCGCCGAACCAATGGCCGGCGACCTGCTCGAACGCTTTGCGGTCAGGGTCGCGATCACCTGCCCAGGCGACGGTGCCGTCAGGCCGGACCAGTACGGCACCCAGTCCGAGGTCGTTCCGCGCCGGACCGCCCACGTACCGCATCCGGCTCTCCCAGCCCATCGCTGAACGGCGTAGGGATCGGTCGAGGCTGAAGTCGAGCGCGACGCCTCGTCCGTCCCGCATCAGGTCGCCGAGGCGGGTGCCGTCCTCAAGACGGAGGTCCGGGGAGTTGCGGCCGACCAGCGGGTGTTCGCTGCCGAGGTCGTAGCGGTTCGACGAACCGGATGTCCTCTTGAACACGTAGGTCGTTCCGTCTCGGGTCCCGAGCAGGTCGCGCAGCACTCCTTGGATCGCCTGGGCATGCGGGTCCGGCCTCATGGCCGCGGCCTGGGCGCGCGTCCAGTCGAGAACCTCTGCGCCGATCGGCAGGCGCTCGCGGGTGTAGCTGTCGAGAAGCCCTTCCGACGCGTGCCCGTGCACGGTCGCCGCGAGCTTCCAACCCAGGTTCACGGCGTCGCCGAGACCGAGGTTGAGACCCTGGGCTCCCAGGGGAGAGTGGATGTGAGCGGAGTCGCCCGCGAGCAGGACGCGCCCCTGCCGGTACGTCGTCGTCTGCATCGCCCTATCGGTGAAACTCGAAGCGAGACGGACGTCGGTCAGTGTCACGTCGGTGCCGGACACCCGGCGCAGAACCGCCTGGAGATGTTCGCGAGTCGGCCGCTGCGAGCGATCGAACGCGCCGCCGTCGAATTCCAGCATGCCGATGTACTCCTCCGCCGGCGTCCGGAGGTACATGCCTGTCGGCGTCAGGTGGAACCCGGGGCGCAGCTTCTCGGGATCGGCGACGGCGGCGAGCATGACGTAGCCGGTGAACTGCGGCTCGGTGCCGACGAATTCGAAGCCCGCGAGCCCACGCACCGCGCTGCGTCCACCGTCGCAGCCGACGAGCCAGCGCGCCCCGTACTCGTGACCGCCGGCCTGCACGACCACGCTCTCGCCGTCCTGCGCGACGGCTGAGACCGTGACTCCGCGCCTGACCTCCACGCCGAGTTCGGACGCCCGCTCGGACAACACCGTCTCGACCGCTTCGAGGCTCGTCATCACGCCTTCCATTGCCGGGCCGGGAAGCCGGAACGGCAGGGCGGTGACGTCGACCTGGGCCGGATCGAGCATCATCCCGGCGAAGTGGCTCACGCCACGAGGGGGTGACGGCTCGTCCGTGTCGAGGTCCGTGCCGGGATCGTCGTCGACGCCTGACGCCGTCAGTAGCGGGTCCAGCATCCCGCGGCGGTAGAACGCCTCGACCGACGCGGCGGACAGGCCCCGCATCCCGAGCGGATCCGCTTTCCACGGGGAGCGGCCCTCCGGCGCCCGCTCCAGCACCAGGACAGAGCAGCCCGCGAGGCCGAGCTCGCAGGCAAGGAAAAGACCAACAGGGCCGGCGCCCACAATCACTACGTCATGCACGAGAACTCCCCTTCCGAAGCCTCTTCCGTTGAGGCACGCAAAGACTGACGCGGGCCGCTCACACGGGGCACACACGGCGCTGACATGGGGGCACGTGGCGCTGACACGCCCGTCCCGCGACATGGCAGCACTGCGTTCGCGCACCTGGCAGGCCTCTTGTGGCGGCGCGACGAGCAGGGACGCAGGGAGGAACGAGGGGAGGGGCGCAGGGGGAAAGGGGCGGTCGGGCGTGCGCCGACGTGCTGACGGTCTCGTTCGCCGCCTTACTCGCGGTGCCTTCGGGCGGGGGCGTGGACGGCGAAGTCGGTTACCGCTGCCCTGATTTGGGGATCGAGGGTGCCCGCGCGAAGATCGAGGGATGGACGGGGACGCCCGGCTTCGCATCACACTGCTCGGCGCCTTCCAGGCGTCCCGCGGTGGCACCACCCTGCCCGTCGCCGGCGCGCGGTTGCAGGGACTGGCCGCACGGCTGGCGCTCGCCGGCGGTCGTACGGTCGCACAGGACATCCTGGTGGACGCGATCTGGGCCGAGGACCCGCCGGCCGGCCCCGCCCACGCCCTGCAGGCCCTCGCCTCGCGGCTGCGCAGGGCACTCGGTTCGGCCGACGCTGTCGCGCAGGCACCGGGCGGCTACCGGCTGGACGTGGAAGCGGCCGACGTGGACGCGCTGAGGTTCGAGCAACTCGCTGCCACCGGCCGTGACCGCCTGCGCGCCGGCGACGCGCACGCCGCGGCGGCCGTGCTCGGTGAGGCCGTGACGCTGTGGGGCGACCATCCCGGTACCCGTCCCGGCATCGAGCCCACGGTCGTCGCCGCGGTGGCGCCCGCCGCCGCGATCCGGCTGGCCCACGCCTCGATCGAGGCCGTCACCGACCTCGCCGACGCCGAGCTGTCCCTGGGCCGTGCCGACGAGGCCGCCACCCGCCTGACCGCACTGCTCGCCGAGTACCCCGTCCACGAGCGGGCCGCCGCGCTGCTCATGGACGCGCTCGCCGCCCAGGGGCGCCAGGCCGAGGCCCTGGCCCTGTACGAGCGGGTCCGCGAAACCCTGGCCGAAGACCTCGGCACCGACCCGGGCGCCGCCCTGCGCGAGCGCCACCTGAGCCTGCTGCGCGCGGAGCGGCCCGCCCCGGACACCGACGCCTGGCAGACCAGACCGAGTAACCTGCCCGCCCCGTTGACCTGCTTCATCGGGCGCGCCGACGACCTCACCCGGATCGGCACGCTGCTCGCCACCGGGCGCCTGGTCACCGTGCTCGGTCCCGGCGGAGCCGGCAAGACCCGGCTCGCCGTCGAGGCCGCTCGCCGCCACCGCCACGAGTATCGCGACGGCGCCTGGATGATCGACCTCGCCTCGGTCACCGAGCCGGCCAAGGTCGGTGCGGCCCTGCTCGCCGGGATCGGGCTGCGCGGCGGCGCGATGTTCGAGGCCCGGACGCGGGTCGAGGGCGACGAGTTGGACATACTCGTCGGCGAACTCGGCGGCCGGGAGAGCCTGTTGCTGGTCGACAACTGCGAGCACCTGATCGACGCCGTGGCCCACCTGGTCGCGGCACTGCTGTCCCGCTGCGCCGGGCTGCGCGTACTCGCCACCAGCCGCGAACCCCTCGCGGTCGACGGCGAGGCGCTCGTGCCGCTCGGCCCGCTGCCGCTGCCCGGCCCGGACGACGGCATCGAACAGGCCCAACGGGCGTCATCGGTACGCCTGTTCACCGAGCGGGCCGCGGCCGTACGTCCCGGCTTCGAGGTCGACGAGGCGACACTGCCCGAGATCCGGCGGGTGGTCCGCAGCCTGGACGGCATGCCGTTGGCCCTCGAACTGGCCGCGGCCCGACTGCGGACGCTGTCCCTGCCCGAGCTCGCCGACGGGCTCTCCGACCGGTTCCGGCTGCTCACCACCGGCAACCGCACCGCCCTGCCCCGGCACCGCACGCTGCGCGCGGTCATCGCCTGGAGCTGGGACCTGCTGAGCGAGAACGAGCGTACGGTCGCCGAACGCGTGTCGATCCTGCCCGGCGGAGCCACACAGGCCTCGGCCACCGCACTCTGCGCCGACACCGCGGTGCCGGCCGCCGAGATCCCCGAGCTGCTCGCCGGTCTGGTCGACCGCTCGCTGCTGCAGCTCGCGCCCGCCCCGGGCCGTTACCGCATGCTGGAGACGCTGCGCGAGTACGGCATCGATCGCCTGGCCGAGACGGGCGACCTCGGCGCCGTACGCGACCTGGCCGCCGGCCACTTCGCAGAGCTGATGGCCCGGTACGACCCGCAGCTGCGCGGGCCCGGCCAGCTGGCGGCCATACGAGTCATCGGCGCCGAGTACGACAACACGCTCGCCGCCCTGCGCCGACGATGCGACACCGGCGATGCCTCCGGGGCGGTCGCCCTCGCTCTGAACGTGACCTGGTACTGGCAGATGTTCGGACGGCAGTCCGACGCGGCCTACTGGCTGGGCGAGGCTCTGTCGGTGCCCGGCGGCGAGCCGACGCCCGACCGAGACTGCGCCCACGCAATCCGCCTGCTCAGTCAGGTCGACGCCCGGAAGGGGACAACCGCCGATGATGCCGTGGGCGGCGACCAGGCCGAGCTGCGCGAGCTGGCCGAACGGCTGCTCGCGTACCCGGAGTTGCCCGGCCCGTACGGCGCGCTCGCCGCGCTCCCGCTGGCGTTTCTGCAGGGGGAGCGGACCACGCCCGCGCTCGTCGAGCGTCTGGCCGACGGAGACGACGTGTGGCTGTCGGGGCTGGCCCGCATGTTCCGGGCGCAGTTCGCCGAGAACGCGGGCGAGCTGGACCGGATGCGCACCGACGTCGAAGCGGCCCTGGCCTGTTTCCGGCAGGTCGGCGACCATTGGGGCCAAGCCAACGTGCTGCCGTTGCGCGCCCAGCTGAGGCAGTACGACGACGACCTCGACGGCGCGCTGGCCGACCTGCGTGAAGCCCGTTCGCTGGCGGGCGAGTTCGGCTCGCTCAGCCTCGGAGACGAGGTGTTCGGCGACCTGCGCTGGATTGACCTGCACCTGCGGCGCGGTGACACCGACCTGGTGATCGCGATGATCGACTCGGCCCGGGAGCGGGCGCTGCGCGCGGACTCACCGGAGATGCTGCTCCTGGTCGACGCGTGGGAGGCGGTCCTGTGGGTGCGGCTCGGCGACCTGGACCGGGCGCGGGAACTGCTCGACCGGGCCGATCAGGGTCTGCGCGGCGACACCGCGTTCCCCGGTGACCACGGGCGGACGTTGGTCGGCAGCGCACGAGCCGCGCTCTGCCTGGAGACGGGTGACCTGGCCGGCGCGGCGAGAGCACTGGCGAAGGCGTACACGGCGGCGCTGGAGACCCGGGACCTGCCGATCCTGTCGCTGGTGGCGGTCAACACGGCGGCACTCGCCGAGGCGCACGGGCGGCATCACGACACCGCCGTTTTGCTCGGCGCCGCGTCCCGGCTCCGCGGCGCCCACGACCGCACGGACCGCCAGGTTCGCGACCTCACCCGTCGAGGTCGGGCCGCCCTGGGCGAGGAATCCTTCGCCGCGGCGTACGCGAAGGGTTGGGAACTGGACGCGAAGACCGCCGCGACGGAAGTGGATCCGGCCCGGCTGTCCCCGGAACTGTGGGAGCGGGGCCGCCCGGATTGGTGTGCAGGAGGCGGCGTAGATCAGGGGAAGGACTGAGCGTCGGCGGCGCCTTGCGGGTGTCGGAAGCCGATTTCCTGGAGCACCCAGGTGTTGCCGTCGGGGTCGGCGAAGTCGGCCAGGCTGGCGTAGTCACGGCGTTCGGGGTCCGGCCCCGGCGCCGATTCGTCATGTCAAATGTCCACCGGTGACTTGTGCCGGATACCGCCGACCCTGACGCCGCGTTCGGTGAGTTCGCGATGGGCAGCTTCGATGTCGGTAACGGCCAGGAGGGTGGCGCGTGTTGACCCGGGTGGGGCGTCGGTGAGCCCGCTACCGATCTGTATCGAGCAGGCTGAGCCCGGCGGTGTCCACATCGGCGGGGCGGTGCATGACGATCTCCACGTTCACTTCGCCGTGCCACACAGCAGGCTCTCCACGTAGCGCACGGACGGGACGTGAAAGGGCGTATTCGCCGGTCCGGGCCATCCACAGTCCCTGTCGGCCGTCATGGGCGAGGTCGACGCTGTAGCCCTCGGCGGTCAGACCGGTGTGCAGGGTGTGGGCAAGGTCCACCTCGTCTTCGACCACCAGGATGCGCATGCGGTGCAGCCTCGCACAGCGCCGGCCCGCCTTCCTGATCATCCGGTCAGGTTGGATCAGCATCCGGTCAACGAGGTCCCGGCATGCTGGCCGAGTCTCTTCGCCGCTGCTGAAAGGCCCTGCCGTCGATGTCCGTTGCTGAATGTGTCCCCGCCGCGGCCAGGACGGTTTCCCCTCCCGCACGCGCCCGTCGTCAGCCACGGCTCCGGCCTGTGACCGATGGCGGTCCCCAGCCTCGGGTCCGTCTGCGGTGACGTGGGGGTGCTGAGCCGAGTTGGTCAAGCTCAAGGGCACGACGGGCCATCATCACGCCACAAGCGAAGGGGAGGCCCGAGCGGGCGAGCGAAAGCGAACCCTTGCCCTTACGAGCCGGCATGAGGAACACCGCGTCGATGGCGAAGCGGTCGGCGGCAGATTTACGCCTGACCAGCAGAAACCCAGTGATTACACCCGGAAGACAACAAGTTCTCGGACAGCCTCCAGGGGGAGACTTGCGCAGACAAGTGAAAAGAGCGTGCGTGGCCACGATCGCCGCGGCGGCAGCCGTGGCCCTGGCGGCGGGCATGACCAGCCCGGCGTCGGCGGAGGCCGAGCGTACGGCCGGTGACCAGGCCGTGTCGACCGCGCCCAAGCACCGCGTCACCCTGATCACCGGTGACCGTGTCGTCGTCGACGACAAGGGCCGCGTCGTCGGCCTGGAGCGCGCCAAGGGCCGCGAGGGAATACCCGTCCAGATCCGCAGGACCGCCGGGCACACGCTCGTCGTGCCGGCCGACGCCGCGCGGCTGATCGCCTCCGGCAAGCTCGACCAGCGGCTCTTCGACGTCACCGAGCTCAACAAGTCGGCCAGCCGCAAGGCCCAGAAGCAGGGCCTCAAGCTGATCGTCGGGTACCGCGGCGCGGCAGCGGCGGCCAAGGCCGACGTCCGTGACGCCGGTGACACCAAGGTCCGCAGGACCCTCAAGTCGCTGAACGCGGACGCGGTCCTGACGCCCAAGGGCGACGCGCCCGACCTGTGGGCCGCGGTCACCGACACGCGGTCCGGCGGCGCGAAAACCGCCTCCGACATAGCCCACGTATGGCTCGACGGCGTCCGCAAGGCCAGCCTCGACAAGTCCGTCAAGCAGATCGGCGCCGACAAGGCGTGGGCCGCCGGGTTCGACGGCAAGGGCATCAAGGTCGCCGTCCTGGACACCGGTGTCGACGCCACCCACGACGACCTCAGGAACCAGGTCGTCGCCGAGAAGAACTTCTCCACCGCCGCCGACGCCACCGACAAGTACGGCCACGGCACGCACGTCGCGTCCATCGTGGCCGGTACGGGCGCCAAGTCCGCGGGCAAGTACAAGGGCGTCGCACCGGGTGCCCAGCTGCTCAACGGCAAGGTCCTCGGCGACGACGGATCCGGCGACGACTCCGGCATCCTCGCCGGCATGGACTGGGCGGTCGAGCAGGGCGCTGACGTCGTGAACCTCAGCCTCGGCGGCGGGGACACCCCCGACATCGACCCGCTGGAGGCCCAGGTCAACAAGCTGTCCAAGGAGAAGGGCGTCCTCTTCGCCATCGCCGCGGGCAACGACGGCGACCTCGGCGAGCAGACGGTCGGCTCCCCGGGCAGCGCGGCGGCGGCGCTCACCGTCGGCGCCGTCGACGACAGCGACAAGCTGGCCGACTTCTCCAGCACGGGCCCCGGCCTCGACGGGCAGATCAAGCCCGACGTGACCGCACCCGGCGTGGACACCACGGCCGCCTCGGCTCCGGGCAGTGTCATAGCCCAGGAGGTCGGCGAGAAGCCGCCCGGCTACGTGAGCATTTCGGGTACGTCGATGGCCACCCCGCATGTCGCGGGCGCAGCCGCGATCCTCAAGCAGCAGCACCCGGACTGGAAGTACACCGAGCTCAAGGCCGCGCTGACCGGCTCCGCCAAGGGCGGCAAGTACACGCCGTTCCAGCAGGGTTCAGGACGCGTCCAGGTCGACAAGGCCATCAAGCAGACCGTGATCGCCGACCCGTCGTCCGTGAGCTTCGGCATCCAGCAGTGGCCGCACACCGACGACACCCCGGTCACCGACAAGGTCACGTACAAGAACCTCGGGACGACCGATGTCACGCTGACCCTCGCGGTGACGGGTACCGACCCGAAGGGGCAGGCCGCACCGGCTGGCTTCTTCACACTCGGCACCAAGACGCTGAAGGTCCCGGCGGGCGGCTCGGCCTCCGCCGACCTCACGGTCAACACCCGGCTGGGCGGCACGGTCGACGGCGCCTACTCCGCGTATGTGACGGCGACCGGCGGCGGCCAGAGCGTGCGTACGGCCGCCGCGGTGCAGCGCGAGGTGGAGTCGTACGACGTCACGCTCAAGTTCATCGGCCGTGACGGCAACCCGGCGAAGTACTACAGCGCAGGCCTGGACGGTGTCACCGGGCTCGCCCAGGGCAAGTGGTACTCGCCCTACGACGAGTCCGGCACCGTCAAGGTCCGCTTCCCCAAGGGCGGTTACATCTTCAACTCGGCCGTCCACGTCGACCCGGACGACCCTGCCAAGGGCTTCGACTGGGTGACGCAGCCGAAGCTGAGCATCACCAAGAAGGCCACGATCACGGTGGACGCGCGGACCGCAAAGCCGGTGGACATCACCGTGCCCGACGCGGCGGCGAAGTCGGAGGTCGCTACGCCGTTGTACACCGTCGGCGTGCCGGACGGCAGCAACTCGTACGGCTGGTGGCTGGACTCGTACGCCAACTTCCGTACCGCGCACGCCGGCCCGCAGATCACCGACGGCACCCTGTACCAGCAGTGGGGCGGTCACTGGGTCAAGCCCGCCGCAGAGTACGACACCCTCGCCGGCGGCAAGCTCAAGCAGCTCGCCACCGGTTACACCAAGCACTACAAGGCGAGTGAACTGGCCACCGTGAAGACCGGTCTGGGCGCCTCGTCGAGCGGCAAGAAGGGCGTGATCTACGCCTGGGGCGGGCTGCCCGGCAGTACAAGCACCTTTGCGCCCGGGGTCCAGCAGAAGCTGCCCGGCACGCGCACGCTGCGCCTTTCCACCGCGGGCGGGGTCAAGTGGAAACTCGACTTCGAGCAGCACGGCGGGCTCGACGAGAACGGCTTCCCGATCGTCGAGGCCTTCTACCCGCTCGGCACCCCGCAGACCTTCAAGGCCGCCACGAGCTACAAGAAGACCTTCAACACAGCGGTCTTCGGCCCGCGCATCGGCTCAGACCTCGGCATCTACCGCGATGGCAACGGCATCTACGGCTCCCTGCCGCTGTTCGCCGACGGACAGACCCACGTCGGCTCCTCGCTCTACTCGTCGGTCACCACGACCCTCTACCGCAACGGCGCCAAGGTCGGCTCGAACAGCGACCCACTGGAAGGGGCGGGCGTCTTCGAGGTCCCGGCCGGTGACGCCGCGTACAAGCTGACCACCTCGGTCAAGCGCAGCGTCAAGGTCGCCGCGGCCTCCACCCGCGTCGACGCCAGCTGGACCTTCCGCTCCAAGAAGGCCGACCTGGCCAAGCTGCCCGCGTCCTCGATCCGCTTCGACGCGGCCGTCGGCCTGGACAGCAGGGCTCCGGCGGAGAAGAAGGTCTCCGTCCCGGTGACCGTCCAGGGCTCGGCAGCGGGCAAGAACCTCAAGTCCCTGGCGGTGTACGTGTCGTACGACTACGGGCAGACCTGGAAGAAGGTCACCGTCAAGAACGGCAAGATCGCGGTCACGAACCCGGCCAAGGGCAAGGGGATCTCGTTCCACGCCAAGATCGCCGACAAGAAGGGCAACAAATCGACGATCTCGATCTACAACGCGTACTACGGGAAGTGACATGATCCGGTGGATCACCGACAGGTTCGCTGAACGCTGACACGCACGGATGGCCCGCCGGAAGCAGAGCTTCCGGCGGGCCATCCGGGTATGAGTGCGTTGCGGCAAAGGGAGTCTGCATCCAACAGCGGACCACCCGTCTGAGTCCGGATGCCGCACCCGTCTCGGAGTCAGCGGGCCCCGCAGCATGGACGGGGGCCTTCACGCCGGAGCAGGTCGAGGTCATCACCGGCGCCGACACCTTCTTCCTCGGAACCACACATCCTGCCCGAGGCGTCGACACCTCTCACAAGGGCGGATTCCCCGGCTTCGTCCGGACCGACGGCCCCGAACTGTGGTGGCCCGACTACGCCGGCAACAACATGTTCAACAGCATGGGCAACATAGCCGTCGACCCCACGACCTCACTGCTGTTCATCGACTTCACCAACGGCGCAGCCCTTCACCTCTCCGGAACAGCCGAGTTGGAGTGGGTCACCCCAGGCGGTCCCGGTGACGACGACGGCACCGGCCGACGTGTCCGCTTCCACCCCGAATTCACCAGCACCACCAGGCTTGCCCTGGCAACCGGCCGCGATGTCACCTACTCACCTCACAACCCCGCCTGGCAGCCATGACCATCCATTCGACTGTGAACGTGCTCGCGCCACTCCGCCTGGACGACCGCTACAAGCCGCCACTCCGACACGAGTGACCGGCTGCGCCCGCTCCTGGAGCCGCACCCGGGGTGGCCGGATGCAGCTCCAGGAGCCCAAGGGCGATTAGTTTCGCCGTGGTCGCCGGTCTGTATCCACGCAAGCGATCACCACATTCGAGGAGAGCACCATGACCGCCACCTACACGTTCGACGTCTTCTCCAGCCTCGACGGCTTCGGCGCCGCCAGTGGCAACTGGACCGGCTACTGGGGCAAGCAAGGTCCCGAGCTCCTCGACCACCGCCTCGGCCTGTACGGAGAGGAGCAGCGGATGGTCTTCGGGGCCAACACGTATCGGGCGTTCGCGCAGATGCTGGCGGCGAGCACCGAGGAGTCCGAGGTGCGGGACCCCTGGGTCACGCGGATGAGGAACCTGCCGGCAACGGTGGTCTCGACCACGCTGGAAGGACCCCTCGACTGGCCGGACGCAAACGTCGTGAGCGGTGACGCCGTCGACGTCGTCGCCCGCCTCAAGGAGGAGTCCAAGGTGCCGTTGCGCTCACACGGCAGCCTGTCGATGAACCGGGCACTGATGGCCGCCGGTCTCGTCGACCGCGTTCAGGTGACGCTCTTCCCCGTGATCACCGGTCAGACGGGGCTGGACCCGATCTTCCAGGGCGCGTCCGACTTCGACCTGGAACTGATCGAGAACCGCACGCTCGACGGCCACATCCAAGAGCTCGTCTACCGGCCCACACTGCACGTCTGAGTCCATCCATGCACGATCAGGGCATGGGCCGGCGGGCATCTGGGGGAAACCCGAACCAGAGCAGCTGGGGGTAGCACGAGTGACCCCGTCAGTGGTCCTCTCCAGGATGGACGGCATGTCGTCCTTCTCACTCCCACGCCGCGAGTTCCTGGCAGCGACTGCCCTGGCGCTGTCGCCGGTGGCGGGTACGCCTGCCGCACGGACCCAGTCCCGGCCGGCCCGCCGCTCGGCCATCCGGCTCCGCCTCCCCGAGCCGACGGGACCGTGCACGATCGGTACCGTCTCACTCCCTCTGACGGACCGCACTCGGCCCGACCCGTGGATGCCGTCGGTGCGTCACCGCGAGCTGATGATCAGTGTCTGGTATCCGGCTCTCGCGCCACGCCGCGGGCAGCGCCTCGCGCCATACATGGAGCGCGGTGCGGCCGAGCGATTCGACGCCCTGGAGCCGCATCGCATCCCGTCGGGCACGGTGGACTGGGCGGGCACGCGCACGCATGCCCACCATCAGGCGCCCGTGGACCCACGCGGCGGGCGACGGCCGGTGGTGGTGTACTCGCCGGGCGTCGGCGACCCCCGCTGCTGGGGCACCCTGTTGGCCGAGGAACTGGCCAGCCACGGCTACGTCGTTGTCACCGTCGACCACACCTACGAGTCCCCAGGCGTGCAGTTTCCCGACGGCTCGGTCAAGACGAACGAGGTGCTGTTCGAGGAATTCGCGCGGGCCCAGCGTGAGGGCACCGTTCCCGCCCTGCTGGAGAAGACGCTGCACACCAGGGTCGCCGACGCCCGCTTCGTGGTGAACCGGCTCGGCACGCTGCCGTACGGACTGTCGGAGGTGCTCGACACCCGCCGGGTCGGCCTGGCCGGCCAGTCGGGAGGCGGGTTCACCGCCGCTCAGTCCATGTACGAGGACCGGAGGATCCGGGCCGGGATCGACCTGGACGGCACCCTGGAGTTCAACCAGGAACCCAACGGAACCAATCTCTCGCCAGTCGCCGCCCACGGCCTGGACCGCCCCTTCCTCCTGATGGGCCGTGAAGGCAGCGACCACGCGGGAACCGAGCCGTCATGGGCGGCGTTCTGGTCGCACAGCACCGGCTGGCGCCGCGACCTGACCCTGCACGGCTCCCGGCACCAGACGTACACCGATCTCGCGGCAGTCATGCCACAGACCGGTCTCGGCCAGGACATCGTCGAAGGGACCATCGGCACGATCGACCCCGCCCGTGCGGTCACAGTGATCCGAGCGTCCGTCACCTCGTTCTTCGACCGCTGGCTGCGAGACCACAACGACCATGTTCTGGACGGCCCCTCAGCGGGTTTCCCCGATGTCACCTTCGTCTGGTGAGCGGCTGCGCCACGGTCCTTGGTCGAACGCGGTGAGCATCGCCAGGTGTGCAACGGGTCTCGCCGACATCGACTCACATGCAGTGCTCAGCGTGCTGCGCGGGTGACTTGGCTCGGCGTGCGGCAACGGCCATCACAATGACGGAGATCAGTACGATGCCGGCGCCGACGTAGAGCGGCGCGGTGTAGCCGAGACCCGCGGTGATGGCAAGGCCCCCGAGCCAGGCGCCCAGCGCGTTGCCGATGTTGGACGCGGAGACATTGGCGCTGGCGGCCAGCGCCGCCCCATGGGCGAAGTCGGTGACGCGAGTGATCATGCCCGGCACGCTGGCGAACCCGAACAGCCCCATCAGAAACACCAATACCACCGACGCGGTGGCGTTGGCGGCCAGCAGACCGAACACGGCCAGAGTGACGGCAAGCCCGAGCAGGGCAAGGACCAGGGCGCGGTCACGGTCGTGGTCGGCCGCTCGCCCGCCGACCAGGTTCCCGACGACGAGACCGACGCCGTACACCATCAACAGCCAGGCGACATCCGTCGAGGAGAAGCCGCCGACCTCGGTGAACGTGTAGGCGATGTAGCTGAACGCACCGAACATCCCGCCGTAACTGAGAGCAGTTGCCGTCAGCGTCAGCCAGACCTGCCAGGAGCGGAACGCCCGGAACTGCGCGCGCAAGCCGTCGGCAGGTGCTGGGTCCGACTGGCCCGTCACCGTCATCGTCGGCGACCGCGTCTCTCCCGCCCCGTCGGGGACAAGGGCGGCGATTCCCGCCAGCGCTAGCACGCCGATCGCGGTGACCGCCCAGAAGGCCGCTCTCCAGCCCCAGCGCTCACCCACCAGCGCGCCGAACGGCACGCCCAGCACGTTCGCGAGCGTCAGCCCCGCGAACATGACCGCCACCGCGCGGGACTTCTTCTCCGGCGCGACCAGACTGCGAGCGACCAGCGACCCGATACCGAAGAATGATCCGTGACATAGCGCCGCGACGATCCGCCCGAGCAGCATCACCGGATAGCTCGGCGCGACAGCGGACAACAGGTTGCCGACGACGAACAACGCCACCAGGCCGACCAGAACCGCCTTGCGGGGCAGCCGGGCCGTCGCCGCGGTCAGTGCGATCGCACCGACCGCGACACTCAACGCGTACCCGGAGATCAGCCACCCCGCCGCCGCCTCGGACACCGCGAAACTCGACGCCACCTGCGGCAGCAGCCCAGCGATCAGGAACTCGGTCAGCCCGATGCCGAACCCGCCGAGTGCCAGCGCCACAAGTCCACTCGGCATTCGTCGCCGCTCGACCACACTCCTGTACTCGATGGAGCTGGAGGCGCTGTCTCTCATCCGCCTTCCGTCTCCTTCCAGGAGGTTTTCAAGTCGAGTACGGGCGTGCCGAGTTCACGCCAGGCCAGGCTCACGGAGGCACCGCAGTCAAGAGTCTCTGGACGGCCCCGGGCGCATCCGCACCGGCCGCCCGTCCAGCAGGAAGTCCGCGTACCAGAGGCTGAATTCACTCATGGCTCCACCCTCACCCCTGAAGCCGGGCTCATCCATGGACAAAGATCGAGGATGCTTGGACGAAAGTGAGAGCACCCCGGACGAGTGGAGGTGCGCCTGCCCCCCGGATCGTCGTTGCCGTGGGCCGGTCGGTCACCGGCAACCACAACGACTGCGAGGCGTGGGAACTGTCCGGTGCGAAGACCACGGCCGGACGGACCGCGGTCATCACGGACCGCGGCTACCGGCGCACCGGCCTGGCTCCTCAACGTGGCCCTCAGCGGCCCTCATGGGATAACTTCCGCCCGCTACGGGCCCGCCCTTTCAAGGCCCAAGGGAGACGGTCGGTTTCCCAACTCGCCGTCTCGGAGGATGCTCAGTCGAGACAGAACTCGTTGCCCTCGATGTCCTGCATCGTGATGCACGACTCGTTCTCGTCATCGGCAAGCTGCGTGCGCACGTGTACCGCGCCGAGCGCGATCAGTCGTGTGCATTCGGCCTCAAGCGTGGCAAGGCGCTCCTCACCCACGAGTCCGGTGCCGGCCCGCACGTCAAGATGCACCCGATTCTTGACGACCTTGCCTTCGGGAACGCGCTGGAAGAACAGCCGCGGGCCTACACCTGAGGGATCGCTACAGGAGAACCATGCACCCCGATCCTCCGGAGGCAGGGAGAGATTGAAATCGTCCCAAGTGTCGAACCCCTCCGGTGGCGTCGGTGCGACGTACCCCAACACCTCGCACCAGAAGCGAGCGACGCGCTCAGGTTCTGCGCAGTCGAAGGTGACTTGGAACTTCTTGATCGATGACATCGGCGCACCATAGCAGGGGACTTTGGTGCTCATTTCCCGGTGTGGATCCGCACGTTGTCGGGAGGACGGCCCCTGCTGGCCGCTGCGGTGTCGTGAGGCCGCGGGGGAGGGCGCGGGAGGGCGGAACCGCACTTCCAGGACCCGTCCCCGGCCAAGCACACTCATGCCAAGGATGTGTCTCGGGACAGCCTTAGCGGGTGACCACGTTGAACACCGGGTACGTCTGCGGTTGCACGTCCGCGAGGCCGAGTTCTCGCAGGATCGGGATGAGGGTCTCGCCGAACTGCTGAAATGCCTCCTCGGACTCCCAGACGTCCACGACGAGCCAGCCGTTGCTGGTGGGCGCGGCAGTGTGCGAGATGAGCCCGGTCACCGGCCAGTCGGCGGGGCTCTTGACCGGGCCGGGTCGTCCGGAGACCTTCTCCGCGCTCTGTTCGTACTGGGCCTGGGTCATCCCCGGCATATCGAGAACCACGACGATCGCCATAGCTGAGTTCCCTTGCGAAGAGGTACAGAGTCGTTTGGCCAGTTGACCACCTTGCTGAGCCGACTGCGCGTTGGCCTGGGCCGGACAGGGCATGGACAGGAATCACAGCAGCGGTGCCGCTCTGCCCACCATCACGTCACCCACCGACAACTCAGGTCTCTGGTTCTTCGTGGGAAGCGACAGTTGGTGGCCGTTGCCTTGACGTCTGAGGCGCGTGCCATGATCCGGTTTCATGAGCGGAGTATCACTGTCGTCTGCCTGGCTGGCCGTGTGGATCAGCAGGGTCTCGGACTCCCTGCAGACAATGACAGCCGAGTTCGAGCGTCGACATGGGTTTCCCCCGGGCACCAATCAGGTGCGGTCGGCCAACCCCGACGACCAGGCGGCGGCCCGCGCTCTGGCCGAACGGGATCTCGCCTCTGCCGACCTGGTCACCCTCTACGACAGCATCGGCGACATCGCCTGGGCGGACGTCGGCAACGGCTACTTCGTCGACCCCGTACCTGACGTCCTTCTGCGGCTCAAGGAGTACGGCGCTGTCGGTGATGGCACGGGTGACGAAGCTCGTGGCCTGGTCATTGGCTCGAACGGTGGCGGACTGTGTTACGTCACCGGCCCCAGCGGGGTCGTCTACCGGACACGGACAGCATCGCTGGATGAACCCGAACTCGACAGGGTGGCTGATGATCTGCGGCACTTTCTGGTGCTGCTAGAACAATCTCTGACGCGGTTCGTGGCCAACGGCGAGCCGGGATACCTGTAGGTACGGTTCCCGGCCCTTCTTTGTGTTAGCCGTTGCAAGACGGCGTCGGAGTGGAAACCGAATCGCTCGTGTATGTGCCTGGAGAAGGACGCCGGAGGTAATCGAATCTATTCGATATTCTCGAAATTCCGACCGCACTTCCAGGTGTAGATCATCGCGGATGGCTTCTGCTGGGCCAACTCAACAATCAACACACGGATGATATTGATGCTACGAGCCTGCGCATATCGTGGGTGTCTCGAAAACCGGATACGTGCTGGCAACACCACGCTGCCTTGACTGGCAGCATGAACCAAACTCCATCATCAGCACGATCATCGATCCGTCGGATTCGCTGGCTACCTGTCGTCAGCCTGGTAGCCGTCATAGCAGCGATCACCGCAGCCCTCGGCTACCAGGTGTCGCAGTCCTCGTCCTCCGCATCGTCCGTATCACCCTCGAATACTCTGCGCATTGAACACCGCGGTGCTCTCGGCGAGGCTGATGGCGCCGTCCCCGACGGTGTGACGGTTTTCAATGGCGAGATTCCGGGCGTGACCAACCTCGACGCGGGTCTGCTCAGGGCACTCCGCCAGGCCGCAACGGACGCCGCGGACGACGGAGCCGAGTTCTATGTCAACAGCGGCTGGCGCTCCCCGGAATACCAGAATCACCTTCTGCGCGAGGCGATCTCCAAGTACGGATCTGAAGACGAGGCCATCCGATGGGTGGCCACCGCGACGACGTCTCCTCATGTATCGGGGGACGCGGTCGACATCGGGCACTCCGATACGACGGAGTGGCTGTCCAAGCACGGTGCCGAATACGGGCTGTGCCAGATCTACAGGAATGAACCCTGGCACTACGAACTGCGCACCAACGCGATCGATCGCGGTTGCCCGCGTATGTATGCCGACCCCACTCAAGACCCGAGAATGCAGCAGTGACCGATAGCGACCGGCAGTGAGTGAGGACAGACCCTTCGGCGTAGGCGGACACGGCGGAGGCCGGACAGGGCGACGCCGGCCGCCGGGACAGCGGCTCCGGTGCCTGGCTCGCGGGCATCCGCCGGGCGATCCGCACCGGCTCCCGGCCGGAGCCCCACAAGCACGGCCCGATGCCCCGCGGCACCGGCACCGGCACCGCCTCGCGGCCCGCTCGCGCCGCTCCGGGGAACCGCCCCTGAGGCTGCGCCGGGAATCGCAGGCTCTCGCCCGGACACGCTGTCACCGTCGCTCGTATGGACGAGAACGGCGCCCCGGTGTCCGGGTTCGACCCGGAGCAGTACGCGCGGGTTGAGCGGGCTGCTCAGGTCGTGGGCAAGACCCCGGAGGTCTTCGTCCGTGACGCCGCGCTCGCGGCTGCCGACGACCCGTTCATCAAGGCCCTCGTTGATGGCGGCGACCGAGTTGGGAACCTCGCGGAGGTCTTGAGCACGCAGGACACGCGAGCCGCCGGTGACGACCGTACGGCCTGGCCCGACCCGGCGCAGATGAGCAGCCGCGATCTGCACGAGATCGAGCAGCACGGCCACGCCGCGTGACGCGCTACCTGACCCCGCAATAACTTCTGCAGATCGCCGAGATGCTCCCCGGAGATCCGGTCTGCCTCGACCGCTGCGTCCTCCATGGCGTCTGCGCTCTCGTCCAGGCCCACCACATGGGGTGCGACGTCTACTCCAGCGACTGGCTCAAGGCCGCAGCGATGCTCGAGTCGGTCGCCGAGGTATTTCTGAACACCAACGGGCGTTACATGCACCATTACATGCACTACGAGCCGGAAGAGGCGCTCGCGCTCGTCATGCGCGCCCGGCACAAGGGCATGCGTGTCCAGGAGCTTGCCGCCCAACTCCGCGCCTGGACCACGGACTGACGGCGCTTTCAGTCGGACCGGTCCGATTCCTCGCACAGACGCACAGACGCACAGAACAGCTCGTAGTCGCTGAGGCGCCGGTTCCGCCACCGGAGACATCACCCGGCACCGGGCACTTCGAGAGATCAAGCCCCCGACGCGCCTCGCGAGTCACTGCTGTGTCGTTGAACGGTCTGTGGACTACCGGCCGTCAGGCCGGCGCCGTGCGAGAAGGATTCCCCCGAGCGTGCTCTCGGCTGAGGTGAGAGTCCTGTGCGTCTCGACGGTGAAGCCGGCTTCGTTGAGCCAGGCAGCCATGTGGCTGTGCTGTCGACGATGGACGTAGATCTTCATCGGGTGGCCGCCATAGCCCTGCGTCTTCAGCTGCGACTCGTCACCGACGTGGAAGCCGAGCAGCAGCGGCCCACCGGGCCGGACCACTCGCTTGAAGTGCGCGAAGACCGAGCTGATCTCGTCGTCGGGCACGTGGATCAGCGAGTACCAGGCGACCAGGCCGGCCATCGAGCCATCGGCAAGGTCGAGGTCTGTCATCGAGCCGAGCTCGAACCGGAGTCCGGGGTGATCGCGGCGAGCCACCTCGATCATCCCGGGCGACAGGTCGATCCCGAACGCGTCCACGCCCAGTTCACTCAGGTGAGCCGTGATCCTCCCCGGCCCGCATCCCACGTCCGCGACCGGGCCCCCGCCGCTGGTGCGCACCTGGTCGGCGAACAGTGCCAAGGCCTCGCGCTAATAGGGCGTTTCATCCAGCAGGTTGCGCATCAGGTCGGCGTAGCTGGCGGCGACGGTGCCGTAGGACGCCCGAGTTTCTTCCAACCAGCCGTCGGTGTTCGGTTCGATTTCCACGCCGGCAGGCTACGCAACAGCAGCATGAGGTGACTTCGTACGACGGCCGGATCCTGTCGTTTGGATCATGCCGGGCTTGGGCCTGGCATGTGTGTCTGCGGCGTTGTCGTCAGCCCCAGGACTCCGCGCCGACTCGTTCTTCCGCCTTGCAGCTACACGTGCCGGGCCCCGCTTCCTGATCCCTCATCTGGCCCGATTCGAGCGACAGTCCCTAGCTGTCGATCTCGTACTGGCCGACCTCAAGGAAGTAACGCAGCGCTTCCGGGGTGTTGTCGTCCAGGGCCGCGTTCGCCGCCGCGCGCAGGGCGTCGCTGATGTTGGGATCGGCCAGTATTCGTGCGATGGCTACACGGTCGTCCTCGGCCTGAGCGAGACGCAGGCCGGTTTCGAGGAATTCGCGTAGGACCTCGGGGCTGCCGTCGTCGAGGGCCCTGTTGGCTTCACGGATGACGGCCTTGCCGCTGTCGGGATCGGCCAGGATCCTGGCGATGGCGACGCTGTCGTCCTCGGCCTGAGCGAGGCGGTAGCCGGTCTCGAGCCAGGCGCGCATTTCCTCCACGGTGCCGTCGTCGAGGAGCTCGTTGGCCTCTCGGGTCACTCGCTTACCGCTGTCGGGGTCGGCCAGGATGCGGAGGATCGCGATGCGCAGGTCGTCCGCGTCCATCTCGTCGTAGGGGGAGCCCGCGTCCGCTGCAGCCACGGCGGCAGGCGACGGTGTCGCGGCGCCGGCCAAGGACGGAGTGGAGAGCAGCAGGGCCGGAGCGAGGGCGCCGGCGGCCACGGCGAGGGTCGCGCGGGTCAGTCTCACGGAGAGAACCACCTTGTGTCGTAGTCGCGGAATGCGGCGGTGGCATTGTCCCAAGGAGAGTTGGGCCGGGTCTCTGCCCGGATCATGCAGTCTTCACTGGTTCTTCATTGCCGACGGCCTGCCACCAGGCAGTTTCGATTCGATCAGTCGAACGTTGGGCTCGTGTCCGATCCGCGTGAAGCCACCCGTCGGGCGCGATCTGCCACAGGGCGTTCGCAGGGTCACGTGATCTGCAGGCGACGTTCGATCAGAGCCGTGATCTTGTCGAGCCGTTCCAGATCGGCGACCTCGTCGTCCGAGATCTCCACGCCGAGGTCCTTCTCCAGGGCGAGGGCGAACTCGACCGTCGCCAGGGAGTCGAGGCCGAGGTCGTCGAGCGTGGAGTCCGGGGCGATCTGATCGGCCGGGACCTGGAAACCTGCTGTGAGGATGGACTTGACCTTCTCAAACATCATTCCTCCGAATGAAGCATTGTGCCGGGAGAGTTCGGGGACGCTTGGAACAAGTCGGAACGAGTCGGCATGAGTTGGAACGAGCCGGAACCTGTCGGAACGAATTCAGTCGCGATACGTGTGCACGGACAACGCCGTGATGTCCGGCCAGGTCAGCGTTGCCGCGCCCCACACCAGTCCGGCGCCGAAAGCCGCCAGCAGGAGCCGGTCGTGCGGGCGGAGCTGCCCGGCCGACGCGGCGTCGGCCAGCAGCAGGGGCAGTGACGCGGCGGACGTGTTGCCCACGTGCTCGATGTTCGACAGGACCTGTTCGCGCGGCACGCCCAGTTCCTCGGCGACGGCCTCGCTGATGCGGGCGTTGGCCTGATGGGTCGCGAAGCGGTCGACATCACCGACCCGCCAGCCGGAGAGGTCCAGCACCTCGCGGGATGCCTCCACCATGCGTTCCTTGGCGTGCCGGTAGACCTTGCGGCCCTGCATCCGCAGGTAGTACTCGCTGCGGTCGGGCTCCGTACCGGCGGACCGCTGCCGTGCGCCACCGGCCGGGACCTGGATCAGGTCGCTGCGCGTACCGTCGCTGCCGAGCCGTATCGGTCCGATCGCGCCGGGCTCGTCCGGATCCCCGGCACGCAGGACGGCGGCTCCGGCGGCGTCGCCGAAGATGATCGCCGTGCCTCGGTCCATGGGGTCGACGATGGTGGAGAAGGTCTCGGCCCCGATGATGAGCACGCGATCGGCCAGGCCGGCGGCTATCGAACCGACCGCGCTCGCCAGGGCGTACAGGAATCCGGCGCAGACCGCGGAGAGGTCGTGCGCGGCGACCGGCCCGAGGCCCAGTTCGGCCGCGACCTCCGGGGCGGTGCCGGGGCAGACCCGGTCAGGTGTGGTCGTCGCCAGAATGACCGCGTCCACCTGGTCGCAGGCGGCCGACTTGAGGGCCAGCCTTCCCGCCTCGGAGGCCAGTTCACGGGTGGCCAGCCCCGGCTCGACCCGGTGGCGCTGGGAGATGCCCGTGCGGGTGCGGATCCACTCGTCCGACGTGTCTATGCGCGCGGACAGATCGGCGTTGGTCACCGTGTGGGGCGGTACCCAGCCGGAGATCCCGGCGAGCACTGCCGAGCGTGCCCGCCGGATGGTGGGCCGCGCGGCGGTCATGTCGTCCCTGTCGGTGGTATTCATGTGTCCGCCCCTCACGCCTTACCCAGGAGAATCGCGCTGCTGACCATGCCGACGGTGTAGTTGAAGGAGAGCGCGTGGTCGATGCGCATCGGCCGGGTCGCGGTGCCCGGCACGGGGTCGAAGTGGCACTCGTCCGCCGGGTCCAGACAGCCGGCCGTCGGGCACACTTCGTCGCGCTGGATCATGAGGGACGAGGCGGCCACACCGAGGTTGCCCAGCGGTCCGCCGTTGTGACCGAAGCAGGCCTCCTGCACGGTGACCGGCATCCGGGAAGCGCGGTCCCCGAAGAGCCGGCCGACGATGTTCGACTCGGTCTCGTGGAACACGCGATCGCCTTCGGCTCCGCCGTTCACGTAGTCGATCTGGTCCGCCTCGACCAGTCCTGCCATGGCGTCGCGGGACGCCTGCACCATGCCGGTCCCCGACCGGTCGATCGCGAACGCGCTGTGCTGCGGGCTCCGCCGGGTGCGCTGCGACAGCATCCGGGCGTACGGGGTGGCCCCGCGCCGCTCGGCGTGGTCGCGGCTCTCCACGACAAGAGTGATCGAGCCGTTGCCCATGTTGGAGCCCGGTGTGTTCCGGTCGTAGGGGCGCATCTGTTCCGTCATCGCGAGTGCGGCGTCCTCCATGGCGTCGACGGTCTCTCCCGCCGCCTCGCCCAACTCGGCGTAACGGTCGAGCAGATCCGCATAGTGCTGGAGGAAATCCAGGCCGAACACGTCCGCGCCGGTGACCACCGCGACGTCCACCTCGCCTGCCGCGATCATGCGGTGTGCCATGCCGAGCAGCACCGCGGAGGACGTACAGCCGTTGGACACGGTGAAGTTGGGGCCGGTCCCGGCGACCAACGCCACCTGGACGTTCGCCACGTCCATCGGGATACCGGTGAGGGCGAGCCGGGTGCCCAGCTCGTTGATCTCCTCCCTGGTGGCCTTGTTCCGGTCCGTGTTGAGGATGTCGGCGTACTGCGTCGACCAGCAGTCGCCGCCGTCGCGGGCGGCCAGGATCGCTGCTTCCGACAGGTGGCCGGCCCGCCAGTCGAGGCCCGCGTCGGTGCAGGCCTCCGCCATGGAGATCAGGCCGTACAGCTGAACGGGGGAGTAGAGGTTGAGAATCTTGGCGGGGAGTTCAGGATAGCGATCCCGAACATCCGCGATGTCGGTGCGTACCTGCCCGAAGAAGACGCCATCCTTTTCGACATGGCAGGCGCCCGTGGAAATGGTCTCCCAGAATTCGGCGGGAGTCGCGCACAGGCCTCCGGGACCCGGCAGTGCGAATCCCATGCCGGTGACCAGGGTGTCCCGCCCGGGGGTCTTCCGAAGGTCTTCCATGAAGCTCCCTGCTAGTGATGATGCGGCACCGGCTGACGACCATACGAGCAGGAGCGAGGCTGGTGGAACCGGCTGCCGGTACCTGGTTGAACGGAATACAGGTATCGGCGGTACTTCGGGGATTCTCGAAGTACTTCGAGTACCCGGCGTGAATGTCACCGGGTACCGGCGGTCGGATGTGACGTGTTCGTCGGCCCGTTAGTTTCATGCTATGGCTGTGCTGGATGAAAACACCGGACGGTGGGGTCGTGAGGAATCCGTGCTCGTCACGGGTATTGGTGTCATGCTCCCTGGTGCGACGAATGTCAAGGAATTCTGGCAGGACGTACGGGACGGAAATTCGAGGATCGGATTTCTGACGCGCTGCGAGCCCGAGCGGACCGGACTGCGGATGGCCGGCGAGCTGCGCGACTTCGACCACCGCAAGTTCCTGCCGGAGCTGAGCGAGAAGTTCGCGGGCCGGTACACGCGAGACGCGCTCGCGGCCATGTCGGCCGTGGAGGAGGCGCGCCGTGACGCGGGGCTCGGCCGGGGGGACGTCGACCCCCGCCGTCTCTCACTCATTGCCTCCTCCTCACGTGGCCCCCTGGAGTGGGTCAGCGGCGTGCTGGACGGGAGCGGCGACGCGGAAGGGGCGGACCGGTCCCGGCACTTCGCCGACAGCGGCGCCATGCTCCGGGGCATGCCCGGCTCACCGGCCACGTTGTCCGCCATCTACGGCGACGTACAAGGGCTCGTCACCACCCTGAGCAGTGCCTGTGTCGGCGGCCAGCACGCCATCGGATTCGCCGCGGAGCTGATCCGCGCGGGCAGCGCGGACGCCGTGATCGTGCTGGGCTACGAATTCCCCCTGACACCCCTGGTGTTCAAGTCCTTCAAGGCGATGGGCGACGGTGTGCTGTCGGCCGAGTCGAGCGACCCCTCCCGTGCGGTGCGTCCGTACACCCGTGACCGGGAGGGCTTCGTGTTCGGCGAGGGAGCGGTCGCGCTGTGCCTGGAGCGCGAGAGCCGTGCCGAGGCCCGTGGAGCCACGGGTTACGCACGTGTCCTCTCGCACCGGGCACGGAACGAGGCGAGCCATCCCTTCGGCATGGACATGAGCGGCGAAGTCACGGCGGCGGTCGTCACCGAGGCGCTCGCCGACGCCGGACGTGTTCCGCGGGACGTCGACTGGTTCTGCGGTCACGGCACCGCGACTCCGAAGAACGACCTGGCCGAGAGCCGGATGCTCGGTGCCCTGTATGCCGGCCGACCGCGCTCCTCCTGGCCACCGCTCAGCTCGGTCAAGCCGGTCTACGGTCATCTGCTGGGAGGGGCCGGGCTGGTCAACGCGGCGGCCACCGCCCTGGCGCTGCACCACCAGTGTCTGTGTGCGACCGCCAACTACGCCGACTCCGTGCCCGATCCGGAATGCGATCACGACCATGTCGGTGACGGGCCGCGGGAGACCGACGTCGGCCTCGCGGTGTCCCTGGCCTTCGCCATCGGCAGTCAGACCTCGGCGCTCGTGATGGGCGCGGCGTGAACAGACCGGAGTTCACCACGGATCCTCCGAGGAGGGACATGAGCACGGACAACGGCGCCGCCGGGCGTCCCGCTCTCGTGGCAGACGTCGACGCCCTGGTGGCGCGGTACGTGTCCCCCGGCTCTCATCTGCATCTGGCGATGACCATGGCGCGGCCCAACGCCATGGTCTACGCGCTGGCGCGGCAGTTCGCGGGCCGCGGCGACTTCACGATCAGTACCTCGGCGACGCACACCTCCCTGCACGCGCTGACCATGTCGGGGGCCATCAGGCACCTGATCACCTGCTTCCTCGGCGACACCTACCCGACGCCGCGTCCCAACCCGCTCTACCGCGACCTGGCCCGCGACATCCCGTTCACCTCCGAGCTGTGGTCCCTGCTCAGCTTCACCCAGCGGCTGATGGCCGGTGCGATGGGACTTCCGTACACGGTGACCGCCTCACTCGTCGGCAGCGACCTGGAGAGGGGAAAGGGCCGCAGCTTCGCCCGGCTGCCCGATCCCGCGGGCACGGGCCGGCCGCTCGGGCTGGTGGAGAGCCTGCGTCCGGACCTGACCCTGGTGCACGGCGCCTGCGCGGACCGGCGCGGCAACATCATCCTGGTCCCGCCGGCCGGTGAGGGCGCCTGGGGCGCGTACGCGGCGGAGAAGGGCGTACTGGCCTCGGTGGAGCGCATCGTCCCCGACGAGTTCGTCGACGCGCGGCCCGAGCAGGTCGTCATCCCCGGGCAGCGGGTGATCGCGCTGTGCGAGGCGCCGCTCGGCGCGCACCCCCAGTCCCTGCGCGGCCTCGCCAGCGGGGAAGTGACCGGCTACCGCGACGACTACACGTTCCTCACCGAGATGGTCGAGTGCCTGGCCACCGAGGAGGGCGCCAAGGAGTGGTTCCGCGAATGGGTGGAGGAGCCCGCCGGCCACGCGGAGTACGTGGCGAGGCTGGGCAGGGCTCGGCGCGAGGAGCTGAAACTCGCCGAACAGCCGCTCGCCCCGAGGAACATGACCACGCCCGTCGAACAGCCACAGCCGCCCTTCCACACCGGCACCCCAGCCCGCACCCGGCCGCTGCCCCGCGATCCCGTCACCCGTCAGGAGCGGACCATCATCCTGGGCGCCCGCGCGATCGCCGAGCGCGTCACCCAGGGCCGGTACGACACACTTCTCGCGGGCATCGGCGTCTCGCACCTCGCTGCCTGGCTGTCCGCGGGCATGCTCCGGCGGCGGGGCGTCGAGGTGCCGGTCTGTGCCGAACTCGGCTTCTACGGAACGGATCCCGAGCCCGGCGACGTCTTCCTCTTCAGCCAGCTGCACGCGACGCGCTCCCAGCAGCTCGCGGGCATCCCCGAGATCCTGGGCGGCATGGTGTCGGCCAACCGTCGATGCCTGGGAGTCCTGGCAGCCGGCGAGATCGACGCCAAGGGGAACATCAACACGAGCCTGCTCGCCGACGGCCGCTGGCTGACCGGGTCCGGGGGCGCGAACGACATCGCCTCCAGTACGGACTGCCTCGTGCTCTCCACCGCCTCCCGACGCAAGTTCGTCCCCCGCGTCGCCTATGTCACCAGTCCCGGCGAGCGCGTACGCGAAGTGGCCGGCCACTTCG
>NZ_LIQZ01000163.1 GCF_001418655.1 Streptomyces phaeochromogenes | reverse complement strand
CTCCCCACCAGGAGACCGCATGCCCATGCCCACGCCCGCACCCTGGGAGTACACCCTCTACATCCCCCACGACCCCCGAGCCGTAGGCATCTGCCGCCGCGCCCTCCGCGACATCCTCACCAGCCACCACCTCCCCGCCCTCGTCGAACCGGCGGAGCTACTCGCCTCCGAGCTCCTCGGGAACGCCATCCGGCACACCGAGGGCCCCGCCGCCCTGAAGCTCAGACGGTCGGGGAACTCGTTCCGGCTGGGCGCGTGGGACACGGACCCCGCGCCGCCGACGACGAAGCCCGAGGACGACGAGACGGGCCGCGGCCTGCGGATCGTGCGCGCGTACGCCGACGACTGGGGCTGGTTCCAGGTCAACGGCACGGCGGGCAAGTACGTGTGGTGTGAACTCGGCACAAAAACCCAATAACGCGGGATAATCAGAATGTCGGCCATAAGACGCCAAGCAACAGAAAGGCGGCGATCACGATGGCTGAACACCCGAACGCAATGCTCGTCCGCAAGGGCTACGACGCTTTCACCAGGGGTGACATGGACACCCTGCGCGGCATGATGGCATCGGACTGTACGCACCACGTACCCGGTAGTCACATGCTCTCCGGCGACTACAAGGGGCAGGACGCGGTCATGGAGCTGTACGGCCGGCTCTTCGCGGAGACCAACGGGACCTTCCAGGTCGAGCTGGGCCACATCCTCGTCGACGGCCGAGGCCACGCCGTCTCCATGCACCGCTACACGGCCGAGCGCAACGGCAAGCGGATCGAGCAGAACGGCTGCCTCATCTTCCGGATCGTCGGGGACAAGTTCACCGACATCGACGAATGCCAGGAGGACATGGAGAAGGAGGCCGAGTTCTGGGCCTGACGCCCTACGGAAGGCGCATGCGCCAAGGAACCCGCACGCCCCACCGAACGCGCACGCCCCAGCGAACGCGCACGCGGCAAGGAATGCGCCCGGGGCCACAACCCCTGGCATCCTCCAGGTGTCACACAGGTGAACCACAGTCCCCGGTCACCGGTCACCACCCTGGAGCCCCCGTGCACATACGGACGTACGCACTCGCCGCCACCGTCGCCGCGGCGGTCACCGCGGGCCTGACACTCGCGCCCACCGCGGTCGCGGCCCAACCCTCCCCCACCACAAGCGACTTCAACGGCGACGGCTACGCGGACCTCGCCGTCGGCGTCCCCGACGGAGCCGTCGGCGGCAAGGCGAAGGCCGGATACGTCAACGTCGTGTGGGGCGGCCCGAAGGGGCTGGGCTCCCGCGGCAGCATCCGGGTCAGCCAGGCCACCGCCGAGGTGCCCGGCTCTCCGGAGGCGGGCGACCGGTTCGGCGCCTCCGCGGTCCTGGAGGACCTCAACGGCGACGGCATCGCGGAGCTGCTCGCCGGCGCACCCGGCGAGGACGTCACCGACCGTGGCGTGGACGCGGGCATGGTCACCGTCGTGGGCGGGGCGAGAGGCGGCCCGAGCCACGGGTCCACGGCCCTCACCGGCCCCGCGGCGTCGGCGGCGTACGGCGGGTCGGTCGCGGCGGCCGATCTGACCGGGGACGGCAGCAGGGACATCGTGATCGGCGGCCGGGACAAGGTCGTGCTGCGCACGGCCGACGGCATCCTCACCACCGTCCTCACGGCCCCCATGGGCGGTCGCGCGCCCGTCCTCGCCACCGGCGACTTCACCGCCGACGGCACGGCGGACCTGGCGCTGGCGTACTGGACGGTCGACGCCCCGTTCACGCAGTCGCACGTACGGCTGTGGGCCTGGGACGCGGCGGAGCAGGGCATGGCCAACACCTGGAACACCGACAACGCCGGTGTCTCGGCCCTCGCCGCCGGGGACTTCGACGGCGACGGCAACGACGACCTGGCCCTCGGCGAGTGCCGCGAGATCGCCGACGAGAACATCGACGACCCGTGCGGTCCGGAGGAGTTCGCGAAGGGCGGCGGCATCCATGTCCACTACGGCAGCGGCCCGGACGGCTCGTTCGGCTATCGCGCGCAGACCCTCGGCCAGGACACGGTCGGCGTACCGGGCGTCGCCGAGACGGGCGACCGCTTCGGCGCCTCCCTGGCCGTCGCGGACGTGAACCGCGACGGCCGCGACGACCTGGTCGCGGGCGCCCCCGGCGAGGCGATCGGCACCCGGGCGGGCGCCGGCGCCGCGACCCTCCTGTTCGGCGGCGCGACCGGCCTGGTCGACGCTCACGGGGAAGCTCACTCCGTCGCGTACAACCAGGACACCGCGCGCGTCCCGGGCGTCGCCGAGGCGGGCGACGCCTTCGGTGCCGCCGTCGCGACCGGTGACTACGATCACGACGGCAGGGCGGACATCGCGGTCGGCTCCCCCGGCGAGAACGCGAAGTCGGGCGGCGTATGGGTGCTCCCCCGCGCGAGCGCCGACGGCTCCTACACGGTCACACCCGCCAAGCTCGCCCTCCCGGCCGTGCCCGGCGGACTCGCGTACGGCCAAACCCTCAGCAGCCACTGAAAAGTCCCCGAACATACCCCCGAAGAACCCATGAAGGTCACCTGGGAAGTCCCTTAGGGGATGTCACAGCTCGGCAGCAAAGCCGGGCCCGTTGCCCCGGGCCCGGCACGTCACTGTGCGGGACCAGGTACGTTCGATTACGTGGCTGGATTCAGGATCGGACGCGGCCGGGACAACCGCACGCAGCAGGCGCACCCGCAACAACAGGCGCGGCAGCAGCCTTACGGACAGCAGGCCCCCCAGGGCGGCCCGTCGTACGGCTATCCCCCCGCGCCTCAGCCGTACCCGCAGCAGCATCAGCAGCGGTACGGCAATGGCGGCGGTGGCGGTGGCAACGGGCCGCAGCAGTGGCCCCAGACGAACGGGCACGGTGAGCCGGAGTACTTCGGCGACCACGACCATCACGGCCAGGGCCAGGACCCGTACGCGGCGAACCAGCCGGGTCACACCACGGCGTTCTCCGTCGGCGAGGACCCGTACAACCCGGGCGGCACGTACCGCGCGGGCCAGACGACCGCACCCCCGGTGGGCCCGCGGCTGCACTGGAAGGAACTGCTGACCGGCGTCATCATGCGCCCGAACCAGACCTTCCTGCAGATGCGCGACTACACGATGTGGGGCCCTGCCCTCATCGTGTCGTTCCTCTACGGCCTGCTGGCGGTCTTCGGCTTCGACGGCGCCCGCGCGGACGTCATAAACGCCACCCTGTCGAACGCGGTGCCCATCGTCCTGACGACGTCGATCGCGATCGTCCTCAGCGCGTTCATCCTGGGCGTGGTCACGCACACCCTCGCCCGCCAGCTCGGCGGCGACGGCGCCTGGCAGCCCACGGTCGGCCTCTCCATGCTGATCATGTCGCTGACGGACGCGCCGCGCCTGGTCGTCGCGATGTTCGCGGGCGGCGACGCGCCGTTCGTGCAGCTGCTGGGCTGGGCGACCTGGGTCGGGGCCGGCGTGCTCTTCACGCTGATGGTCAAGAAGTCGCACGACCTGCCGTGGCCCAAGGCCCTGGGAGCGTCGGCGATCCAGCTGATCGCCCTGCTGTCGATCATCAAGCTCGGTACGTTCTAGACGTCTCGTTACGTTCTAGGCACCCTCCGGGCGGCTCCTCGGGCGTCGTCCTGGGAGTCGCACAGGCCCTAGGCGTCGCCCTGGGGCCAGTGCGCCGGCTCGATGTTCTGGTTGGCGTGGAAGAGGTTGTGCGGGTCGTAGGTCCGCTTCACCTCGGCGAGCCGGTCGTAGTGGTCGCGGTAGGTGGCCCTGACCCGCTCCTGGCCCTCACCGGGCCCGATGAAGTTCACGTACGCGCCGCCCATCGAGTACGGGTGCAGCTCCTCGCGGTAGTCCGTGCACCACTGCTTGATGAGCTCGGCCTTGTCCGGGTCCGGGTCGATGCCCGCGAAGACGCCCGACCAGACGGCGTCGCGGTAGGCCCACGCCGTGTCGAAGGAGCCGACCCGGGAGGCGGCCCCGTCGACCGGGTAGAGGTGCATCGTCGACAGGTCGGTCGGCAGGTTCTCGCCGTACTTGAGGTGGATGTCGACGGCCTCGTCGGTGATCCGGTCGAAGAAGTCACCGCTCCAGTACCACTGCAGCCCCTTGGGGATCAGCTCGTCGAACATGGTCTGCAGCGCCGGGTACGGCATCGGGCTGGTGAAGTGGAAGGCAGGCCGCCCGGCGTCGTTCACCACCGCGAGCGTCTCGTCCAGCAGCGCCAGGTCACCGGTCCAGCACCACACGACGGCACACATCCTGTGCCCGTGCAGCTCCTCGGGGAACGGCGGCCCGGGCGGCACGGAGAGCACCGCGTAGAAGCCGTTCAGGTCCTCGGGCGCCTGCGGCAGGAACTCCCGGTACCAGCGCAGCACTTCACGCGTGTGGTCCACCGGCCAGACCGTGATGCCGACGCCCACGGAGTGCACCGGGTGCAGTCGGTAGGTGAAGGACGTGACGATCCCGAAGTTCCCGCCTCCGCCGCGCAGCGCCCAGAAGAGGTCCGGGTACGAGGTCTCGCTCGCCGTGACGAAGCTGCCGTCGGCGAGAACGACGTCCGCGGAGATCAGGTTGTCGATCGTGAGCCCGTACTTGCGGGTGAGGTGACCGTGCCCGCCGCCGAGGGTCAGTCCGCCGACGCCCGTCGTCGACATGATCCCGGCGGGGGTGGCGAGGCCGAAGGCGTGCGCCGCGTGGTCCAGGTCGCCGAGCAGGCTGCCGCCGCCGACCTGCGCGGTCTTCGCGACCGGGTCTACGCGCACCCAGCGCATCGGTGACAGGTCGAGCGTGACACCGCCGTCCACCAGGCACAGTCCCGGGCCGCTGTGCCCGCCGCCGCGCACGGCGAGTTCGAGCCCGTGGTCGCGGACGAAGTCGACCGCGTTCATCACGTCCCCGGCGTCCGCGCACCGCACGAAGGCGGCCGGCCGCCGGTCGATCATCGCGTTGTAGATCGACCGGGCCTCGTCGTACGCCGAATCCTGGGGCGAGATGACCGGGCCGCGCAGTCCGGTCCGCATCGCCTCCAGGGTCGTACCGTCCATGACGCCCGTGCCGCCGCCGCTGGTGCTCCCCGTGCTGCTGCCGGTGCTGCCGCCCATGACGATCGCTCTCCTCCGCGAGGCCCAGTAGGTACGGTCCGTCCGCGATCGCACGTTTCATCCGCCCCAGGGCCGATATGTACAGGGTCTCGCCGCTCGGTACGACTGGCAATCGCGAGCGGGGTGCCCGGGCCGGGCGACGGGAGCACCATGGAGCCATGGACGGCGGCAACGACAGCGGCACGGACGGCAGCTCGGACCACGGCACGGACCGCGGCACGGACGAACGTGGACGGACGCGCGGGGCCGGTTCACTGGCCGAGGTCAGCGCACCGGGCCGCGTGGCCGGACCCGACGAGGACATCAGCCAGGAGGAGCTGGCCCTCGCGGCCCGCAACCACGGCCTCCTCCTGGAGGCGCTGCGCCACGACGTGACCCCGCCCGGCCTGCACTACGTACTGGTCCACTACGACATCCCCTACATCCCGCCCGCCGAGGCCGACACCTGGACGCTCACGGTGGGCGGCCTGGTCCGGGAGCCCCTGGTCCTGGACCTGTCCGCCCTGTACTCCCTCCCGCCCGTCACCCACCGCGTGACCATGGAGTGCGCGGGCAACGGCCGGGCCCGCCTCACCCCGCGCCCCGTGAGCCAGCCCTGGCTGGTCGAGGCGGTCGGCACGGCGGACTGGACCGGCGTACCCCTGCGGACGCTGCTCGCCGAGGCCGGGGTCGAGCCGGACGCCGTCGAGGCGGTCTTCACGGGAGCCGACCACGGCGTGGAACGCGGCGTCGAACAGGACTACCGCCGCAGCCTGACGCTCGCGGACGCCACGGCCGCCGACCGGGAGGTCCTGGTGGCGTACGAGATGAACGGCGCCCCGCTCCCACCGCAGCACGGCCACCCGCTGCGTCTGGTGGTCCCCGGCTGGTACGGCATGGCGCATGTGAAGTGGCTGCGGGACATCACGCTCACCGACACCCCGTTCACGGGCTTCCAGCAGTCGGTGGCGTACCGCTACCGCCAGTCCCCCGACGAGCCCGGCGTCGCGGTCACCCGCATCGCGCCCCGCGCGCTGATGGTCCCGCCCGGCTTCCCGGACTTCATGTCCCGCACGAGGGTCGTACGCCCCGGTCCACTGCGGCTGGAGGGCCGCGCCTGGTCGGGCCACGCCCCGGTGACGAAGGTCGAGGTCAGCACGGACGACGGCGGCTCCTGGCGGGAGGCCGAGCTCGACCCGCCGGACGGCCGCGCGGGCCACGCCTGGTCCTGGCGCCACTGGGAGGCACCCTGGACTGCGGCCCCCGGCACCCACGTGCTGACGGCCCGGGCCACGGACGCCGCGGGCAACACGCAGCCGGTCACGCAGCCCTGGAACCGGGGAGGCTTCGGAAACAACCTGGTGCAACGGATTCCCGTACTGTGCGCGCCGGTTGACGGGTCGTCATCCACACGCTCCCGCCCGGCGTGACGCAGACCGCGCGCGGCCGGCGGAACCCGAGCGGCCTCAGCTGGTCCCCGTGCCGGGCGGAGAGCGTGACGGCCACGGCGGCGCCGCCCTCCTCGTCGACGGCACGCAGCCCCGGTGCCAGCAGGTCGGCGGCCACGGTGTGGTCCCAGGCACTGGTGTCGTCCAGCGCGCCGACGACGGCCACCTTCCAGTGCGACTCGTCGGGCGCTGCCTTCTTGAGACCGGCCGACGGGAACGGGCGCTCCTGCGGGCCGAGGGCGAGCTCGCGCGAGAGCAGGCTGCTGAAGCGCTGGTCGGGCGGCTCGGCACCGGAACTGGGCGGCAGCCAGACGGCTGCCGCGAGCAGCGTGCCGTCCTCGCGCTCGGCCACCCACACCTGACCGTCCTCCAGGGCGTGATGGGCCAGCATCAGCCGCATGGCACGGCGGGCCCGGTCCCAGTCGACGGGGGCGGCGGCGTCCGGGTGCTGCGGAAGGGCTCCGGTGCCTCCGGGGTCTCTGGTGTCTCCGGTGTCGGCCGGGGCGATGAGACGCGCCACCGCCGGTACGTCCACGAGTCCCGCGGCCCGCACGGTGGTGCGGGGCCGCAGCGGAAGGGGCGCCGCCATGGTCGAGGCGGAGACGGAGGCGGAGGTCAAGGCTGTGGTCATGTGTGGTGTTCTCCTTCTCAGACGGTCCGGCTCGTGCCGGTGAGTTCGACGCCGAGTTCGACGGTGACGGGGCGTACGCGGGCGGCGGACGGGAGCCCGGCGCGGAGGAGCCGGGTGGGGCGGGGCAGCCGGGGCTGATTGCGGGTGGAGGCGGAGGCGGGCCGGCCGGGACGGTCCTGGTG
>NZ_LIQZ01000162.1 GCF_001418655.1 Streptomyces phaeochromogenes | reverse complement strand
CCTCGCGATCAACCGGCCCCGCAGTCCCCGCCGGAGCGGGACGTACGGGGCCGGTTGATCGCGAGGGTCGGTCGAACGCGAAGGTCGGTTACTCGGTGTCTCCGCGCTGCGGCTTGACGGTATCGACGGCCACGGCCTCCTCGCCGCGTCCGAGACGGCTGTGGGAGCGGCCGTACAGGAAGTACACGAGGAAGCCGATCGCCATCCAGATGCCGAACCGCAGCCAGGTCTCGGCGGGCAGGTTGAGCATCAGCCACAGCGAGGCGAGGACGGAGACGATCGGCAGGAACGGCACCAGCGGGGTGCGGAAGGAGCGGGGCAGTTCGGGGCGGGTGCGGCGGAGGATGATCACGCCGATCGCGACGACGACGAACGCGAACAGCGTGCCGATGTTGACCAGTTCGGCGAGCTCGCTGAGGCTGGTGAAGCCCGCGAGGACGGCGATGATCACGCCGAGCAGGATGGTCGGCCGGTGCGGGGTCTTGAAGCGCGGGTGGACGTGCGAGAAGAAGCGCGGCAGCAGTCCGTCGCGGCTCATCGCGAAGAAGACCCGGGTCTGGCCGAGGAGCAGGATCATGCAGACCGTCGTGAGGCCGACGGCGGCGCCGAAGCTGATGAAGCCCGCGAACCAGGGGTGCCCGGTGGCCTTGAACGCGTCGGCCAGCGGGGCGTCCACGGAGAGCTCGGTGTAGTGCTGCATACCGGTCACGACGATCGCCACCGCGACGTACAGCGTGGTGCAGATGATCAGTGAGCCGAGGATGCCGCGCGGCATGTCCCGCTGTGGGTTACGGGTCTCCTCGGCGGCCGTGGCCACGACGTCGAAGCCGATGAAGGCGAAGAAGACGACGGAGGCGGCGGTGAAGATGCCCATCACGCCGAAGTTGGAGGGGGCCCAGCCGAACATCAGCTGGATGAGCGGAGACTGGAGATCGCCGCCCGCCGGCACCTCCTGCGCCTTCGGGATGAACGGGTCGTAGTTGTCGCCGACGATGAAGAAGGCACCGGCGATGATCACGACCATGACGACGGTGACCTTGATGGCGACGACGACCGCGGTGATCCGGGCGGAGAGCTTCATGCCGATCACGAGGATGCCGGTGAGGACCAGCACGAGGGCGGCGGCGAGGATGTCGAAGCCGAAGCCGTCGGCCCCCTCTCTCCCGCTGAGGGAAGCCGGCAGGTGCCAGCCCGCGTTGTCCAGCAGCGAGGCGATGTAGCCCGACCAGCCGACGGCCACCACCGCCGTGCCGAGCGCGAACTCCAGCACGAGGTCCCAGCCGATGATCCAGGCGGGCAGTTCTCCGAGCGAGGCGTACGAGAACGTGTAGGCCGAGCCGGCCACCGGGACGGTGGAGGCGAACTCGGCGTAGCAGAGCGCGGCGAGCGCGCAGACGACCCCGGCGACGACGAAGGCCAGGGCTACGGCGGGACCGGCGTTGTTCTTGGCGACCGTGCCGGTCAGGACGAAGATGCCGGTGCCGATGATGACACCGACGCCGAAGACGGTCAGATCCAGCGCGGACAAGGATTTCTTGAGCGCGTGCTCTGGCTCCTCGGTATCGAGGATGGACTGTTCGACCTTCTTCGTCCTGAAGAGGGTGCTGCTCACGGCGTACCTCCCACGCTTGTCGTCCTCGACATGATCGAGAGGGGGCGTGGTCCGTATGCCCCGGCGCGGCAGGTTTCACGCTAATGGGCCGGTTTCACCACCGTAAAGGGTGTGGAAACCGGCCCACTCGGCCGTGTCGGTCGCGGGCGACCGGGCGTGTCAGTCGCGGGCGGACTCCACCGTGGCGTGGGGCTGCTCGAACCGGCCGTCGAGCTTGGAGACGAGGCCGGTGACCTGCCGGGCGATGTCCGGTGCGGTCAGTCCGATCTCGGCCAGCACCTCCTTGCGGGTGGCGTGGTCGAGGAACCGCGGCGGAATGCCGAAGTCACGCAGCGGTACGTCCACGCCCGCGTCGCGCAGGGCCTGGGCGACGGCCGAACCGACGCCGCCGACACGGGAGTTGTCCTCGACGGTGACGACCACACGGTGCTGCTCGGCGAGCGGGGCCATGGCCTCGTCGACGGGCTTGACCCAGCGCGGGTCGACGACGGTCGTGGAGATGCCCTGCTTGTCGAGGAGTCCGGCGATCTCCAGGCACATCGGAGCGAGGGCGCCGACCGAGACGAGGAGGACGTCCGGGGCGTCGGTGCCCGGCTCGCGCAGGACGTCCATGCCGCCGATCCGGCCCACGGCGGGTACGGCGGGACCGACCGCGCCCTTGGAGAAGCGGACCACGGTCGGCGCGTCGGTGACCTCGACGGCCTCGCGGAGCTGGGCGCGGACCTGGTCGGCGTCGCGCGGGGCGGCCAGCCGCAGGCCGGGGACGACCTGGAGGATCGACATGTCCCACATGCCGTTGTGGGAGGCGCCGTCGGTACCGGTGATGCCGGCCCGGTCGAGGACGAAGGTGACCCCGCACTTGTGCAGCGCCACGTCCATCAGGACCTGGTCGAAGGCGCGGTTGAGGAAGGTCGCGTAGACCGCGAAGACGGGGTGCAGGCCGCCGGTGGCGAGGCCGGCCGCCGAGACGGCCGCGTGCTGCTCGGCGATGCCGACGTCGTACACCCGGTCCGGGAAGGCCTTGGCGAACTTGTCGAGGCCGACCGGCTGGAGCATGGCGGCCGTGATGGCGACGACGTCCTCGCGCTCCTTGCCGAGCTTGACCATCTCCTCGCCGAAGACGGACGTCCAGTCGGCGCCGGAGGAGGCGATCGGCAGGCCCGTGTCGGGGTGGATCTTGCCGACGGCGTGGAAACGGTCCGCCTCGTCCTGGAGGGCGGGCTGGTAGCCGCGGCCCTTCTCGGTGAGGCAGTGCACGATGACGGGGCCGCCGAAGCGCTTGGCGCGCACGAGCGCGGACTCCAGGGCCTCGATGTCGTGGCCGTCGATGGGGCCGACGTACTTCAGGCCCAGGTCCTCGAACATGCCCTGCGGGGCGATGAAGTCCTTGAGGCCCTTCTTGGCGCCGTGCAGGGTCTCGTAGAGCGGCTTCCCGACGACGGGCGTGCGCTCCAGGATGTCCTTGCCGCGGGCCAGGAACCGCTCGTAGCCGTCGGTGGTGCGCAGGGTCGCCAGGTGGTTGGCGAGGCCGCCGATCGTCGGGGCGTACGACCGCTCGTTGTCGTTGACGACGATGACGAGGGGGCGGTCCTTGGCGTCGGCGATGTTGTTGAGCGCCTCCCAGGCCATGCCGCCGGTGAGGGCTCCGTCGCCGATGACGGCGACGACGTGGTCCTCTTTTCGGAGGACCTCGTTGGCTTTCGCGAGGCCGTCGGCCCAGCCGAGGACCGTGGAGGCGTGCGAGTTCTCGATGACGTCGTGCTCGGACTCCGCCTGCGAGGGGTAGCCGGACAGGCCGCCCTTCATCTTCAGCTTCGAGAAGTCCTGGCGGCCCGTGAGCAGCTTGTGCACATAGGACTGGTGCCCGGTGTCCCAGAGGATTCTGTCCTTCGGGGACTCGAAGACGCGGTGCAGCGCGATGGTGAGCTCCACGACACCGAGGTTCGGGCCGAGGTGGCCGCCGGTCTTGGAGACCTCTTCGACGAGGAAGGTCCGGATCTCGCCTGCCAGCTGGTCCAGCTGCTCCAGGCTGAGCCGGTCCAGATCGCGCGGTCCCCTGATGCGGGTCAGCAGCGGCACCCGTGCCTCCTTGCAGTAGAGCTGATCGAGCTTTGCCGGGTCTGTCGAGTCTAATGTTCCGCCTTTCACGGCGGCGGCCGGGCTGTGCGTCGTACGTCACGCGTTCGGCCGTAAAACATCTCGCCCACGGCTCCCGCCACCAAACGCACACGGACAGACGAAAGTGCCCGACACCGCCATTGGTGTCGGGCACTTGTCCGAAGGGGGCTTCGCCCCACAACCGTCAGACCATGAACCGCTACGCGCGGCCCGCCGTCTTCTGGGTCTTCCGGGTGATCGAGTCGATGACGACCGTGGCCAGAAGCACACCACCGGTGATCATGTACTGAACCGGCGTGGCGATGCCCTCGAGGGCCAGCCCGTACTGGATCGACGTGATCACCATGACACCGAGCAGCGCGTTCCACGTACGACCGCGCCCGCCGAAGAGGCTGGTGCCACCGATGACCGCCGCCGCGATGACGTTCATCAGAAGGTCACCCGCACCGGCGCTCTGGTTGGCCGCCGCGATCTTCGAGGACCAGAACAGACCGCCCACCGCGGCGAAGAAGCCCGCGATGGCGAAGACCGAGACCCGTACCGCCGTGACGTTGATACCGGCACGACGGGACGCCTCGACGCTGCCGCCGAGCGCGAAGATCTTGCGGCCGTAGGTCGTGCGGCGCAGCACGAAGTCCGTGATCACCAGGACCAGGACGAACAGCAGCAGCGCCAGGGGCAGACCCTTGTACTGGTTGAACATGATCGCCGCGGCGAAGGCGACGACCGCGAGGATCGCCGTGCGCACCACGATGTCGATGAGCGGGCGGGCCGGGATGCCCGCCGCCTCGCGACGGCGGCTGTCCAGGAACGAGGTGACGAAGAAGAGCGCCACCGCGACCACCGCGAGCCCGTAGGCGGCGGCGACGTCCGAGAAGTAGTACGTGGTCAGCTTGCCGACCACGCCGTCGCCGTCGAGGTTGATCGTGCCGTTCTCGCCCAGGATCTGGAGCATGAAGCCGAGCCAGAACAGCAGGCCGGCCAGCGTGACCGCGAACGCGGGCGCGCCGATCCTGGCGAAGAAGAAGCCGTGGATCGCGCCGATGGCCGCACCGCTGGCGAGGGCGATGATGACCGACAGCCACTCGTTGACGCCGTTCGTGACGCTGAGCACGGCGGTGATGGCACCCGCGACACCGCTGACCGAGCCGACCGACAGGTCGATCTCGCCGAGCAGCAGCACGAAGATGATGCCGACGGACATCATGCCGGTGGCGACCATCGCGACGGCGATGTTGTTGAGGTTCTCGGCCGAGAGGAAGGCCGAGTTGAGGCTCTGGAAGATGACGCAGATGACGATCAGACCGACGACGACCGGGATCGAGCCCAGGTCACCGGCACGCATCTTGCGCTTGAACTCGTCGAGGTAGCCCGCGAAGCCCCGCTCGCGCACCAGCAGCCGGGGGTCGACGGCGACATCGGCGCCCGCGGCGGCCTCGGGGTTCTCGACGACGTGGTCGTCGGGCGTGGCGGAGGTCTTGTCGATGCTCACTTCTGAGCCTCCCCGTTGCTGCGCGCCGCACGACGGGTCACGGCGTTGTCCGTGGCACCGGTGATGGCGGAGATGATCTCTTCCTGCGAGGTGGTCTTGACCTCGAACACGCCGTTGTTGCGGCCGAGCCGGAGCACGGCCACCTTGTCGGCGACGGCCTTGACGTCGGCCATGTTGTGGCTGATGAGCAGGACCGCGTGGCCGCGCTCGCGCAGCCGCTCGACCAGGTCGAGGACCTGGGCGGTCTGCTCGACACCGAGGGCCGCGGTGGGCTCGTCGAGGATGACCAGCTTGGGCGCGCCGAGCATGGAGCGGGCGATGGCCACCGTCTGGCGCTGACCGCCGGAGAGCGAGGCGATCGGGATGCGCACGCTGGGGATGCGGATCGACAGCGTCTGGAGCAGCTCGCGGGAGCGGCGCTCCATCTCGACCTCGTCCAGGATGCCGCGCTTCTGCAGCTCACGGCCCAGATAGAGGTTTCCGACGACGTCGATGTTGTCGCACAGCGCGAGGTCCTGGTAGACGGTCGCGATGCCCAGGTTCTGGGCGTCGTGCGGCTTGTTGATCTGGACGGTCCTGCCGTCCCATTCGATGACACCCTCATCGATGGGGTGCACGCCGGCGATCGTCTTCACCAGCGTGGATTTTCCGGCGCCGTTGTCGCCGACCAGGGCGACCACCTCGCCGGCGTGGACCTCGAGCTCTACGTCGGTGAGCGCCTGAACGGCACCGAACCGCTTCGAGATCCCGCGCAACGCCAGGACAGGCGTAGCGGACACGTTAACCATCTCCTTCGCCGCCTGACCCGGCGGGAGGTTGTGCAGAAGAATTGGAGGAGGGAGGAAGGATTCCGTCCGGCGCCCCGCCCTAGCTTGCGGGGCTGGTGGTTGCGGGGCGCCGGAGGAGCTTCTGGTGTGCGAGTCCCGGATTCGATTCCCTGCGGGAATCAAGCCTCGTACGGGAATCCGATGGCGAATTCCCGTACGTGGTAAGGGACTTGCGTTCCGGCTAGTTGAGGCCGACCTTGCCACAGGCGGTCTTGAACTTCGCCGTGCAGATCTCGTCGACCGTGTAGATGCCGTCCTTGATGACGGTGTCGTTGATGTTGTCCTTGGTCAGCGACACGACGGGGACGAGCACCGACGGGACGCCCTTGGTGGTCGGGCTGTCGACCGAGTCCTTGGCGATGGAGTCGAGCTTCTCGCCCTTGGCGAGGGCGACGGCCATCTCCGCGGCGACGTCCGCCTCCTGCGGGTAGGGCTTGTAGACGCTCATGTACTGCTCACCGGAGACGATGCGCTGCACACCCGCGAGCTCGGCGTCCTGGCCGGTGACCGGCGGGAGCGGGGAGACGTTCGCGGCCTTCAGGGCCGTGATGATGCCGCCCGCCATGCCGTCGTTGGCGGAGTAGACGCCGACGATGTTGTTCTTGCCGACCGCGGAGATCGCCGCGTCCATGTTGGCGTTGGCGTTCTCCGGCTTCCACTCCTTGGTGTCGTACGACTTCGCGATGTCGACCTTGCCCTCGAGCTCGGACAGCGCGCCCTTCTTGAAGAGGGCGGCGTTCGGGTCGGTGACCGCGCCGTTCATCATGACGATCTTCGCGGAGGGCTTCGCCTTGTCGCCCAGGGCCGTCAGAAGCGCCTTGCCCTGGACGCGGCCGACCTCTTCGTTGTCGAAGGAGGTGTAGGCGTCGATCGGGCCCTCGGCCAGACGGTCGTACGCGACGACGGGGATGCCGGCTTCCTTGGCCTTCTTCACGCCGTTGGCGATGGCCTTGGAGTCCACCGCGTCCACGATCAGCACGTCCACCTTGTTGGTGATCATGGTGTCGACCTGCTGGGACTGCGTGGTGGCGTCCTGCTTGGCGTTGGCGTAGACGATCTCGCCCTTGTTGTTCGTGAGCTCCTTGACCTTCTTCTCGATCAGGGGCTTGTCGAACTTCTCGTACCGAGCGGTCTGGTTCTCCGGAAGGAGGAGGCCGACCTTGATGGCGTCGCCCTTGGCCGCGGACTTCGTGCTGTCACTGTCGCCGGCCTCGTCGGCACTGCCACAGGCAGCCAGCGAGACAGCCATCGCACCTGCGGCAACAGCAAAGGCGGCGCGACGCATACGCGTATTCACTTCAGAAACCTCCCTGACGAGGCCGCGACGTTGCGGCCGAGGTGGCTGGAAGTCAACTCGGCCACAAGTGCGACGTCAAGAAGTAAATCCTTAACGAGATGGCAACGGTGCCATCCGTTCTCTAAGTGAAGGCAGGCGTGGCGGTGGTGAGCGAACCGTCCAAAAGGGTTGAATCGCCCATCTCGCTGAGTGCGAGAGCGAGTGCCCCGAGGACTTCCGCCCGGCCGCCAAGTGCCCCTGGCAGAACGGATAGTTGACGTGCCGCACTGGGGATCGCATAGCGGCCGACGGACTCCCTTATGGGTCCGAGCACGAGCTCTCCGGCCTCGGCGAGATCACCGCCGAGAACCACCCGGCTCGGGTTGAGCAAGTTGCAGAGATTGGCGACTCCACTGCCGATGTGTCGGCCGACGTCGGCGATCACCCGACGGCAGCCAGGGTCTCCGTCCCTCGCCAGTCGTACGACACCTTCCATGGTCAGGTCCGTGCCGTGGCTGGACTGGAGGAGCGGCAGCACATAGCGCGCCGCCGCAAAGGTCTCCAGGCAGCCTCGGTTGCCGCAGCGACAGACCGGGCCGGACTCGTCAAGAGTAATATGCCCGATTTCTCCCGCTGTGCCACCCGGGCCGCGGTAGATCTTGCCGCTGATCACCAGTCCGGCGCCGACACCGCTCGCGACCTTGATGTACGCCAGGTCCCGTACGCCCCTGCCGCTGCCCCAGACGAGTTCGCCGAGGGCTCCCAGGTTGGCGTCGTTGTCGACGTGCACGGGCACGCCCAGGCGTCCGCCCAGCTCCTCGGCGGGTTTGGTGCCGGTCCAGCCCGGCAGGATCGCGGTGGAGCCGAGCGTCCCGGACTCCACGTCGATCGGCCCCGGCACGCCGAGCCCGACGCCCGCGATCTTCGTACGGTCCACGCCGGTGGCCGCGATCAGGCGGTTGACCAGCTGTTCCGCCCGATCGAAGCCCTGTGCGGCGGAGGCGTCCACATCGAGTGGCTCGGACTCCTCGGCGAGGACCTGATGGGCGAGGTTGCCGACCGCGACGCGCAGATGCGTGTGCCCGAAGTCGACGCCGATCACGATGCCGGCATCGCCGCTGAGACTGACGCTGCGGGCCCTTCGGCCGCCCGCCGAGGTCGGGGTGACCTCGACCGTCCCGCCGTCCTTCAGCTCCCGAACAATATTGGAGACCGTGGCCGCGGACAGGCCCGTCGTCCTCGCGATCTCGGCCTGCGTGAGCGACCCGGCCAGGCGCACCGCACGTACGACCCGTTCGAGATTGGCTCGGTGCAGCGACGACTGCGACCCCGGAGTCTCCACGACGACCTCCTGCGTACGGGGTCGCCTCAGTGAGACCCCGTCTATGTCCAACTAGTGAACTCTAAGCTGAGCCGTTGGGGTCACCTCCCGTCAAGAGGTTGAGCAAGAGAGGGGCGCGCCCGCGCCCGCACACACCAGGGTGGCCCCGGCTCCATTCCGGGACCACCCTCACAAACCGAACCGACGGCCGAACCGTTACTTGAGCGCGCCCGCGGTGAGTCCTTGGACGACCTGGCGCTGGAAGACGATGTACGCGGCGAGCACCGGCAGCATCGCCATCACGAGACCGGCGAAGAGGCCGGACCAGTCACCCTTGTAGCCCTGGCTGACGGCCAGCTGGACGAGGCCCTGGGTGAGCACCTTCCGGTCCGGTTCGGTGTTGAGCACCGTCGGCAGCATGTACTGGTTCCACTGCCCCAGGAAGTTGAAGATGCCGACGCTGATCAGACCGGGCTTGGCCATCGGCAGCATCACCTGGAAGAACGTCCTGGTGTGCGAGGCACCGTCCACGAAGGCCGCCTCGGCCACCGAGCTCGGCAGCGTACGGAAGAAGGCCGTCATGAAGAACACGGTGAACGGCAGCGAGTACGCGATGTAGACCAGGATCAGTCCGGGCAGCGTGTTCAGCAGCGACAGGTTCTGCATGACGTAGAACAGCGGGACGAGCGCCAGGATGATCGGGAAGCTCATTCCTCCGATGAAGAGGAAGTAGATGAAGCGGTTCCCGGGGAAGTCGAAGCGCGCGAGGACGTAGGCCGCCATGGAGCCCAGCAGCATGGTGCCGAGGAGCGAGAAGCCCACCACGATCACGGTGTTGAGGAAGTAGTCGCTCATGTTCGCCGACGTCCAGGCGCGCGACCAGTTCTCGAAGTGCAGCCGGTCGGGCAGCGCCCAGGGCGAGCTGAAGATGTCCCGGTCCGTCTTGAACGAGGTCATCACCGCCCACAGCAGCGGCATGACGACCATGAACGCCCAGAGAACGAGCATGCCGTGCGAGAAGAAGTTGAGGACCCTGCCCTCGGTGGCCTTCGCCGGCGGCGTACGTGCGACCGTCACCTCGGTGACGGGCGGTCGCTCCTCGGCGGTGTCGACGGGAGGCGTCTCGGTCGTCTTCACTCGTGTCCTCCTCGCGGCTCGGTCAGCTCGGTCCGCATCAGTACTCCAGCCGCTCACGTCGGCCGAGCCTCATCACGACGGCCACGAAGAGCAGCGTCAGGACGAGCAGGGCGACACCGATCGTCGTCGCGTAGGCGGCCTGGCCGTCACGGAACGCCTTCTGGTAGACGTACAGCGGCAGGACGGTCGTCGAATAGTCGGGGCCTCCGCCGTTCGGCCCCACGGTCATGATCTGCACGACCGCGAAGGACTCGGCGCCGAGCGCCAGAATGCCCATATAGGCCCAGCCGGACTGCACGGTGTCCCAGAGCAGCGGCAGGGTGATCTTGAAGAATGTCGTGATGCGGTTCGCGCCGTCCAGCAGTGCGGCTTCGTAGTAGTCCTTGGGAATTGAGGCCATTCCGGCGGAGAACAGCACCACGAAGAAGCCGACGGTGGACCAGACGAGAACGGCGAAAACGCACCACAGGGCGAGGTCCGGATCGCCGAGCCAGTCGGGCTGGACGCTGTCCAGGCCCACCGCCTTCAAAGCGGAATTGAGTGCGCCGCTGTTGGGGTTGTAGGCGAACTGGAACAGCAGGGCGACGATCGCGATCGACAGCACCTGCGGAAAGAAATAGACGATCTTGTAGAACGAGGACCCACGGACGCCCGCGATCGCCGCGTTCTTCCGGCGCCGTCCGCCGACATTGAGCATGAAGGCGAAGAACAACGCCAGGGTGAGCGTCACCAACGGCAGCAGCAGGACGAACGTCACGCTGTGCTGGAAGGACTTCCAGAAGACCTCGTCGTCGAGAATTCTGCTGTAGTTCTTGAAGCCCACCATCTTGAATTCCGGACTCAGACCGCTCCAGTCCGTGAACGAATAGTAGATGGACTGGATGAAGGGCCAGATCACGAACAGGGCGTAGATGCCCAGGGGGGTCGCCAAGAACCCCACGATGAAACGGTATTTACCGTGTTGCATTTCCTACCGACCCGATCTTCCCGCGGGAACCGCCGCCGATGCCGCGCATCGAGAGCCGGGGACCCCGGTCACCGCCCGGGGTCCCCGGCTGAGCTCACTGGTGCTTGTAGTGCTGGATGGAGTCGTCCTTGGCCGCTTCGTCGGCATAGCCCTGGATCTTCTTGATGGCCTCGGCCGGGGTGAGCCGTCCCGCCATCATCTCGCCGAGGCCGCCGACACCGATCTTCTCCTTCTGCAGCGCCACGTACCAGTCCTGGATGCGCGGGTTGACCACGTTGTCGCCGGCCTTCTCCAGGGCCGCGACACCGGACTTGAGGCCCGGGGTCAGGTCGATGCCGTCGGTGCCGCCGTTGAACGCGGTCAGCGACTTGACGGACTCGGTGAAGTTCTTCGACGAGGCCTCGCTGAGCATGATGCGCAGCTGCTCCATGCCGCCGTCGGTGTTCTTGGCCTTGGCGGGGACGATGAAGGGCTCGCCGCCGGACGCCCAGATGGTGCCGAAGGGCATCTTGTCCGAGCTGTCGATGCCGGTGGGCGCGGACACCGCGAGGTTGAAGTCCTTCGGCATCGTCTTCGCCGCCTCGTTCTCCACCCAGGAGCCGTTCGGGATGAAGAGCGCCTTGCCCTCGGTCCAGGCGGTCTGGGACTGGATGTGGTCCAGGCCCGGCGTGCCCTTGAGGATGTAGCCCTTCTTGTACAGCTCGTAGTACGCCTCGAAACAGGTCTTGACCGCCGGGTTCTTCCAGGCGTTCGGCTCGAGGTTGTCGATGGCGTCGAGGACCTCGGTGCCGCCGACCTTGGCGATCATCGGGTAGAGCGAGAAGGGGAGGTAGTACGGGTGCTTGCCCGCGTACGTCCAGCCCGCAATGTCCTTCTTCTTCGCCTTCTCGCAGACCGCGAGCATCTCGTCCCAGGTCTCCGGGTACGTGGCGTCGAGGGAGTCCAGCGCCTTCTGGGAGTACCACACGCCGTAGACGGTGTACGCGTAGTACATGATCCAGACCGGGTCGCCGTCGAACTGGCCCATCTCGACGATGCCGGGGCGCAGCGTGTCGCGGACCTTCTTGCTCGGGTCGTCGACGGAGGGCGCGTCCAGCAGGGGCGTGAGGTCCGCGAGCTGCTTCTTGCCCACGAGGACGCCCATGTCCATCTGCTCGGCGCCCGAGTTGTCGATCAGGTCCGGCGGGGTTCCCTGGTTGAAGCGCGGCTGCAGGACCGACTGGATCTTCTGGGTCGAGGAGAACTTGACCTTCGCCTTCGGGAAGTTCTTCTCGTAGACCGCCTTGGCGTCCTCGGCGTATTTCGTGCCGAAACCGCCGTCGAAGATGACGATCTCCAACGGTGCGGTCTCATTGACGGCGAGCGGATTCTCCTTGGTCTTCTTGCCCTTGTCGACCTTTTCGTCGCTACCACTGTCACTGCTGGCACACGCCGACAGGAAACTCATCGTGGGTACGGAAATCAGGCCGAGTGCAGCGGACCGCTTGATCAGATCGCGGCGGCCGATACCCTCACGGTTGTTGGCGGAAGTGGATCCCATGCTCAAGTCCTCGCCTTCATCAGGACTCAGGCGGTGAACCGGACCCTCCCCGGCACCGCGGGTTGTTGAAGCTGGGGTCGTGCGCTTGTCAAGCACCGGGATCAGCGGGAATACACGACGCCCGGCATGCGCCGCGCCCCCTCTTCCCCGTGGCCATTCATCTGTCCGCGGCCCGTCGAACGACTGGGCGGACGCCGACAGGTATAGTCCACTTCCCGCCAGCTGAGCAAGATCGAATGCACGGTTGGCCGACACTCTTTCCCGAAGTGAGACCTCGCGGAAATATCAGCTGCCCGCAGGTCCGCCGCCACAGCGAGCGATCAGGGGACGATCAGCCGCCGAACAGGAAGCCGACAGGTGAGCCCCCCGGCGGACCATTGGGTCAGGCATGACCAATACCCCCATACGCCACGCCCAACACCCTTGACATCCCTGACCACTTGACTCCCTACTGGACCTGCGCAGCAAATATGACAACGTTGTCCAGGCGCACGTGACAGGGAGGGTGCTGGCGCATGCACCACAGATCTCGGCAAGGATCTCCGCACAGATCTCGGATCAGGGCACGGCAGGGATGGGGTTCCACGGCGGTCCTCGGAGCGACCGCCTTCGCGCTGGTGGTGGCCTCACAGGGCGCCGCCGTCGCCCGTCCGGCCGAAGCCGCCGCCGCGGACCGCGAGTTCGGTTCCTCCTTCGAGGCGGGTGAACCCGCACCCGACTGGCTGAATACGGTCGACACCGCCGCCGATGGTTCGAAGCGTTCGTCGGGTGTCGACGGCGGCTTCAGCACCGGCATTCCCGGCAATGTGACCGAGCACGTCACGGACGTCGCCGCGAGCGGCGAGAACTCGGGCTCGGGCGAGGTGAAGGAGAACCTCGTCGACGTCGAGCCCGGCACCAAATGGCTGACCTTCGCGCCCACCGGCTGGGTGGAGTTCGAGCTGGACGCCCCGGTCAAGCTGGTGACGTACGCCCTCACGTCGGCCAACGACCACGACGAGCGCGACCCGGTCGACTGGACCTTCCAGGGGTCCACGGACGGCAAGGACTGGAAGACCCTCGACACCCGCACGGGCGAGTCCTTCGGCGAGCGCTTCCAGACGAAGTCGTACGACCTCGCGGAGCCCGCGGAGTACCAGCACTTCCGGCTCGACATCACCAAGAACAAGGGTGCTTCGGACGCCCTGCAACTCGCCGACGTGCAGTTCTCCACGGGCGGCGGCGAGGAGCCGACGCCCAAGGACATGCTCTCGCTGGTGGACCGCGGCCCGAGCGGCTCCCCGACCGCGAAGTCCGGCGCGGGCTTCACGGGCAAGAAGGCCCTCCGGTACGCGGGCACCCACAAGGCGGACGGCCGCGCCTACTCGTACAACAAGGTCTTCGACGTGAACGTGGCCGTGGGCCGCGACACCGAGCTGGCGTACCGGGTCTTCCCGTCGATGGCGGACGGTGACCGGGACTACGACGCCACGAACGTCTCGGTGGACCTGGCGTTCACGGACGGCACCTATCTGAGCGACCTGCGCGCCCAGGACCAGCACGGGTTCCCGCTGACTCCGCAGGGCCAGGGCGCGTCGAAGGTGCTGTACGTCAACCAGTGGAACAACGTCGTCTCGCGGATCGGCTCGGTCGCGGCCGGCCGGACGGTCGACCGGATCCTGGTCGCGTACGACTCCCCGAAGGGGCCCGCGAAGTTCCGCGGCTGGCTGGACGACGTGAAGCTGAGCGTGCAGAAGCCCGAGAAGCCGAAGGCGCATCTGTCGGACTACGCGTCCACCACGCGGGGCACCAACTCCAGCGGCGGCTTCTCGCGCGGCAACAACTTCCCGGCGACGGCCGTGCCGCACGGCTTCAACTTCTGGACGCCGGTGACGAACGCGGGTTCGCTCAGCTGGCTCTACGACTACGCCCGCGCGAACAACGCTGACAATCTGCCGACCATACAGGCGTTCAGCGCGAGTCATGAGCCGAGCCCGTGGATGGGTGACCGGCAGACCTTCCAGGTGATGCCGTCGGCCGCGTCCGGCACCCCGGAGACGGGCCGCACCGCCCGCGCGCTGCCCTTCAAGCACGAGAACGAGACGGCACGCCCCTACTACTACGGGGTGCGGTTCGAGAACGGGCTGAAGACGGAGATGGCGCCGACGGACCACGCGGCGGCCATGCGCTTCACCTACCCCGGCGACGACGCCAGCGTCGTCTTCGACAACGTCACCGACCAGGCGGGCCTCACCCTCGACAAGGAGAACGGGACCTTCACGGGCTACTCGGACGTGAAGTCCGGCCTGTCGACGGGCGCGACCCGCCTCTTCGTGTACGGGGTCTTCGACTCGGAGGTCGCCGAGGGCAGCTCGGCCGGTGTGAAGGGCTATCTGAAGTTCAAGGCGGGCGAGGACCGCACGGTCACGCTCCGCCTGGCCACCTCCCTGATCAGCATCGACCAGGCCAAGGACAACCTCCGTCAGGAGATTCCGGACGGCACGTCCTTCGACGCGGTCAAGTCGCGCGCCCAGAAGCAGTGGGACAAGATCCTCGGCAAGGTCGAGGTCGAGGGCGCGACACCGGACCAGCTGACGACCCTGTACTCCAGCCTCTACCGGCTGTACCTGTACCCCAACTCCGGCTTCGAGAAGGTCGGTGGGAAGTACCAGTACGCCTCGCCGTTCTCGCCGATGCCAGGACCGGACACCCCGACGCACACCGGCGCGAAGATCGTCGACGGCAAGGTGTACGTCAACAACGGCTTCTGGGACACGTATCGGACGACCTGGCCGGCCTACTCGCTCCTGACGCCCGGTCAGGCGGGTGAGATGGTCGACGGGTTCGTGCAGCAGTACAAGGACGGCGGCTGGACCTCGCGCTGGTCCTCGCCCGGCTACGCGGACCTGATGACCGGCACCTCCTCGGACGTGGCGTTCGCGGACGCGTACGTGAAGGGGGTCGACTTCGACGCGAAGTCGGCGTACGACGCGGCGGTCAAGAACGCCACCGTCGTGCCGCCCTCCTCGGGCGTGGGCCGCAAGGGCATGGCGACCTCGCCGTTCCTCGGCTACACGAGCACCGACACGCACGAGGGCCTCTCGTGGGCGCTTGAGGGCTACCTCAACGACTACGGCATCTCGAAGATGGGCCGGGCCCTCTACGAGAAGACGGGCGAGAAGCGCTACAAGGAGGAGGCCGAGTACTTCCTCAACCGCGCCCAGGACTACGTCAACCTCTTCGACGACAAGGCCGGCTTCTTCCAGGGCCGTGACGACAAGGGCGACTGGCGGGTCGAGTCGTCCAAGTTCGACCCGAGGGTGTGGGGTTACGACTACACCGAGACGAACGGCTGGGGCTACGCCTTCACCGCGCCCCAGGACTCCCGCGGCCTCGCCAACCTGTACGGCGGCCGTTCCGGGCTCGCGGAGAAGCTCGACACGTACTTCGCGACCCCCGAAACCGCCTCGCCCGAGTTCGTCGGCTCGTACGGGGGCGTCATCCACGAGATGACCGAGGCGCGTGACGTACGGATGGGCATGTACGGGCACTCCAACCAGGTCGCCCACCATGTCAACTACATGTACAACGCGGCGAGTCAGCCCTGGAAGACGCAGAAGAACGTCCGCGAGGTGCTGTCCCGCCTCTACACCGGCAGCGAGATCGGGCAGGGCTACCACGGCGACGAGGACAACGGCGAGCAGTCGGCCTGGTTCCTCTTCTCCTCGCTCGGCTTCTACCCGCTGGTGATGGGCAGTGGCGAATACGCCGTCGGCTCACCGCTGTTCACCAAGGCGACCGTGCACCTGGAGAACGGCAAGAAGCTGGTCGTGAAGGCCCCGAAGAACAGCGCGAAGAACGTCTACGTGCAGGGCCTGAAGGTCAACGGCAAGGCGTGGACGAAGACTTCGCTCCCCCACTCGATCATCTCCCGTGGTGGCGTGCTGGAGTTCGACATGGGGTCGAAGCCGTCCTCGTGGGGTACCGGGAAGAACGCGGCGCCCGTCTCGATCACCGAGGACGACAAGGTGCCGTCACCCCGGAGCGACGTCATCAAGGGCGAGGGCGAGTTGTTCGACAACACCTCGGCGACGAACGCGACCGTCGAGTCGGTGGATCTGCCGACCGCCGACCGGGCCAAGGCCGTTCAGTACACGCTGACGTCGGCCGAGCGCTCCAAGGCTCCGCAGGGCTGGGTCCTCCAGGGCTCGTCCGACGGGACCACGTGGAAGGACCTCGACAAGCGGTCCGGCCAGTCCTTCACCTGGGACCGGCAGACACGGGCGTTCTCGGTCTCGGCGCCCGGGTCGTACACCAAGTACCGGCTGGTCCTCGACGGTGAGGCCACCCTGTCGGAGGTGGAACTGCTGAGCTGACGCACGGCACGGCCCGACAGCCCGCGCACGGCGTACACGGCACCGGTTACGGCAGGACGGTAACCGGTGCCGTGTCGTTGGCGGGGTCGGGGTCCCGGCGGTCGGAATCGCGGGCGTCCGTCACCCGCACGCTGCCCTCGCCCGGTCCGCCGAGCCGGAGCTCGAAGTCGAAGGTGCGCGTCCTGCCCGCTTCGAGCCCGCTTCCCACGGAGCAGGAGTACGTGCCCTGGTCGAGGTCGCAGTAGGGCTCGTACACGTCCTCGTCGATGGCCTCCATGGGCTGCTTCACCACGGTGGCGCTCTCCGGCGGGGTGAACAGCAGTGTCGTGCTCCCGGGGTTGGCGGGCCCGTTGTTGCGGACCTTCAGCCGCACGGTGTGCTCGCTGCCGCGCTCGCCGCTCACCTCGACGGCGAAGACCTCGAAGTCGGCGTACGTGTCCACCTGCACCTCGCTCCACACGTCGCCGCCGGCGAACGTCCCCTTCAGGTCGGAGCCGTTCGCGTTCGCGGTCGTGAGCCGGGGGCCGTCACCGTGGTCGCCGCCCTCGGGCACGACGCTGTTCTTCGCGGGGCCCATGTCCAGGGCCCACGCCTGCTGGCGGAACGAGGAGTACATCTCCGTCGTGGCGACGTCCAGTGCCAGGGCCGGACGGAGGGTGACCGCCTGGCCGGGCGGTATGCGCACGCCGGGGAACTCGCACACCGCGAGGGAGCCCTTCTGCGCCCCCGGGTAACGGCAGTTGCCGTACTGCTGCTTGAAGCGCAGGCCCGTGCCGACGGAGAGTTGCAGGCCGACGCCGCGCACGGGCACCTCCCCGGTGTTGCGGACCACGACGGGTGTGCTGAGGACTGAGCCGGGCCCGACGTCCTTGAACACCTTCGTCGTCCGCACCTTCACCACGGGCTCGCCGACGATCACCCGGGTGCGGGCGCTGAGCTTCTTCCCCTTCTCGGTGGTGAAGCTGAAGCGGACCGTTCCGCTGTCGCCCGGCTTGCTGCCCGGGGCGGCGTAGGGATAGACGCGGTCGATGTCGGACCAGCTGTTGTAGGCGCCGCTCACCTTGCAGACGACCCGGGTGTCGGTCCCGGCGCACCTGGGGTTCTTCCTGCGGATGTCCGAGATCTTGAGCCGTACGGCCCGCTCGGAGCCGGTGACGTCCACCGTGAGCCGATGGTCCTGCGTTCCGACGCGGCTCCTGGCCTTCACGTCCTCGGCCTGGACGTGGAAGGGAACCTTGTTCGTCGGACCCGACTTGTCCCCCGGCGGCCGGAGATAGAACTGTTCCGGCACCGCGATCCACGACTTCTTCGCGGCGCCGACGCCTGAGCCGCACCCGGCGAGGACGCCCAGCGACATCACCAGTGCCAGGCCGACGGCCGCGGGCCGCAGCACTGTCCCTCGCGCGCGCATGACTCGTCCCCCAGGGAGATCGTCGGAATCGCACACGCTACCGCCTCCGCCGGTTGGAGCGCCGACGGAGGCGGATTGCCCTGCTGGGGAGCGGATTACCTTGCTGGGAAAGGGAGTTCAGTTCACTGGAGTTCAGTTCACCGCGACGGTGAACACATGCAGGTCCGCGTTGTCCGGCAGCTTCACGCTCTTGATCGTCCTGCCCGCCGGCGCCTCGAACGGCTTCGTGGCGAAGACGTATGTGGCGACCGGGTCCTTGTCGGCGCCCGCGACGTTCCGGTACGCGGCCCGGGCGACGACCTCGTTGCCGTACTGGACGGTGCCGCCTCCGCCGCCGACGGTCCAGTCGGTGAAGGAGAGATCGATGGAGTCGGTGCTGCCGTCGTCGTACGTAACGGTCGCCCGCGTCTGCTGGTTGCCGTTGACCGCGCTGCCGAGGAAGCTCAACTTGGCGGCCTGTGTGGGGAGTTCGATGGTCTGGCCGGTCGCCGAGGCGTTGTCCGGGCGGCCCGCCGGGGAGCCCGGCCAGGTGTAGGCGAGTCCGTTCACCGACCCCTGCCCGCCGGGGGTGAGACCGGCGGCGGCGAGGGCCTGACGGGAGTAGCTCCAGCCGCCACCGTCGTAGTCGCCCTCGGCGTGGTCACCCTCGTCGTCCGTGGTCCCGGTGTTGTTGTACGCGGCGAGCAGGGAGCCTGGTGCCGCGACGGTGAGGGCGACGGGCTGGTCGTACGAGGTGTCACTGTCGCCGGACGTCACGCTGACCTTGACGTCGTAGAAGCCCTGCTCGGCGTCCTCGTCCGCGGCCAGCGTGATCTCCTGGGCCCCGTCCGTGACCGTGCCCTCGGCGGGAGTCGCCCGGACGCCCTCGGGGGTCTCGACACGGAAGCGCACCTCGGGCCCGGTGCCGCCGCTCAGTGCGAGCGCGCGGATGTCGAGCTTCGTGCTGCCGCCGGGGGCGACCGTCGCCGTGGTCGGGCCGACACCGATCTGGTACGGCTGCTCCCCGTCGCGGAAGGACGGCGGGGCATCCTCGGCGCCGCTCCCCCAGGCGCGGTTCGGGGTGCCGGCGAGGGTGTAGTCGAGCGTGCCGCCGTCACGCACGAAGGAGGCGGGCAGCCAGGCCCGGTCACTGGAACGGCCGTTGACCTTCAGCGACTGGACGTACGGCGAGTCCGCCGCCGCGCCCGCCGCCCGGATGTCGATGTCGTTGCCGTTCGGGCGGGAGATGTGGGCCCTCGGGAACACCGGGGAGCCCAGGACGAGTTCGGCCCGCGACGGCACCTGCGGATACATGCCGAGCGCGGAGAAGACGTACCAGGACGACATCGCGCCGAGGTCGTCGTTGCCGGGGATCCCGGCGGGCTCGGTGGACCACAGCTTGCCCATCGCGGCCCGCACGGTCTCCTGGGTCTTGTAGGGCGCGCCCGCATAGGCGTACAGGTAGGGGACGTTGATGGACGGCTCGTTGTCCAGTTCGGACTTGTCGCCGCCGCTGCCGGTGAAGGCCCAGCTGCCGTCGGCGTTGTGGAAGAAGGAGTCAAGGCGCTCAACCGCCTTGTCCTGCCCGCCCATTGCGGCGAAGAGGCCCGCCGGGTTGTGCTGGACCATCCAGGTGTACTGGGCGGCCGTGCCCTCGACGAATCCGTTGCCGGTGGCCGGGGTGAAGCCGGTGACCCAGCTGCCGTCGGCCTTGCGGTTGGCGATGTAGCCGCCGGTCGGGTCGGCCGCGATGTTGAAGTTGTTCTGCCACCACTGGGAGCGCCGGGTGAAGGTCTCGGCGGTCTTCTTCTCCCCCGCCGCGGTGGCGAGTTGACCGAGGGCGAAGTCGGCGCCCGACATCTCCAGGGTCTCGGCCGCGCCGCCCCAGGCGTTGGACACGGACGGCATGTAGTGCTTCGCCAAGTACTTGTCGAGGGACGGGCGTTGGCCGACGGACATGATGGGCTTCCCGGCCGGGCTCAGGTCGAGGTCGGTCGGTACGGTGGCCGCCTTCACCAGTGAGTCGAGCGCGCCGCGCAGGTCGAAGTCCCGGCCGCCGAAGGCCCTGATGCCCGCCAGGGTGGCCGGTGCCGGGTCGCCGTTCATGACGTGGGTGCCGCTCGCTCCGTGCAGCCAGCGGTCCCAGACACCGCCGTTCTGGCGGGCCAGTTCGAGCAGCGACTGCGCGATGTCGGAACCGGTGCGCGGGTCGAGCAGGGTGAGCAGCTGGACCTGGGAGCGGTAGACGTCCCAGCCGGAGTAGGTGCCGTACTGGGCCCGGTGGCCCGCGCCGACCCGGTGCACCTTGCCGTCGGCGCCTCTGTATCTGCGGTCGGCGTCACTGATGACGTTCGGGTGCAGGAGGGCGTGGTAGAGCGCGGTGTAGAAGGTGGTGCGCTCGGCGTCCGTGCCGCCGCCGACCTTGACTGCGGAGAGGCGGTCGCGCCAGGCCTTGCGTGCGGCGTCCTGGACGTCGTCGAAGGAGCGGCGGGGCGGGTTCTCGGCGGCGAGGTTGGCCTCGGCACCGGCCCGGCTGACGTACGAGATGCCGACCTTGACGTTCACCGGGCCGGTGCCGGGCTCGAACTCCACGTATCCGCCCGCGCCCTTGCCCGCGACCGGCCGTCCGCTCGTGCCGAACCCGCCGGTGCCGCCGCTCGCCTCGGTGGCGCCGGGGCTCAGCTTGTCGTCCTGCCAGGTTCCGGTGGCCTTGAAGGCGCGGTCGAAGCGGGCGGTGAAGTGGAGGGTGTAGTAGTCGCGTTGGCCCTCCGGGTCGAGGTAGCCGCAGAAGTTGCCGGACGTGACGGAACCGGAGACCGTACGGGTCTTCGGGTCGATGCGAACGTCCGAAGTCGTGGACCCCACCTCGGAGTTGGCGGTACGGATCAGCAGCGAGGCCGGCTTGTCGGCGGGGTAGGTGAAGCGGCCGGAGCCCGTACGGGCGGTCGCCGTGAGGTCCGCGGTGACGCCGGAGGAGAGGCCGACCTTGTAGTGGCCCGGTGCGGCGGTCTCGTCGGCGTGCTTGAAGTCCGCCGCGTACACCGCGTCCTTGGTGTCGCTCGCCGGGGACGAGGTCACCTCGCCCGCGTACGGGAAGAACGGGATGTCGCCGCTGCCGCCCGCGCAGCCCGTGCCGGACATGTGCGTGAGGCTGAAGCCGCGGATACGGGTCGCGTCGTACTGGTAGCCGCCGGGCGCGGCTGTGCGGGTGGCGTCGCCGCGGGTGTTCTCGGGGCTCCAGGAGAGCATGCCGAAGGGGACGACGGCGCCCGGGAAGACATTGCCGCCGTTCCTGGTGCCGATGAGCGGGTCGACGTACTGGGTGGGGTCCTGGACGAGTGCCGGTCCCGGTGCGGGTGCACTCAAGGCGGGGGTGGCTCCGGCGCCGACGGCCATGGCGGCGGCAAGAGCAACGGCGAGAAGCACGGATGACGGACGGAAACGCATGACGCGGCCCCTCCTCCTTCGGACGGGTCGCGCACCACAGGTCGCACAAGCCGCAGGGACAGTAGCGTGCCGCACCTGTACCACGGAAGAGCGCCCGCCCTCCGAGGGGCGCGCGTGGCCGACACTCGGACGGCTCAAGGCCCAACAGGTTTGACAGCGTTGTCCGTTGGAGGAGTAGAGTCTCGGCCAGACCATTCGACAACGTTGTCGCGTCCACTGGTCCACACAAGCCACGTTCCATCCGGGCAGACCTTCCCCCGAACCTGCCCGGCTCGCGGACCCGGTGGATTACGGCCACCGGGTCCGCCCTGAGCAGGTGGAGTCACAAATTCACCGGCCCGGACCGGCTCAGCCCGGCCGACAGGCGAGGGCGGTCGCCGCATCACCCCCGGACCCCTGGACGACGTACCCGAACGAGGCGCTCTCGCCCGGATCGAGCGACCCGTTCCAGTCGGCGTTGTGGACCATCACGTTCTGGCCGCTGTACGTGGCGCTGCCGCTCCAGAGGCTGGCGACGGACTGGCCGCCCGGCAGCGTCCAGTCGACCATCCAGCCGAGCATCGGCACCTCGCCGGTGTTGGTGACGGTGACCTCGGACTGGTAGCCGCCGGACCAACTGCCCGTCGTGCGGCGGGTGGCGGAGCAGGCGCCGGGCGGGGGCTCGGTCGGGTTGCCCGGGTCGTGAATGCCCGTCACCTCTCCGTTGCCGCCGTCGAAGACGACGTCGGAGCAGGAGTAGAAGGTCTCCGCGCTGTCCGAGCGCTGCCAGACCATGTAGATCAGATGACGGCCCGACTTGCCCGAGGGGAGCCGGCCGGACCAGGAGTAGTTCGCCTCGACCGTGCCCGGGGAGCCGTTGAGCTGTGGGTGGTCGACGCTCAGGAACGGCTGTTCCTCCATGTCGTTCCAGGTGAGCGACCTGGTCGGGTCGAAGCCGTCCTTGGAGATGTAGACGTAGAACCAACCCGGGTGCGCGGCCCAGGCGTTGTAGGAGAAGTCGACGGTCGCGCCCGAGGTCAGATGGGTCAACGGCCAGTCGGCGCTGGGTGAGTTGAAGCCCGTGAAGTTGGCGTTGCCGCCGCTGCACAGCTCGCCGTCGGGCACGAAGCCGCGGGTGCGGCCCGCGCCGTCGGAGCGGAGCACCGAGAACCAGTTGTAGAACGGGGTTGTGCCGCTGACCTGCTGTGCCTTCTTGCAGGCCGGGTTGATCGGCTTGATCTCACCGGTGTCGGTGAGCCCGTCCTGCCAGCACAGGAAGGTGCGGCTGCCGGGCTTCATGGGGGTGCCGTGGGCCTTCGCCTCGCCACCGGCCGAGACGACCAGACCGAGCGCCGGGATCGTGACGACCAGGGCCAGCAGGATGAGGAGGAAGGCTCTGCCACGGGCGGGGAGCGGTAATCGGCGTGGGAGTCGTGGGGTTGGCACGGGCGATGGGGTTGTCAGGATCATGACAGATCTGACCGTCCCTTCGTTCAGGGGGCGTGGGGTGTCCGTTGGTGTCCGTGTGCGGTTGGCGTCCGCGCGCGGTGGACGTCCATGTGCCGTGGACGTCCGTGCGTCCGTGTGCGGATGCGCGAGATGGGAGCGAACCCTGGGCGGGTTCCGGTCCACCGGATGTGGGAGCGCTCCCATCCCACGTGGTTCTGAAGCTAGCGCGGACCTGTACACCTGTAAACGGCTGGCGCAAGGGGGTTGTACCTGGGTGGGTGCGACCTTCGCGACGGTTGGGAAACCGGTCGCCGTCAGCTGATGGACGAGGAGGCGATGTCCGGGGCTCGGGTCGGGGCCGGGGTGGGGTGCGGTGATGTGGGTGGCGGTGATGTGGGCGTCGGCGTCGAGGGAGCCGAGACCGTGTCCACGGGCAGCAGTCGGGGCATCCCGATGGCGGGCAACTCGATGGTGAACTCCGTGCGTCCCGGCTCGCTCTCGACTCCGATCCGGCCCCCGTGCGCCTGCGTGATCGCCGCCGCGATGGCCAGGCCCAGACCGGAGCCGCCGGACCTGGCGTCCGGGCGGGAGCGCGAGGCGTCGGCGCGGGTGAAGCGTTCGAAGACCCTGGGGAGCAGACTGGGCGGGATGCCGGGGCCGTTGTCGCGTACGCGGATGACGCGGCGCTCGTCCGTGGCCTCGACCGAGGTGACGACGGTCGTGCCCACAGGTGTGTGCATACGCGCGTTGGCCAACAGGTTGGCCACCACCTGATGCAGTCGGGCCTCGTCGCCGGCGACCAGCGCCGGGGTGTCGAGGAGCAGCCCCAGTTGCCAGTCGTGGTCGTCCCCGGTGGCCCGTGCGTCCCACACCGCGTCGGCGACCAGGGCCGCGAGGTCCGCCTCGGCGGAGTGCGGCAGCCGTCCCTCGTCGAGCCGGGCGAGCAGCAGCAGGTCCTCCACGAGGCCGGTCATGCGCGCCGACTCGGCGGAGACCCTCCGCCAGGCCAGCGTGGGCTCGATCATCCCTGCGTCGCGGTTCATCAGTTCCGCGTATCCGGCGATGGCCGCGAGTGGCGTACGGAGTTCATGGCTGGCGTCGGCGAGGAGGCGGCGTGTGCGTTCCTCGCTGCGGCGGATCTCCTCCTCGCCGCGCTGCCGCTCCGCGAGCGAGGACTCCACGTGGTCGATCATGCGGTTGAGCGCGGCGCCGACCTGGCCTGCCTCGCTGCCGGGGTCGGTGTCCCGTTCGGAGACGCGGACGAGGCCGGGTACGGGGGTGGGTCCGGATGCTGGGGTGGGTCCGGTGGCCTCGGCCCGGTCCAGGGCCGAGCGGGAGACCTCGGCGGCGGCTGCGGCGACCCGTCCCAGCGGGCGCAGCTGACGCCGGATGACGACGGCGCAGACGCACCCCGCGGCGGCGAGACCGACGACGGCGACCACGGCCTCGACCACGACCAGGTCCCGGATCATGTCCCGTACGCCGTCCATCGGCAGGCCGGTGAGCACGGCGTGCCCGCTGTTTGCGAGGGCGGTGACCCGGTAGGTGCCGAGGCCGGGCACGGTCCGGGTATGCAGGGAGCCGTCGGCCTCGATGCCGTCGAGGGCGGCGCGTTGGGCGGCGTTGAGACTTCGCGGGTCGCCGTCCTGGGGGACGACCCGGGCGGCGGACACGTACCCGTCGACATCGAGCGTGCCCCCGATCGTGCCGACGGCCTGACCCCGCTGGTCGAGGAACGCCAGGTCCTTGTCGGCGTCCGGACCGGCCTCGGTCGTGCCCCGGGTGCCGCCCTGAACGCGCTCGGCGGTGCTGGTGACGCGCTGGTCCAGGTCGCCGAGCAGATAGGCGCGTTGGACGAGGAAGACGGTGAGCGCCGTCACCGCGCACACGGCGACGAGGGTGACTCCGACGAGCAGCGGGAGGCGGGACCGCAGCGAGCGTGCGTGCGGGGTCCGTGACCGGTCCCGCGGCGAGCGTCCATGAGGCCGGAGCCGAAGCCGCAGCCGCGAACTCATCTCCCGGCCTCCGTCGATCTGCCGTCGTCCTCGGCACCTCGCCCGGAGCGGGTCGTCGGCGCCGGCGCCGAAGTGAGTCCGTCCGGGCGGGGTTCCTGCCCGGCCGTGCGGTGCTCCGGCCCAGGTGTGTCGTGTCGCGTTCCGTCGAGGACGTCGGCATGCGGGACGCCGCCGCGGGCGATGCGGCTGTGCGCGACGCCGATGTGCACGACGCCGATGTGCACGACGCGCGGCAGGAGCGCACCGTCCGCCACCCGGCACGACCGCCCACCGGTCGCGGTGACGGAACCCGTGCCGGCCGCGGAGCGCGGTCCCAAGTGGCCGGTTTCGTCGTCGACGTTCAGCACGCGGATGTGCTCCCTTCGGATGCCAGACATGTCTTGATCCTGTCCCGGTTGGCTGGCAGAACCCTGTGTTCCGCCTGAGCCTCAGCCGTGCGACCCGGTGGGCCCGGGCAGACGGCGACCCGTCCCCGGTCGTAGCGCACCCGCCAACTCCCCTGGCCAAAAGGGGCATTGGCATTCCTCGGCCACGCGAATCCCTTGAGCCCCCTGCCGCACGGCGCCCACTCTGATCACTGGCTTCCGCCCACCAGGCCGGAAGCGTTTGTCAGCGTTCAGGGGAGGACGCCCACCCATGCGAAGACTCCACGCCCTCTGGGCCGTGGCCGGAGCGGCCGGACTGCTCGCGGGGGCAGTCACGCCCGCGACGGCCGGTCCCGGCGGCCCGGCCACCAAGTCCGACCCGACCACGAGGCCCGGCGCGGAAACCCGCGCCGGGACCACGCAGACCGTCACCCTCCTCACCGGCGACACGGTGTCGCTCACCGCAGGACCGGACGGCAAGTACGCCGTCGACGTCCGGCGCGGCAAGGGCCGTGAGGCCGCCACCTTCCTGTCCACCGAACGCGACGGCGAGATCAGCGTGCTGCCGGCGGACGCGCTCCCGCTGGTACAGGCGGGCCGCCTCGACCCGGCCCTGTTCAACATCACCCAGCTGGTGAAGCAGGGGTACACCGACTCCACGACCGGCACCACCCCGCTCATCGCCACCTACACCAAGGGCAGCGCGACGCCCGACGGAGCGCGCCGGACGCTCGCGCTGCCCGGGATCGACGGCGCCGCGCTGAGCGCGAGGAAGTCCACCGCCTTCTGGGCGGACATCGCCCCCGCGCTCGGCACCGGACCCACCACGAAGGCCGCGCGGCAACTCGGCGACGGCATCAAGAAGATCTGGCTCGACGCCAAGGTGAAGGTGTCCCTCGACACGAGCGTCCCGCAGATCGGCGCGCCCGAGGTGTGGCAGTCGGGCTACGACGGCAAGGGCGTCAAGGTCGCCGTCCTGGACACGGGCGTGGACACCGGCCACCCGGATCTGGCGGGGAAGCTCGCGGAGACGAAGAGCTTCGTGCCGACCGAGGCCGTGCAGGACGGTCACGGCCACGGCACCCATGTGGCGTCCACGATCGCCGGCTCGGGCGCGGCTTCGGACGGCAGGCTCAAGGGCGTGGCACCCGGTGCGGAGCTGCTGGTCGGCAAGGTGCTGGCGAACGACGGCCGCGGTCAGACCTCCTGGATCCTCGACGGCATGGACTGGGCCGCGCGCTCCGGTGCGAAGATCGTCTCGATGTCGCTGGGCGGTGACGCGACCGGCCCCTCCGACGTGCTGAGTGAGACCGTGGACGAGCTGTCCGCGTCCACCGGTGCTCTCTTCGTGATCGCGGCCGGTAACTCCGGCCCGTCCGAGCAGACCCTCGGCACCCCGGGTATCGCGGACTCCGCGCTGACCGTGGGCGCGGTCGACAAGTCCGACAAGCTGGCCTCGTTCTCCAGCCGCGGGCCACGGCTCGGCGACTCCGCCATCAAGCCGGAGATCACCGCGCCGGGCGTGGGAATCGCGGCGGCCCGTGCCTCGGGAACCAACATGCCCGGCAGCACGCCTGTCGGCGACAGTTACACGAGGGTGAGCGGCACGTCGATGGCGACCCCGCATGTCTCGGGCACCGCGGCGCTGGTCGCGCAGGCGCACCCCGACTGGACGGGGCAGCAGATCAAGCAGGCCCTCGCCACCACGGCCAAGACCAGCCCCGACGCCTCTGTGTTCGAGCAGGGCGACGGCCGCGTCGACGCCGTACGGGCCGTCGGTCAGGGCGTCTTCGCCACCCCGGCGCTCAGTTTCGGCCAGTACGAGGCCGACGGAGCCGAGGCCACGAGCAAGGACATCACTTTCACCAACACCACCGACAAGGCGGTGGAGTTGAAGCTGGCGTCGTCGCTCGCCGAGGCCGCGCTGGGCGCGGACGTCGTGACCGTCCCTGCGAAGGGCACCGCCACCGTCGCGGTCACGGTCGACCCGGCCGAGGAGGCCGAGGGCCGGTACACGGGCCATGTCACCGCGAGCGCCGACGGCATCCGGGTCACCACGGCCGTCGGCTTCGAGAAACTGCCGAAGACCTACGACCTGAAGGTCTCGCTGGTGAACCGGAGCGGCAAGCCGTCCACCTCGGCGTCGATCTTCGTGCTGCAGGAGCTGAACGGCGCATACCCGGACACGCACGGGTTCCTCGGCAGCGGCTACACGTTCAAGGTGCCGGCCGGTACGTACTCCATGGCGACCTGGATCCCGGAGCGGGACGCGGCCGGGCTGGAGGTCGCCACCTCCGTCGTCGGTGATCCGGAGATCAAGGTCGACAAGGACACCGAGGTCGTCTTCGACGCCCGCAAGGCCGTCGAGATCAAGCCGAGGACGAAGGAGAAGTCCGAGTTCCAGGGCTTCAGCACCAACTGGCACCGGGAAGGGCCCGGGACCGCCTTCGGGGTGACCTACGCCCAGAACTGGTGGACCGACCGCATCTATGTCGCCCCGACCGAGAAGGTCACCGAGGGCATGTTCGAGTTCACCCCCAAGTTCCGGCTGTACGAGAAGGAGCTGACCGCGAGCGTCAGCAGCCCGGAGAAGTACGCGCTGCCTCTGGACTACTCGCAGGTGAGCGACACCCTTCCGGTGAAGTTCAGCGGAAAGCGCACGGTGCGGGCGGTGGACGCCGGAAGTGGCACCGCGGCCGACTTCCAGGGGCTCGACGTCAAGGGCAAGGTAGCGGTGGTCCGGGTGGCCGCCGGGAAGACGGCGGACGAGGCGCTGGCCAACGCGACCAGGGCCGGGGCCGGTTACGTCATCGCGTACCAGGAGAAGCCGGGGTACTGGATCTCGTGGGTGGACAGCACGACGATCCCGCTGATGGTCGCCACCGGCGAGGACGGCGCGAAGCTCGGCGCGCTGCTGAAGAGCGGGAAGAAGGTCACGCTGAAGCTGGACGGCACCGCGGTCAGCCCGTACGTCTACAACGTGATGTTCCCGCAGACCGGCGCCGTCTCGAAGAACCAGACGTACTCGCTGAACAGCTCCAACACCGTGCGGCAGAAGGTCCGTTACCACGGGAGCCGGGCCGGTGACGTCGGCAAGGACGCCGTCTACCGGTACCGCCCGTGGCAGGGCGCAGCCATCGAGACCAGCCAGTACGTCCCCCTGGGCACGACACGCACCGAGTACTACAACGTGGATGCCGACACCCGCATCTGGAACACCGTCACCCCGAACTGGCAGACCGGCAGGGGCCAGTGGAACGGCCTGCGGACCTTCGACAAGGCGGGCAAGGTGCCCACTGAGGAGTGGCTGCGGCAGGTCGTCCGCCCGGCGACCAGCGAGCGGTACGGTCTCTCCCAGCGCACCGGTGACAAACTCGCCCTCAGGGTTCCGGAGCTGAGCGACGCGACACCGGGTCACTACGCAAGCGTGGACGGCGCCCAGGACACCGCGAAGGGCACGCTGTACGCGGACGGGAAGCCGGTCGGCAACAGCGCGCTCGGCGGCAACGGCACCTTCGACGTCCCGGCGGCGAAGGCCTCGTACCGCTTCGTGCTCGACGCGCAGCGCACGGCCGGCTGGGCCACGTACTCCACCAGCACCCACACCGAATGGTCCTTCGCGTCGGCGCACACGAACCAGCAGACCGCGCTGCCGCTGCTCTCCGTCGACTACGACCTCGACGGGCTCGACCTCCTCAACCGGGCGGAGTCCAAGCGGAAGTCGACGCTCGAACTCTCCGTCCGGGACCAGAAGTCGAGCATCACGGCCCGTGAGCTGAAGACCTGGGTGTCGTACGACGACGGCGCGTCCTGGAAGGAGGTCAAGGTCCGGGGCGGCAAGGCGGAACTCAAGCACCCGAAGGGCGCCGAGTTCGTGTCCCTGCGCGTACGGGCTGCCGACCGGGAGGGCAACGCGGTCGACCAGACCGTGGTACGAGCCTTCGGCCTGAAGTAGACGGCGGCCCGGACCGATACGACACCAGCCTTAACAAAGATCGCCTACCGTGCCGAGCCATGGTGAACACGGCATATGGCACGGCGGGACAGAACACGGCAGGACGCGCCCCTGCCGCGAGCCCTTGGGCCGCGGTGGGGGTGTCCGCCTTCGAGGAGCGGGTGTACCAGGCGATCCTCCATCAGCCCGACGCCGGTGCGGCCGGCTGGGCCCTGCTGACCGGCGCCTCCCCGGCCCAGGTGCGCGAGGCCTGCAACCAACTGCTCGGGCTCGGGCTGCTCCAGCCGCCGGACTCCATGGGCGGGTTACGGGCGGTCGATCCACGGGTCGCGGTGCGCGGGCTGATCCGGCGGCGCGAGACGGAGTCCGAACTGCTCGCCGCCACCGCCGAGGAGATGGGCACCGCGTACGAGGCCGGGCTGCTGCGGGAGGAACCGTCCCGGCTGATCGAGGTCGCCTCCGGCGAGGGCGCCATCGCGGCACGTCTGGAGGAGATGTACGCACGCGCCGAGCGTGAGGTGTGCCTCTTCGACACGCCGCCGTATCTCGCCCCGCCCGCACCGCAGGCGGCTCTCCAGGCCGATCTGCTGCGCCGCGGGATCGTCTCTCGCGGGGTGTACGCGGCGACGGCCCTGGAGGACCCGAAAATACTGTCCCGCACCTGGAAGATGGTGGAACTCGGTGAGCAGGCCCGGGTGTTGCCGTCCGTGCCGCTCAAGCTGCTGGTGGTCGACGGGTGCCGGGCGATGCTGCCGCTGACCGCCTCGGCGGCGGGCGGTTACTGCGCCGTCGTGGTGTGGCACTCGGCGGTCACCGAGGCCCTGCAGAAACTCTTCGACCTTGCCTGGCAGCAGGCGACTCCGCTCGGCCAGACGGCGGGGAACGGTGAACTCCCCGAGGGCGAGCGGGTGTTGATCCGGCTGCTGGCGGCCGGTATGAAGGACGAGGCGGTGGCCCGCCATCTGGGCGTGAGCCTCAGAACCCTGCGACGCCGGGTGAGCGAACTCCAGGAACGGCTGGGCGCGGCGAGCAGATTCCAGCTGGGCGTACGGGCCGCCCAGCGGGGCTGGGTGTAGCGGCCGCGCACCCGAGCCGCCCACCGCACGCGCCGTCCACGGCCCACCCCGGCCGCCCTCCGCACGGCAGAGGGCCGCACCCCCGTCTCCGGGAGTGCGGCCCTCAACTGCCGTACTGGACCGCGTACTTGCGGTGACCGGCCGGCTGCTTGCCCGCCTACTTGCGGATCAGGCTGCGCAGCACGTACTGCAGGATGCCGCCGTTGCGGTAGTAGTCGGCCTCGCCGGGGGTGTCGATGCGGACGACCGCGTCGAACTCCACACCGGTGTCGGTGGTGACCTTGACCGTACGGGGGGTGGTGCCGTCGTTCAGCTCGGTGATGCCGGCGATGGAGAAGGCCTCCTCGCCGGTCAGGCCGAGGCTCTCGGCGGACTGGCCCTCCGGGTACTGCAGCGGGATGACGCCCATGCCGATGAGGTTGGAGCGGTGGATGCGCTCGTAGGACTCGGCGACGACGGCCTTGACGCCGAGGAGCGCGGTGCCCTTGGCGGCCCAGTCGCGGGACGAGCCGGAGCCGTACTCCTTGCCGGCCAGGATGACCAGCGGGGTGCCCTGCTCGATGTAGTTGCGCGAGGCGTCGTAGATGAAGGAGACCGGGCCTCCGTCGACGGTGAAGTCGCGGGTGTAGCCGCCCTCGGTGCCCGGCGCGATCTGGTTGCGCAGGCGGATGTTGGCGAAGGTGCCGCGGATCATGACCTCGTGGTTGCCACGGCGCGAGCCGTAGGAGTTGAAGTCACGCCGCTCGATGCCGTGCTCGGTGAGGTACTTGCCGGCCGGGGTGTCGGCCTTGATGGCACCGGCGGGCGAGATGTGGTCGGTGGTGACCGAGTCGCCCAGCTTCGCCAGCACGCGCGCGCCGGAGATGTCGGAGACCGGGGTGGTCTCCATCGTCATGCCCTCGAAGTACGGGGGCTTGCGCACGTAGGTGGACTGCGGGTCCCACTCGAAGGTGTTGCCGGTCGGGATCGGCAGCGCCTGCCACTGGGCGTCGCCCGCGAAGACGTCCTGGTAGGACTTGTTGAACATGTCCTCGCCGATGGCGTTCGCCACGACGTCGTTGACCTCGGCCTCGGTGGGCCAGATGTCGGTCAGGAAGACCGGCTTGCCCTCCTGGTCGACACCGAGCGCGTCGCGCGTGATGTCCACCTTCATGGAGCCCGCGAGTGCGTACGCGACGACCAGCGGCGGGGAGGCCAGGTAGTTCATCTTGACGTCGGGGTTGATCCGGCCCTCGAAGTTACGGTTGCCGGAGAGCACCGAGGTAACGGCCAGGTCGTGGTCGTTGACGGCCTTGGAGACCTCCTCCGGCAGCGGGCCGGAGTTGCCGATGCAGGTGGTGCAGCCGTAGCCGACGAGGTTGAAGCCGACCTTGTCGAGGTAGGGGGTGAGCCCCGCCTTGTCGAAGTAGTCGGTGACGACCTTGGAGCCGGGCGCGAGGGTGGTCTTCACCCAGGGCTTGCGCGTGAGCCCCTTCTCCACGGCCTTCTTCGCGACGAGCGCGGCGGCGACCATGACGTACGGGTTCGAGGTGTTGGTGCAGGAGGTGATGGCCGCGACCGTCACCGCACCGTGGTCGATCTCGTACGTGGAGCCGTCGGCGGCGGTCACGGTGACCGGGTTGGACGGGGCGCCGTTGGGGTGGTTGGCCGGGGCGTCGGAGGCCGGGAAGGACTCCTTGCCCGCCTCGTCCGCGGTGTCCACGTAGTTGCGGACGTCGCTCTTGAACTGCTCGGCGGCGTTCGCGAGGACGATCCGGTCCTGCGGGCGCTTCGGACCGGCGATCGACGGGACGACCGTCGACAGGTCCAGCTCCAGCTTCTCGGAGAAGTCGGGCTCGGCGGCCGGGTCGAGCCAGAGGCCCTGCTCCTTGGCGTACGCCTCGACGAGGGCGACCTGCTGCTCGCTGCGGCCGGTCAGCTTCAGGTACTTCAGCGTCTCGCCGTCGATCGGGAAGATCGCGGCGGTGGAGCCGAACTCCGGCGACATGTTGCCGATGGTGGCGCGGTTGGCGAGGCTCGTGGCCGCCACACCCTCGCCGTAGAACTCGACGAACTTGCCGACGACTCCGTGCTTGCGGAGCATCTCGGTGATGGTCAGCACGAGGTCGGTGGCGGTGGTGCCGGGGGTCAGCTCACCGGTGAGCTTGAAGCCGACGACGCGCGGGATGAGCATCGAGACCGGCTGGCCGAGCATCGCGGCCTCGGCCTCGATACCGCCGACGCCCCAGCCCAGTACACCGAGGCCGTTGACCATGGTGGTGTGCGAGTCCGTACCGACGAGGGTGTCGGGGTACGCCTGGCCGTTGCGGACCATGACGGTCCGGGCCAGGTGCTCGATGTTGACCTGGTGGACGATGCCGGTGCCCGGCGGGACGACCTTGAACTCGTCGAAGGCGGTCTGGCCCCAGCGCAGGAACTGGTAGCGCTCGCGGTTGCGGCCGTACTCCAGCTCGACGTTCTGGGCGAACGCCTCGTTGGTGCCGAACTTGTCGGCGATGACGGAGTGGTCGATGACCAGCTCGGCGGGGGCCAGCGGGTTGATCTTCGCCGCGTCGCCGCCCAGCTCCTTCACGGCCTCACGCATGGTGGCGAGGTCCACGACACAGGGCACACCGGTGAAGTCCTGCATGATCACGCGGGCCGGCGTGAACTGGATCTCCTGGCTGGGCTGGGCCTGCGAGTCCCAGGTGCCAAGAGCACGGATGTGGTCGGCGGTGATGTTCGCGCCGTCCTCGGTACGGAGCAGGTTCTCCAGCAGGACCTTGAGGCTGTACGGAAGGCGGGCCGAGCCTTCCACCTTGTCCAGCCGGAAGATCTCGTACGACTCGTCGCCCACGCTGAGCGTGCTACGGGCGTCGAAGCTGTTCGCCGACACGACAGTCTCCTTCATTCATGTGCGCGTACCACCGCATCCTGCCGCCACGCCCTCTTGGCCGATCCGCTAAGGTAAGGCTAAGTTAGGTAACCCTTACCGGTCCGGGCGGCTGCGGCACGCCTCGGCAGATATCTCGATGTCGAGATAACTCTAGTACATGACCGCTGGCCGGTCATGCCCGGAGGGTGTGTCCTGTTGCACGGACACGCCCGCCGACCTACTCCGGGAGCCATCTCAAGACGGCCGAAACCGTGCCGCGGGGCAGTCGCGGATCAGGGCCCGGCAGCCGCCCCCGACACGAGCGCGGACCCGAACCGGGCCCGGAGGCAAGCGCGTTCGGCGTATCGACCGGCATCCGGGGTACCCGGCGACGGACGCCAAGGAGGCACCCATGCCGCTCACATTCCGCAAGAGCTTCCGGATCCTGCCGGGAGTACGGCTGAACATCAACCGCCGCTCGTGGTCCATCACCAGCGGCGGCAAGAACGGGCCGCGGCGCACACACAGCAGCACGGGCCGCCGGACCACCTCGATGGATCTGCCGGGCCCCTTCGGCTGGCGGCGCACCACGACCAAGCGCCCCAAGCGCGGCTGAGGGACCGTCACCCACTCGGACCCCCCGAGATGCCACATCTCATATGTGAGATAGCCTGCCGCCATGGCAGACGACTACCTCGTACGCATCGGCAAGCTCATCCGTGACGCCCGGCAGCACCGGGGCTGGACACAGACGCAGCTGGCCGAGGCGCTCGGCACCAGTCAGAGTGCGGTGAACCGCATCGAACGCGGCAACCAAAACATCAGCCTTGAGATGATCGCCCGAATCGGTGAAGCGCTGGACAGCGAGATCGTCTCGCTCGGCTACGCGGGTCCGATGCATCTGCGGGTGGTCGGCGGCCGTCGGCTCTCCGGCTCCATCGACGTGAAGACCAGCAAGAACGCGTGCGTGGCGCTGCTCTGCGCGACGCTCCTGAACCGGGGCCGCACAGTGCTGCGCCGCGTCGCGCGCATCGAGGAGGTGTACCGCCTTCTGGAGGTGCTCGGCTCCATCGGCGTACGCACCCGGTGGATCAACGGTGGCGTCGACCTGGAGATCGTGCCGCCGGCCGAGCTGGACATGGAGGCGATGGACGCGGCGGCGGCCCGTCGCACCCGCTCGATCATCATGTTCCTCGGCCCGCTGCTGCACCGCATGGACAGCTTCACGCTGCCGTACGCGGGCGGCTGCGACCTGGGCACGCGGACGATCGAGCCGCACATGATCGCGCTGCGCCGGTTCGGCCTGGACATCGCGGCCACCGAGGGCCTCTACCACGCACAGGTGGACCGCAAGGTGACCCCGGGCCGCCCCATCGTGCTGACCGAGCGCGGCGACACGGTGACCGAGAACGCGCTGCTCGCAGCCGCGCGCCACGACGGCACGACCGTCATCCGCAACGCCTCGTCCAACTACATGGTCCAGGACCTGTGCTTCTTCCTGGAGGCGCTGGGCGTACGCGTCGAGGGCATCGGCACCACGACGCTCACCGTGCACGGCGTGCCGACGATCGACGTGGACGTCGACTACTCCCCCTCCGAAGACCCGGTCGAGGCGATGAGCCTGCTGGCCGCGGCGGTCGTCACGGAGTCCGAGCTGACCGTGCGCCGGGTGCCGATCGAGTTCCTGGAGATCGAGCTCGCGGTCCTGGAGGAGATGGGCCTCGATCACGACCGTACGCCGGAGTACTTCGCGGACAACGGCCGTACGCGCCTGGTGGACCTGACCGTCCGGCCCTCGAAGCTGGAGGCGCCGATCGACAAGATCCACCCGATGCCGTTCCCGGGCCTGAACATCGACAACGTGCCGTTCTTCGCGGCCATCGCGGCCTCCGCGCAGGGCAAGACGCTGATCCACGACTGGGTCTACGACAACCGCGCGATCTACCTCACGGACCTGAACCGCCTCGGTGGCCGCCTCCAGCTCCTCGACCCGCACCGGGTGCTCGTCGAGGGCCCGACCCGCTGGCGCGCCGCCGAGATGATGTGCCCGCCCGCCCTGCGCCCCGCCGTCGTCGTCCTGCTGGCGATGATGGCGGCCGAGGGCACGTCGGTCCTGCGGAACGTGTACGTCATCAACCGCGGTTACGAGGACCTGGCCGAGCGGCTCAACTCGGTGGGTGCGCAGATCGAGACCTTCCGGGACATTTGATACGCGGATGCCGTCGCACCCCGCCCGACCCGCGATGAAGCGGGTCACGAGGGGGTGCGACGGCATCCGTGGGACTTCTCTACCGCGCAGGGGTTGCCTCAGCGGCGCGGTGCCGGTGGGCGGCGGGTCGTGGACGGGGGCAGGAGCGGGCCTCCTGATTCGGTGCGTTTGTGGGCTGCCTCCGTGATCGCCGGGTCGGCCGCCGCCGACGTGAAGCCGTGCCGATGGGCCTCGGCCGCCGTTTCGTAGAGTTCGTCCGCCGCGCGCAGCCGCGCCTCCACCCCGCGGCGGCGCTGCTCGGCGCGGTCGCCCGCCGAGTCGACCCAGGCGCGTGCCGCCGCCAGCCGGGTATGCGCGGAGGCGAGTTCGTGTCCGCGGTCCTGGCGGCGTTCGAGCGCCGAGCGGAAACTGTCGACGTACGGGTGCTCGCGCAGCAGCCCTGCCAGGAAGCCGATGCCGCCGGAGAGCAGCAGGAGCGAGATGAACATCCAGTAGACCGTTTCCGACTGGAGGTCCAGGCGGTCCACCAGGGACGGAACCGCGCCCGTGTCCGCGCCCTCGAACGTGCCGGCCGCACCCGTGGCCGCCTCGACCGGCGGCTCGGCCAGGATCGACTTCGCGCGCAGGATGCCCAGGGCGACCGTGCAGGCCGCCCAGAAGCCGAGGAACAGCAGGGCCGCGGGTCCGGCCGGGCGGCTGGCGCCCGTCGCTCCGCGCTCCCGCATCGCGCGGCCGACGAGATGTGGCACCGCGAGCATGAGTATGCCCACGGAGATCGCCAGGGTCGCGTTGAGCGCACGGGAACTGGACGTGCCCACACCGTGGAGCGGCTCGAACGCCACCCAGTAGATGGGCACTTCGACCGCGAAGACCAGGGCGAGCATGAACAGGACCAGCTTGTCCGGCATCGCGGCCCTGGCCCGCAGCCCCTCCCAGCCCTCGACGGACGCGGCGACCGCGCCCTGCGCGGGCGCGGGTATCGCGGTCCGGTGCGGGTCGGCCGGTACGGGGTTGAGGGACTGGTATCCGTCGTCGGGGTCGGCCGGCGTCGGCGGCGGATCGAGGTCGCCCGCCGGGGCGGTGCGGTCCGGGGTGTCCGGCCGCGCTCCGCCGCCCGGCCCCGCTCCCGCTCCCGCCCGTTCGAAGCGTTCGCGTACCGCGTCGCGCAGCCGCTGCCAGCGCATCGACCGGTGGGCGAGCAGGTCGAGCTGCTCGCGGGCACGGCGTACGTCGTGCTCGGCCTCGACGAGCCGGGTCTGGGCCAGGGTGACCCCCGCCTCCTCCCGCACGATCCGGTTGCGGGCCTCGGCGTCCTCCCGCGAGGCCCGGGTCTCCTGGTCGGCGGCCTCCTCCTCGGTCAGTTCCCGCACGAGGCCGCGGCGGGCGGCCAGTTCGGCCGCGTACGGCGGCAGGATGCCGCTGGACAGGACGACGACGTCGAGCGCCCTGCCGCCACCGTCCGCCCTGCCCTGCTCTCCCGCCTTCTTCACGAGCCGTCGCTGCGCGCGGTCGCTCAGGACCAGGGGTGTGCGCCGCGCGTCGGTCCGGGGCTGTCGGCCGAACGCCGCGAAGACCCGGCGCCGCGAGCCGTCCTCGCGACGCCGTGCGCGGTCGGCCAGGGAACGCCGCGGGGCGGGCTCGTCGGGTCGGTTACTCGTCGTCGTGATGGACATGTGCCTTCGCCCGTGTCGTGAGGATGTCGGTCCAGAACTGGTCGAAGCCCTCGTAGGTGGAGGGCTTGCGGGTCGGGTTCTTGCCGTAGCCGACCGTGTAGAGATCCATCCCCTTCAGCGCGGGGAGTTTCCGGCCGGCCAGGAGCTTGTTGACCGCCTTCGTGCGCTCGGCCTTGGTCGACAGGGGTTCCTTGGAGATCCGGAACTCCGGGTCGGTCTGTTCGAAGTCGCTGACCGCGAGGATGGCCGGGTCGCCGCCCGTGTCGTCCTCTGTCTCGCGCAGCGTCTGGGCGATGCGGCCGAGCGCGCCGAGCACGTCCGAACCGTTCTGCTCCCGGGCGCAGTTGAGCATCTCGATCGACGCGCCGGCCGCGTTGTTGCGGGCGCGCTGCCGCAGTACCTCCCGGTCTTCGGTGCTCGTCCGCGGCTCCGGATCGAGGTCGACCGGTGAGTGACGGCACGACGAGTTCCAGGAGGAGGCCGTCACGGGAGCGTAGGCGAGTGAGGAGCAGTGCTGCTCGTCCAGGAACGGGATGAGCGTCTCCTGGAGCTTCTTCTTGACGTCGACGCCGGTGTCGTCGCTGGTCCCGGAACCGGAGCCGTCCACGACGAGACCGCAGGACACCTTCTCGGTGCCCTTGTCGTCGGGACTCCAGGGCATACCGGAGCAGCCCGCGAGGCTCAGTGTCAGCGCGGCGACCAGCGCTGCGGAGGTGCGCACCGGAGCACGGTGCCCGCGCACCGGGCCGGCGGCCCGAGGTCTGCGCACGGGAGGGAGTGCGTTCATGTGACTCGCTTTCACAGCAGTGGTGGAGCAGTGATGGGGTGAATCGACGACCCGTGCCCCGCGACGGACGGGCAGGTGCCCGAGCACGCCTGATGGATCAATGGACCGATGGGCAGTGGGCCATTGGGTCAATGGGCAATGGGTTCAATGGGTCGACGGATCGACGGGGCGACGGACTAGGCCGCAGGCCGTCCCGCCCGAGCGTGGCCCCCGTCCAGCACCCGCAGCGCCGTGGTCAGCACCGACGGGGCCCCGGGGGCCGCGGTGAGCCATGAGTCGGGCTCGTTCCAGTCGGCGTCGAGGGTGATCCTGCCCGGCAGCCAGTCCTGCGGGCGCGTCCGCGGGTCATCGTCCACGGCGGACTGCCGCTGCCACACGGCGTCCCAGTAGTGCGCCAGCCGCAGGTTCGCCCCGCCGGCGATCGACTCCGCGCGGGTGCGGCACAGCGCCGCGGCCGTGCGCCATTCGGCGACCGAGCGGCCCCATCGGTCGAGCAGTGCGGGCGAGTCGCTGCGGCGCTCCTCGTACTGGACCACCACCGGGACGGCGCCCGAGTGGATGGCCGCCACGAGGGTGTGCCGGTCCTCGATCAGCCGACCGCGCAGCTCGATGGTCGCGCGCTCCGCGATCAGCCGTACCTCCTGGACGTACGGCGTGATCAGTTCGGACGAATCCGGGTCGTACGCGGAGGCCGTCATCCGCAGCCGGGCGGCGTCGAGCCGTCCGCGCCGGCGGCTGCGCACCGCGCTGCGGAGATCGAGCCCGCACTCACGCAGGCAGCGCGTGACGCTGTGTCTGGTGTCCATCAGTGGTCCCCCTATGTGCGTGTGCCTTCCCCATGGCACGGAAGCTCGGCTTTCCCTACGGTCCGCAGCTCGGCGGCGTGGAATGAGAAAGCCGGGACGAATGAGAGTAGCGGAATATGTGATGAGAAACATATATGCGGAGCGAAAAAATCCGTACCCGGATCGGAACCGGATACTGACCGTTTCCGGTCCGAATTCCGTACGGTTCCGATCCGGAACGGAACCGCATCGGGATTGCCGCGCGCACGGGCAGGGGCGAATACTTTTCTCCCCGTACACAAGAGAGGGAACGCCTTGGGAACCACGGCACGGCTGGACATCAGCGGCACTCACCTGCCACTGCTGACCCTTGGGCCGGGAGCGCGGCTCGGGGTCTGGGTGCAGGGCTGCGGACTGGCCTGCCCGGGCTGTATGTCGCGGCACACCTGGGATCCCGCGGGCGGCACCCGGGTTCCGGTGGCCGACCTGCTCGGACTGTGGAGACGGGCCTTGGAGCAGGGCGCGTCGGGTCTGACCGTCAGCGGTGGGGAGCCGTGCGACCAGCCGGCCGGACTCGGCGCGTTCCTCAAGGGCGCGCACGACCTGCGCCGCGCCCCGTCCGTACGGCCGATGCCCGACGGCGGGGCGCCCGACCTGCTCGTCTACACCGGGTACGAGGAGGACGAGCTCACCGCCGAGCAGCGGGCGGCGCTCGGACCGGCGGACGCGGTGGTCACCGGCCGGTTCCGCGTCACCGAACCGACGGACCTCGTCTGGCGCGGCTCGGCCAACCAACGGATGGACCCACGAACGGAGTTGGGCCGCCTTCGCTACGGCCCCCACCTCACGCGCACCCGGGACCCGCGGGACGTCGGACTCCAGGTCGTCGTGGACCGGCGGACCCGGGACGGGTCGTGGCCGGTGCGCTGGTACGGCATTCCGCGCCCCGGCGACCTGACCGCCATGGAGAGGGAGGGGGCCCGCCGTGGACTGCCGCTCTCGGCGCCCAGCTGGCGCCCCTGACCTCCTGTCAGCCCTGCTCGGCGCCCCGCAGCACGGGGATCAGGGCAGGGGTACGGGTGACCAGGTGGACCGTCCAGCGGGGATCCGCACGCAGTTCCTCCTCCACGGCCCAGCGCAGCCAGCGGGCGGCCCGCTCCGGCTGCAGACCGCCGCGTCCGGCACCGAGCACGGGGAAGCACAGGGACGACAACGGGGGTTCGTGCGCGTCCCGTTCGCCGGCGGCCACCCGGAAGGCGGCGGACACGGCTTCGACCACCGTGCTCTCGCACGCCTCGTAGCCGTTGCCGGTGCGCCGGGGCACCGCGACCGCCGCGTGCAGGACTCGGCGGACCCCGCGCCGCGCCAGCGCTCCCGGGCCGGTGGGGACGACCGTGCCGGGCGGCACCTGGAGGCCGCTGCGGCCGTGCCTGGCCATCCAGTCGCGCAGCTCACGGGCGAGGGGGTCGTCGATGACCGCGTTGGTCTCGTCCCGTGCGGCCGCCGCGCGGCGCAGCGCCCCGGAGACGGTGTTGCGGAAGATCTTCGACATCTCCAGATACGTGTTCTCGGACGAGACCAGGACGTCGATGTCGCGCAGCAGCTCGATGGGAGACAGGTGCACCTGGATGTCCGGGTGGGCGGGAACCGCACCGGGGGCCGTGTCGTAGTGCACCGGTGGACCGGTCATCCGGGCCACGGCGTGCGGGACGTCCGGGGGCGTGGCCTGCGGGAGAGGGTTCCCCTCCGGCGGAGCGCCCGCGCCGGCCAGGCCCAGCACCGCGTCGGCCAGGCGGTCGATGACCTGGCGCTCCTGGCGGTGCCGGAAGCTCTCCGTGGTGACGCCGAACACCGCGGCAGCCGCCTTGCGCCGCTCGCCGGCTATCTGGGAGGCCGCGCCGACGAGCCCGAACGAATGGGCCGCCGCGCGCGCGAGTTCACCGACAGGACCGGCGGCGGGAGGGTCCGGGGCCAGGTGGCTCCCGGGTGGCGGCACGGACCCGTCGAGCCAGTGGACGGCCGCCCGCAACAGGCGTTCGATCCCCGCGGCGGGCTCCTCCGGCCCGGTCGGCAGGCCGGCGGCGGACGCCGCCGCGGCGAGACCGGGGTGCGATATCTGCCGCACGCGGGAGAGGCCGACCTTGCGCAGGGCACGCAGTTCGACGACGAGTTGGTGGTGCGGGGGAAGTTCCGAAGGTTCTGCGGGGCCGTGTACCAGACGCATGCCAGCACGATAGGACCGCGTTCCCGGGGGTGGGGAGGGTTCCGCGTGATCGGGCACGGTGCGGGCGAAAACGTGCCCAGTTTCGACGCAGTCGATTCTCTTTCGACTTTTTCTATTATTTTTTCACACCCGATCATGAGGGTTGATTTTCTTTGATCGAGAAAAACCGGAAAGTGACAGATAATCGACGGGCACAGCGGGGGTCATATTTTCGCGTAGTATCCGTCCACCTCCGGCCGAGGGATATTCCGGAGGCCGTACTTCAGCACCGGGCGGGGGTATTCACATGAGCACCGCGGAACCACTGGGGGGCGACCCGGATACGGCGGGGAACGCTGTTCCGCCGACCGACCATTTCCCGGACGTCGAGTCCGACCCGGCGCGAGGCCGCGAGGCCCGGCCGCAACTGCACGACCTGCCCGAGGAACTGCGCGGGCGCTTCGAGCGGCTCGCCGAACTCGGCGCCGGACGCACCGGCGAGCCACGCCCTCAGCAGGCCGTGGTGCTGCGCGTCGTGGAACGCGAACCCAAGCTCCGGCCGGCGGGTGTCCCTCTCGTCTGGAAGGGCTACCACCACTTCTACGCACCCGACCGCCGGGTCCACGAGATCCTCGGCGACCCCGTCGACCAGCACGTGGTCCAGGTCCTCGACCACGGAATCGCGACCGGAATGGTGTGGGAGGTCTGCCCCTCGGCGGGCGAGGTCACCCTCGCCGAGTACCGCACTCGCCACCAGGCACGGGAGGGCGCTCCACTGCCGACCGAGCACGTCCGGCGTGTGATCGAGCAGCTCCACCGGGCGCTGACCGCGCTGCACGGGCGCGGGATCGTGCACCGCGACGTCGCTCCGGACAACATCGTCGTCCGCGAAGGCCCGCACGAGGAGCCCGAGTTGGTACTCGTCGACTTCGGCGCCGCCGTGCAGTCGTCGCCGTCGTCGTCCCGCCCGGTGCGGCACTGGGCGGGCAAGCCGCTCTACCTTGCACCGGAGGCCGGCACCGTCGACCAGCACGTCGCCCCGTCCGTCGACTGGTGGTCCATGGGCATGGTCGTCGCCGAACTCGCCCTCGGCACCCACCCGATCCGGTTGCGGCAGCGCGGTCTGGTCCTGAGACGGATCAGCACCGAGGACGTGGACCTCAGCAACATCGCCGACACCCGGCTGCGTGCCCTGTGCGAGGGACTGCTCACCCGGTCCCTGAAACACCGCTGGGGTGCCACGGAGGTCGGCCGGTGGATCGATCCGGACCAGGCGGACCCCGTACCACTCACACGGGGCACCGCGCCCTCCCCCGGAACCGCCCCCGCGCCCGCCACGCGCGTGCGGCCCTTCTCCTTCATGGGGCAGGACTACAGCGACCTGGAGGAACTCGCCGAGGCACTCGACCGCCGCCATCCGGGCGCCGCGCGGCTGCTGTCCTCCGCGCCCCGGCGCGAGGAACTGGTCAAGTGGCTCGGTCAGTTCGTGTCGACCGGCCCCGCCGTCGACCGCACCGCCCCCGCCGATCCAGCCGACCCGCTGGAGGACCTGCGCACTCGGCTGGCCGACGAGCCCGGCCCCGTCACCCTCGCCGAACTGCTGAACCGGCTCGGCCCCCATCTGCCCGTCACCTGGCACGGCATCAGCCTCGAAGGCGACCAGCTGCCGGTCCCGCTCGAAAGAGCGGTGGCCGGAGACCGGGACGCCCGCGACCTCGTCGAGGCGCTCCGCCACCCCGGACTCCTCACCGCCCTCGCCGTCCGACCGGGCGGCGAACAGCTCGCCGCCACCGAGGAGCAGTGGCGGCGGCTGCGTGACGCCTGGGACGCGCAGACCGACGAACTCGCCCTGCGGCACCCCCGGTTGCGCAGGCGGGCCGTACGAGCGGCGCTCGCCCGGGACACCGCCGTCGACGCCCGGCTGCTGCACCTGGCCCGGTTGCCCCAGACCGCCGGCGTCTGGAGCCGGCGGGCCGGCGCGGAGGCACGGCGGCTCGCCGTCCCCGTCCCCTGGTTCGAGCGGCTGCTCGACGAGGCCGACGAGCCGCTGCGCGCACTGGCCGCGGTGCGGCTCGCGCGCCTGGCCCAGCACGACGCGGGGCGGGCGTACGCGCATCTGGAGGAGCGCGGCCGGCAGGAGGCCGCCGCCGCCCTGGCCGCCGCGCGGGACGGACTCGACGTCGCGATGCGCCGCCTCGACATGCTGCCGAACCTCGGCTGGGCGGTCCTGGGGGCCGTCCTGGTCTGCGCCCCGTGGGGCTTCGTCATCTCGCTCTCCGACGCCGCGAATCTGGCTCCCCAGTCCGCCGTCGTCACCGGCTGGCTGCTGGCGATGCCCGCCGCCTTCGTCGTACACGCCCTCGAACTGTGGATCGCGGTCCGCATCGGGCCGCCGGGCTACCACCCCTCGCAGTCGCTGGCCGGACTCGTCATCGGCACCGCCGAACGGCCGAGCCGGTTCACTCTCGGCAGCCGCTGGGCACGGGTGGTCTCCGCGCTGCTGTTGCTGGTCCTGTTCCTCGGCGTCCTGCCGTACGTCCTGCTGTGGGCGCCATGGCTGTGGCCCGTGGGAACCGTCGTCGCGCTCGCCGTGTGGACCGTGCGACGCGACCGGTCCTGGCGCCGGGAGCTGCGTCGGCAGCGGGCCGTCCAGGCCGCTGTCCGCGCCGGAGGCCCCCTTCCCGCCGTGGCCGGAGGGAGGACCGTATGAGCTCCGCGAACGGGCTCGCCGGCGTGCAGGACGTATGGCCGACCTACGGGTACGACACTCCTCCTGTCTCCACGCCCGTCTCCACGCCCGACGTCACGAGTCAGCTCCCGCAGATGTCCGTCATCGACGTCTCCGACACCGTGGACCACTTCACGCAGAGCCTGGTCCACGTACTTCACGAACTGGTGGAACCGGCGGCCATCGCGCTCGGCGCCATGAGCGGCGCGCTGCTGGCCGGGCGGGCCGCCATGGCGGCCACCGGGATGCTGGCGCACGCGGCGGTCCGCGCCGCCGAGGAGCAACGCTGTCTGCTGCGGCAGCAGGACGTCTCCCGCAACGCCGCCCAGCAGTGGGAGAGCGCGGCGTTCGCCGCCACCCGTGTCAACGCCCGCCGCGCCGTCCTCGCGGGACGGCTCGCCCGGGCGGCACGTGGCACCCCGCCGGGCTCACCGCCACCGCCCGCCCCTGTGCTGCCGCCGCCCGTCCGGCCGGAGGGCTGCCGTCTGGACGCCACCCGGGAAGCGGTGGCCGAGGCGGAACGGGCCATCGAGCGGGCTCAGGCCGAGCTGGCGGCGTGGGAGTGCGCGACCGCCGTGGCCGATGTCGCGGACCCGCAGGACACCGCGTGGCAGGAGGTCCTCGCCCAGCGGCGGCGGACCGTGCGCCGCCGGACCGCCGGATCCGCCTCGTCCACCTCGTCCGCCCCGTCCACCGGGTCTGCGCAGAGGCCCGCGCGGCCCGCCCCCGTCGCCGGGGCCAGGGGACCCGGCGCGGACGAGGTGATCGCCGTCTCCACCGAGCTGCTGGCCGGCCTGCCCGCGGAGGCGACGGCCGAGGACACCGAACCCGTCGTCACCGCCCTGCACTATGCGCTGATGTGCGCGCGGGCGGGTGACGGCAGCGGCGCCTCGGAGCACGTGGAGGAGGCGCGCATCTTCGCCGACGAGGCCGGCCGGCGCGTCCGGCTGCGCGTCGAGGCACTGACCCAGGCGGCGGCCCAGCTCGACTTCCTCACCACCGAAGTGCCCTCGGACGTCGAGCCGAAGCCGCCCTCGGAGGACGTCGTCGCGTTGCTGCGCAGGTCCGTCGAGGAGGGGCGTCCCCTCGGGGCGGCCGATCGGGACCAGGTGCGCGCGGCCGTGGACGAACGGCTCGAACACCTCGAACACCGCTGCCTCCAGCGCGGCACGGAGCAGCTGCTCGGCGCCCTGAGCGGCGGGGCGGGCGGCCGGCACGAGAGCGGGGCCGGCGCCCGGTACACCGACCATGTGCCGCCGGGCTGGGAACCGGATCACTGGATCAGGGTCACCGTCCGCAGGGACGGCATCGACCTCGCGACGCACCGGGCCGGGCCGCCCTCGCCCCTGGACGCGGAACGCTGTGCGGAGGCGAAGCGGTGGGCGGCCGACTTCGAGCACGCCCTCGTGGAACTGGGGCTGGACTGCGACTTCCGCTTCACCTCGGAGGTCGTCGCACCGGGCACACCGGACGAAGGGGCCGCGGCCGATTCAGGACCGTTCGAGCGTGAGCACCCGCGTTCCGGGCGGCGTGCCCAGGACGACCCGCGGCGCCGGCACGACGGGCCACGACACCGGCGGGTCGACCCGCGGGACGACCGCTGGGGCCGCGAAGACCGGCGATGAGCCGGACGCCGGTGCGCACTGCCCACTGCCCCTTGCCCCTGCCCCCGGTTCCGGTTCCGGTTCCGGTTCCGGTTCCGGTTCCGGCTGCCCACGGTTGCGGCTGCCGCCGACCGGTGCCCACTCCACCGTCCAGAGAGGAACACGCAGTGAGTCTGTCCAGCGGATCGACGGAGACCCGTCTCACCAAGCACGACGGGCCTCGCCACGCCGCCGTGAGCCCCCAGCGGCCGACACCCCCCTTCGTCGACGAGATCCTCGGCACGCTCTCGGTGCACAGCCAGTTCGTGCTGCACGGCAACATCCGCGACCGGTACCTGGCACAGCGCCGACACGGCGGAAAGCTGGTCGAGACCGATCGCAGCCTGCCCGAGTCGCTGTGGGCCGGGCTGCGCCATCTCGGCTACGGCGCACTGCTGAGCTACGACCAGATCACCGGCTTCGTCGCCTTGGGCGGACCCGACCGGGACACCGTGGTCGAGTTGCTCAACGACGCGCTGCGCAGCCCGCGCAGGGGACAGACCGGCGGGCGCACCCCCCAACTCCTGGAGGCGGAACCGCTGCTGCGGGAGATCGTCACCGGGTTCCAGGACCGCCGTACCGGGCAGCGCCGGGACGGACGGGAGGCCGAACCGCTGCGGCTGGCGCTCCTGATCGACTACTCCTCCCGGCTGAGCACCGACGTCACCCGGCTCAGCGACACCGAGAAGGACTTCTTTCTGGCCTGCGTCCAACTCGCCCAGGAGGCGAAGCCGTTGGCTCCCGGCGCCCACCTGCCCCCGCGCGATCCCGCGGGCGGCGGGGAACTGTTCAACCCGGTCATCTGGCTCGCGGACAGCGACCGCGACCTGCCGCACTGGCTGGTGAGCGGCTCCGAGCGCATCCGCGCGGTCGCGGTCCCCGGGCCGGACGCCGACGAGCGCGAGCGCATGGCCGAGCTGCTGGCCTCCGAGCACCCGCCCGGCCCGGACGCCGTCGAATCCGTACCTCAGGACGGCACCGGAATCGAACAGGAAGGGCCGTACGGACGGTCGCGGCTGGACCCGGTCACCGCGTTCGCCAAGGCGGCGGCCGGTCTGTCCCTGGACGCGATGCGGCAGAGCCACCGGCTCGCCCTGTCGCGGGGCATGCCGTTCGAGGCGATGCCGGACGCGGTACGCATCTACCGGCTCGGCGTGGAGAAGGACCCCTGGCGTTCCTGGGCGATCCGCGAGCGGATCGCCCGCGGTCACGACGCCCTCACCCACCGGGTGCGCGGCCAGGAGCCCGCGGTCACCATGACGCTCGACATCCTCAAGCGCGCGGCCCTCGGGCTGTCCGGCGCGCAGGCCACGTCCGCCGGGCACCGGCCGCGCGGGGTGCTCTTCTTCGCCGGTCCGACGGGAACGGGGAAGACCGAAATGGCCAAGACCGTCGCACAGTTGCTGTTCGACAGCGAGGAGGCCTATCTGAGGTTCGACATGAGCGAGTTCTCCGCCGCGCACGCCGCCGACCGGCTGGTGGGGGCGCCGCCCGGATACGTGGGCTACGAGGCGGGCGGTGAACTCACCCGTGCCGTACGCGCGGACCCCTTCCGGGTCATCCTCTTCGACGAGATCGAGAAGGCGCACCAAGGGGTGATGGACAAGTTCCTCCAGCTCCTGGAGGACGGCCGGCTCACCGACGGACAGGGCGTCACCACCTACTTCAGCGAATGCGTACTCATCTTCACCTCCAACCTCGGGGTGCAGCACACGGACCCGAAGACCGAGCAGCGCGTGTGGGACGTACATCCCAAGGACGACTACTCCGACCTCGCGAAGAGGGTGAAGCAGAACATCCGCCATCACTTCGAGGCCGAGGTGGGACGTCCGGAGCTGATGAACCGCTTCGGCGGCAACGTGGTCGTGTTCGGCTTCATCACCGGCCCGCCCGCGGAAGAGGTCCTCGACCTGTCGATCGACAACATCGCCGCCGCCCTGTGGGAGAGCCAGGACATCCGGCTGGAGATCAGCCCACGGGCCCGGGGGCAGCTCGGCACGTACTGTCTGCGGGACCCGTACGCCGGAGGGCGGGGCATCGGCATGGCCCTGGAGACGCACCTGATCAATCCCCTGGCCCGCTCGATCTTCGAGATCCGCCCGGAGTCACTGCGCGGCACGCTCCGGGTGACGGACGTGACGGAGGATCCGGAGGACGGTTCCGTCGACCTGCGGGTCGAACACGACAGGGACCGTGGATGACCGACGAGGAGGACGACGACCCCTGGGAGGAACTGACCCCCCGCCGCCCTGGCACGCCC
>NZ_LIQZ01000161.1 GCF_001418655.1 Streptomyces phaeochromogenes | reverse complement strand
CGCCGCCGACGAGCAGCAGCAGGGAGATCCGTTCCAGGGCATGCGTGAGCGACCGGGCCGGCGGCAGCGCGAACAGCTTCGGAACGACCAACCACAGCTTGGCCAGCAGAACGGGGACGAGCGTGATGCCGAGCGTGACATGGATGCCCTGGGTGAGCCGGTACAGCCAGTGCGGATGTGTCGGCCAGGCAAAGAGGTAGAAGCCGAGCAGTCCCTTGTCGGGGGTCTTGTCGTTGACCGGCGACAGATCCGGGTTGTACGCGGCGTACGACAGCAGCCCCGTCACGAACAGCGCGGTGATACCGCCGAGCAGGACGATTCCGAGCACCGAGGTGAACCACGGACCGCGTACGGAACTGCGCCAGAAACCGGGGGACGTGGGCAAGGGAGGCGGGGAGTGCAACCGTGACATGCGCCGACCGTAGGCCGCCGCACCTGCGAAAAGGGGCCTTGAACACATGACGAAACGCTGACATCCGCACGCGCATCGGCCTCGGCGCGGTCCCCGCGGCCTAGCGTTCCCCCGTGACCCGTGATCTTCTCCGAGACCTGTACGCGACCGCGTCCGCCGCGCTGCTCGTCGTGGCCGCCGCGCTGGTCGGCACCGCGATCGAGCGGGACCACGGCACCCTGCACGTGGGGTGGCCTCCCTTGTACTCCAACTGGGGTCCCCACGTCGGCCCCGGCACCCCCGCGGCACTCGTCGTCGCGGTCGGCGTCGTGGCGTACGGGCCGCGAGTGGCCGCCCGGCTGCCGTGGCGCGCGCTGCTGGGCGCCGCCTGGGGTACGGCCATGGCGTGGACGTGGTCACTGGCGCTGATCGACGGCTGGCGGCGCGGTATCGCCGACCGGCTCACGACCAAGTACGAGTACCTGCAGGTCATCGACCGCTTCCAGGACATCCCCGCGACGCTGCGGGACTTCACCGGCCACATCCTGCTCCACTCCCCCGACCACTGGCCCCCGCATGTGGCGGGTCACCCTCCGGCGGCGACGGTCACGTTCGTCCTGCTCGACCGGGTCGGACTCGGCGGCGGGGGCTGGGCCGGAGCCTTCTGCATCACCGTCGGTGCGTCGGCGTGCGTGGCGGTGCTGGTCGCCGTGCGGGCGCTCGCGGACGAGGCGCTCGCGCGCCGGGCGGCGCCGTTTCTGGTGTTGGCGCCGGCCGCGGTATGGATGGGGACGTCCGCGGACGGCTACTTCGCGGCGGTCGCCGCCTGGACGATCGCGCTCCTGGCCCTCGCGGTCACCGGACACCGGCCACGGCTCACCGGTTTCGCCGCCGGCCTCCTCTTCGGCCTCACCTGCTACCTCTCCTACGGGCTCACGCTCTTCGCCCTCATCGGGGGCGCCGTCCTGCTGCTCGGCCCACGACGAATCCGCCCGCTGCCCTACGCCCTCGCCGGAGTCGCCGTCGTCCCCGTCCTGTTCACCCTCACGGGCTTCAACTGGTGGGAGGCGTATCGGCTGCTCGTCGAGCGCTACTACCAGGGAGCCGGCGGCATCCGGCCCTACGGCTACTGGGTGTGGGCCAACCTCGCCTGCACGGTCCTGATCGTGGGCCCGGCGACGGTGGCGGGCCTGCGCCGCACCGGCGCCGCGCTGCTGGAGACCCCGAAACGACTCAGGGCACGTTCTTCCCTCGACGCTCCTCCGCGCGGGCGGACACCCGACCGCCGCGGTACTTCCGCACGGATCGGCTCTGCCCTGCGCCGACGGGTCCTGCCCTGGGCGGACATGCCCGGCGCCTCCGCCGAACTCCGCCTCGCCGTGCTGGTCGCCGCCGCATTCGCCGCTCTGCTCATCGCCGACCTGTCCGGGATGAGCAAGGCGGAGACCGAGCGCATCTGGCTGCCGTTCGCCATGTGGCTACTGGCCTCGTGCGCGTTCCTGACCCGTCCCCGCGCCTGGCTCGCGGCGCAAGCCGTGCTCGCCCTGCTTCTCAACCACTTGCTGCTGACGGGTTGGTGACGGACGGCGCCGGGCCCGGCAGGCAGGTCACCCTCCAGTCCCAAGATCGCCCGCCGCGTGGCGAGGAAGCATGTCGGTCTCGCCGAAGCGTTCGCGCCCGGCTGTCCCCCAGGCGAGCAGCGCGAAGCCCAGGGCGAAGCCGAGCATCGTCCAAACGCCGCGTGGCCAGAAGATGTGGCTGTCGACGAAGGACCAGCCCGCCGCCAGGAGCACCACCGTTCCAGGAAGTACTCGGACGCCGTGCTTCGGGAGCAGCACGACCGCCGTGGCCGCGATGGCTCCTATGAGGGCGTAGGCGCCGGCCTGCCCCAGCGCCTCACCCGTGTCGTAGAGCGGGCGCTTGACCGGTCCGAGGCTCCCCGTCTCGCCGGCGTGCTCGACCGCCGTTCCGGCCGCGATGCCGGCGACCGCGTCGAGGCCGGTGTAGAAGGCCGCGTAGACGAAGGCGCCCGCCCAGGCCACCACGGTGGCGAAGCCCGCGAGGGAGAGCCGGGGCCGATGCCACAGAGGGACCAGTAGACCGACAGTGAGCAGCGGAAAGACCGGCAACAGCGCAATGTGAAGGTGTGCCCAGTCGGAGGCTGTCGATCTGGACAGTCCATGAGGATGCGCGATGCCCGCCGCACTCAGCAGAAGTGGGGCGGCGGTGACGAGGGCAATACGTCGGAAGGTCAACACGCCTGCGAGCGTAGGCGCGTGGTGTCATCCAAAACGGCTGCGTAAGGGTTCCGTAAGATGCTTCCGTCCTCGGGCCCGGACTCTCTTACGAGAGTCTGACGCGGCCACCGTTCCGCATCGGCACACCGCTCCCACTGTCCACTCTGGTGCCGTCCACAGCCGTGGACCGCACCGCAGAAACAGAGGAACGGGACGTGACCATGCACCCCAGCCGCGAGACACACCGTCGCACGAACCGGCCCGCCGACAGGCATGACGGTCACCGGGCGAAGTCCAGGGCACGGCGCATCGTGATCGGCGGCGGTGCCCTGGCCATCGCCGGGGCGGCCACGGTGGCTGTGTCCCTGGCCTCGGCCGGCCAGTACTCCGGGAGCGCCGCCGGGGCCGACCACGCAGTCTTCGTCCAGGGCAACGAGCTGGACGGCAACACCATCCATGTGTTCGCGCGGGGCGACGACGGCAGCCTGCGCCCCTCGGGGACCTACGGGACCGGCGGCCAGGGCGGTGACCAGGTCGACGCGCCCACCGACTCGCTCGCCTCCCAGGGCTCGCTCGTCTACGACGACGCCTCAGGCATGCTGCTGGCCGTCAACGCGGGCAGCGGCACGGTGACCTCCTTCCGCGTCGAAGGGCAACAACTCAAGGACCGGCGCGTTGTGGACTCCGGCGGCGAGTTCCCGGCCGGCCTCGCGGTGCACGGCAGGATCGCGTACGTGATGAACGCGGGCGGCGAGGGCAGCGTCCAGGGGTTCAGGATCACCGGAAAGGGACTGGAGCCGCTGAAAGGGTCCTATCGTTCCCTTGGCCTGAGCAACGAGGACATACCGCGCTTCGACACCTCGCCGGGCGAGGTCGAATTCGCCCCGGACGGCCGCAGTCTGCTGGTCACCACCAAGGGCAACAACACCGTCGAGGTCTTCCCCATGAAGCGCGACGGCCTGCCGGCCGTCGCCGAACCGGTCGTCAACAAGTCGGCCGGCGGCGCGCCTTTCGCGATCAGCTTCGACAGGACCGGGAAGCGGATGCTGGTCGCCGAGGCCGAGAAGTCCACCGTCTCCACGTACGCGGTGCGGCGCGACGGAAAACTGAAGGTCCTTCAGCAGCCCCTGGCCAACGGCCAGGAGACCCTGTGCTGGCTGGAGCGTGCGGGCAACTTCTTCTACGGCGGCAACACCGGAAACTCCACCGTCACCGGGTACCGCATGGACAAGCGAGGCAAGCTTGCCCTGACCAACGACGTGGGCATCGCCACCTCGCCCTCCGCCGACTCGCAGGGCGTGATCGATCTCGCCGTGACCGAGGACGAGAAGTTCGTCTACGTCCAGAACGCCGTCTCCGGCACCGTCGACGGCTTCCGCGTCGAGTCCAACGGCGCCCTCACCAAAGTCACGACGGCCGAAGGCCTGCCCGCCTTCGGCGAGTCCGGCATGGAGGGCATCGCCGCCGTCTGACACCGGGACACGACCGTCAGGGAGAGCCATCCCGAGAGGCCTGGCCGACCTGCACCGTCTCGTCGAGCCGCTCGACGAGACGGACGACCCCCTGAAGGCGGTAAGCCGCTGGCTGGAGGCCTTCATCGAGCAGTGCAGCGTGTACGACGGCCTGGCCCAGGCCGTCGCTCGCACACCGGTTCACGAGAGCGACACCTGCCGGTTTTCCCTTGATGCCGGCACACTCCGTGCGGACATGGACGCATACGACGTACGGCATCTGGCCGCCGCCATGGCCCGGGTCGGCGGGCAGCTGCCGCCCGACCCGGACCGGCGGACCCGGCTGTTGCGGATGATGCTCGACGGGCTTCGCCCCCGCTGACAGAAGAACCTGGGCGCCGCGCCACGGCCGCCAGGGCACGAGGCCGTCAGGGCCTGCCCGACGGTTCCCGTCCGCCGCTGCGGATGCCCCCTCCTTGCCTCACGTTCAACTCCCTTGTGCGTCCGCACCGTTGACGCTCCCTCTCCCCCTCACTACCTTCCGAGAGCGCTCTCATGTTCGTTTCCCGAGCCCCAGACCTCGCTCGCACCGGTGTCCTCCGCGAAGGAACGAGACCGGTCCCACGGCAAGGACCAGGGGCGTTGCCCTGACAGAGAGGCCCCATGACTCTCCTTCCAAGACTCCGAATCCCCAGACGGACGGCGACAGCCCTCGCCCTGGCCCTGCTCGCGGGCCTCGCCCCGCAGTCGGCGTCCGCCACCGAGTCCACCGCGGCGGCGACCATCTGCAACAAGTACTGCGACGCCCGCGACCCCGCCCTCTCCCCCGGCGACCGGACACCGGTCACCGCGGCGGTCCACGGGCGGTCGATCGCCCTCCACTTCGACGACACCGACGCGATGGGCTGGGCGTCCATCGGCAACGGCAACCCGGGTGACGAGGTCTGGCTCGACCGCTCCTTCGACGGCGGGCGCACCTGGAGTTCGGGCAGCAAGCTCGGTGACACGACCGTCCCGGCAGGTCAACGCGGCTGGCGCACGCTCATGTACAACGTGGACGACTGGAACAACCGCGGTGTCGGCGCCCTGCGCGCCTGTGGCAAGGCCGGGGACCGCACCGAGATCGCGTGCACCCCGTGGGCCCGCACCACATGGAACGCCGGCAACCGGCGCACCGCGGCGGCCACCGGGCTGATGACCTTCTACAACTACGGAACCGGCCTGTTCGACACCACCGGCTGGTGGAACTCGGCCAACGCCCTCAACGCCCTCGTCGACAACATCCGGGTGACGGGCATGAGCAGTTACTCGTACGCGATCTCCCGCACGTACGACCTGAACCTGAACGCGAAGGACGGGCAGTTCCGCAACGAGTACATCGACGACACCGGCTGGTGGGGACTCGCCTGGGTCGCCGCGTACGATCTGACGGGCGACCGCCGCTATCTGGACACCGCCCGCGCCGACGCCGACCACATGGCCGCGTACTGGGACGGCACCTGCGGCGGCGGAGTGTGGTGGAGCACGGCGAAGACGTACAAGAACGCCATCGCCAACTCTCTCTACATCCAGCTCAGTGCCGCCCTGCACAACCGCATCCCGGGTGACACGACGTACGTGAACCGGGCCCGGGCCGGCTGGTCCTGGTTCCAGGGCACCGGCATGATCAACGGCTCGAACCTGGTCAACGACGGGGTCGACCTGTCCACCTGCCGCAACAACGGCCAGGCCGTCTGGTCGTACAACCAGGGTGTCCTGCTCGGCGCCCTCACCGAGCTCAACAGGGCGACCGGCGACGGCCAACTCCTCACCCGCGCACGGCAGATCGCCGACGCGGCGACCACGACCTCCTCGCTCCACACCGCCGACGGCATCCTGCGCGACCCGTGCGAGGGCGGCGACTGCGGCGGCGACGGGCCGTCCTTCAAGGGCGCGCACGTGCGCGGTCTGGGCAAGCTCAACTCCGCGCTGCCGGACCATCCGTACACCGGCTACCTCCAACGCCAGGCGGACCGTGCCCATACGAGCGACCGGAACGCCCTCGACCAGTACGGACTGCGCTGGTTCGGCCCGGTCGACAAGCTGGACGCGGCGCGGCAGCAGAGCGCCCTCGACCTGCTCAACGCGGCGCCATGAAGCGGGAGTTCATCGAACGTCCGACAACGTTGTCTGCCTTTGGTCTGGACAATTGGCCGGGTGAATGCTGTGGTATCCGTGCAGCGAGTTCTCCCGTGTTGAACAAGTTCCACCGTCCTGCGGGCGGCGTTCCTCCGTGCGCCACCGAGACCCTGGAGCGATCACCGTGCTGAGACCCATACCGACCTGGCGGCGCGTCACGACCGCCGCCGCGGTGCTGGCACTCGCCGTCACCGGCCTCCTCGCCTCCGGCACGGCCCCCGCCGGCGCCGCCGCGGCGGCCTGGACCCCCAAGCCCGCACCGATGACGACGCCGTGGACCGACCAGGTCCCGGTCGACAACCCGCTGCCGGAGTATCCGCGACCGCAGCTCACCCGCCCCGACTGGGCCAATCTCAACGGCATCTGGGACTTCGCCGTCACGTCTCGCGACGCCGGTCAGCCGTCGTCGTTCGGCGAGCAGATCCGGGTGCCGTTCGCACCGGAGTCCGCGCTCTCGGGCATCCAGCGGAAGATCACCGAGAACGACAAGCTCTGGTACAAGCGCACCTTCACCGTCCCGTCCGGCTGGAGCGGCCGACGCGTCCAGCTCAACTTCGGTGCCTCCGACTGGGAGACCACGGTCTGGGTCAACGGGCAGCAGGCCGGGGCCGTCCACCGAGGGGGTTACGACTCGTTCTCGTACGACATCACGCCGCTGCTGAACGGCGGTGCCACCAACACGATCGTCGTGTCCGCGTACGACGCCACGCAGACCGGCGGCCAGGCCGTCGGCAAGCAGCGCATCCAGGACGTCACCCCGCACGCCGGGCGCAGCATCTTCTACACCGCCACGTCCGGGATCTGGCAGACGGTCTGGCTGGAGCCGACCGCCGCCGCGCGCGTCACCCGGCTCGACATGGTCCCGAACCTCCAGGACAACACGCTGCGGGTGACGGTGCGTGCGGCCGGGGCCGACGGGGCGAGCGCCAGGGTCACCGTCTCCAACGGCGGCACGCAGGTCGGCACCGCCACTGGGACGGTCGGCCAGCAGTTCTCCGTACCGGTGCCGAACGCCCGCCTGTGGACGCCGGAGGACCCGTTCCTGTACGACGTCACGGCCGAGCTCTCCGGCAGTGCGGGCGCCGACCGGGTCGGCTCGTACGCGGGCATGCGGTCGATCGCGGTGCAGAACGTGAACGGTGTCCAACGCCCCGTCCTCAACGGGTCGTTCGTCTTCCAGAGCGGCACCCTGGACCAGGGCTACTGGCCGGACGGCCTGCACACCGCTCCGACCGACGCGGCCCTCAGGTACGACCTGCAGAAGCACAAGGACCTGGGCTTCAACATGGTCCGCAAGCACATCAAGGTCGAGCCGCAGCGGTGGTTCTACTGGGCGGACCGCCTGGGGCTGCTGGTGTGGCAGGACATGCCTGCCATGGACAGCGGGAAGAGCCCGTCCGCCGCGGCCCGCACCCAGTGGGAGAACGAGTACCGCGCCGTCATCGACGAGCACCGCAGCTCGCCCTCGCTGGTCCTGTGGGTCAACCAGAACGAGGGCTGGGGCCAGTACGACCAGGCCCGTATCGCGGACATGGTCAAGTCGTACGACCCCTCGCGCCTCGTCGACAACATGAGCGGCGTCAACTGCTGCGGTTCCCAGGACGGCGGCAACGGTGACGTGGTCGACAACCACAACTACGTCGGTCCCGGCAACACGCCGACGGAGCCCGTACGCGCCTCCGTGCTGGGCGAATACGGCGGTCTCGGCATCCGGGTCACCGGTCACGAGTGGTATCCGGGCGGCGGGTTCAGCTACGAGGACCAGCCGAGCCTGTCCGCCCTCAACGACCGGCTCGTCGGGCTGCTCGACGGCATCCGGGAGAACTCGATGCCCGCGGGCGGCCTGTCGGCGGCCGTCTACACCCAGATCACGGACGTGGAGAACGAGGCCAACGGCCTGCTGACCTACGACCGTCAGATCGTCAAGGTCGACGAAGCCCGCGTCCGGGCGGCCAACCAGGCGCTCATCACGGCGTCCCGCACGGTCGGACCGACGGTGAAGCTGCCGGTGGAGCAGTACGTGTCGATCCGGGTCACCACTCCGGGATACACCGACCGCTACCTCCGTCACCAGGACGGGCTCGGCTTCACCGAGGTGGTGAACTCGGGCAGTACGGCCCTGTTGAAGGAGGACGCCACCTGGAAGGTGAAGCCGGGGCTCGCCAACCGGCTCTGCTACTCCTTCGAATCCCGCAACTACCCCGGCGAGTACCTGCGCCACCGCGAGTTCCGCGTCCGTCGCGACGCGAACGACAACTCCACGCTCTACAAGGAGGACGCGACCTGGTGCCCGGTGCAGGGCAGCGGCGGCGTCCGGCTGTCGGCGTCGGGCTTCCCCCGCCAGTACCTGCGGCACATCAACGCCGAGCTCTGGCTGGCCCAGCAGGGCGGCACGCACACCTGGGACAACCCGGCGAGCTTCGTCCCGGACACCACCTGGTCGATCTCGGCACCCTGGGCTCCCTGAGCACGACCGCTCACGAAAAGCAGGCGTTTCAAGGTGGCCGCCCTCCACGGGCGGCCACCCCTCCCTTCCGCGCACAGCCCCCCACGGATTGGCGGTACGTCATGTCGGCGCGGCCCCACCCGGTCCTCGGCGGACCCCTGACCCTGTTCCTGGCGCTGCTCCTGGCCCTGACCGGCCTCGTCGCCCTCCCCGCTCCAGCCGCCCATGCCGCCACGCCTGTGTGTGCCCTGGCGTGCGACACCCTGGACCCCTCGAAGGCACAACAAGACACCTTCCCGGTGCCGAGCAAGACCATCAACGGCCGGATCGTCCGGCTGCACGTCTCCGACCTGGACAACATGGCCTGGGCGAGCATCGACAACGGCACGACGGGCGAGTCGGTCTGGCTGGACCGGTCCTGGGACCGGGGCGCCACCTGGGAAGGCGTGCTCGGCAAGGCGAGCATCCCCGGCACCTGGACCGGCACCCGCACGCTGATGTACAACATCACCGACCCGCTGGGACACCGGCGCGGCTGGATCCGCGCCTGCGGTGACGCGGGCGGTGTCACCTGCACCGACTGGGCGTATCCGAAGGTGTGCGACGGCTCGTTCTGCGACGGCGCCGACCCCGCCACCGCGTCCGGCGACGACACCCCCGTACCGTCGACCACCCTCTTCGGGCGCACCATCAGCCTCCATGTCGACCAGCGCAACGGCACGGCCTGGGGCGTCGTCGCAAGCGGCGGCGCGGGCGACGAGATCTGGCTCGACCGCTCCTGGGACGCCGGCGCGAGCTGGCCCGAGGGCGCTTCCCTCGGCCGTACGAGTGTGCCGTCAGGAGCGTCCTCGACCCGCACCGCCATGTTCGCCACCCGGGACCCACGGGGCCTGCTGTACGGCGGGGCCGTCCGCGCCTGCGGCCGTGAGGCCTCCCACCAGGAAGGCAGTTGCACCGCCTGGGCCAGGCCGGCACCGACCCGGGCACGTGCGGGGGCGGACGCGCTGATGGCGTCGTACCAGACCAACGAGGGCTGGTGGCGCAGCAGTTGGTGGAACTCGGCCGTCGCCATCACCTCGGTCATCGACTTCGCCGAACGCACCGGGCGGCACGACTACGACTGGGCGATCGCCCGTACCTTCGAGCAGAACCGGGGTGTCTTCCCCGCGGGCGTGCGCAGTTCGGACCCGATCGAGGGGCACTTCATCAGCCGTGCGATCGACGACGCGGGCTGGTGGGCCATCGCCTGGCTGGCGGCGTACGACTACACGGGCGAGAGGCGCTACCTGGACGAGGCCGTGACGATCGCCAACTACGTGCACCAGTACTGGGATCCGGGCACCTGCGGCGGCGGGGTGTGGTGGGACCGGGAGCGCACGTACAAGAACGCCGTGACCAACGGGCAGTACCTGTGGCTGACCACCTCGCTGCACCAGCGGATCTCCGGTGACACCGTGTGGGGCTCGCGGGCGACCACGGCCGCCAACTGGTACCTGGGCAGCGGGCTGATCAACTCCTCCGGCCTGGTCAACGACGGGCTGAACGGGAGCTGCGGCAACAACGGCCAGACCGTGTGGAGTTACAACCAGGGCCTCGCCATCGGCGGCTTCACCCAGCTGTGGCGGTCCACCGGGAACAGCAGGTACCTGGACACGGCGAAGCGGCTGGCCGACGCCGCGATGTCCTCGTCGGCGCTGACCCGCGGCGGCGTGCTGACCGAGTCCTGCGACGTCGGCACGGGTTCCTGCGACGACAACCAGAAACAGTTCAAGGGCATCTTCATGCGGCACTTCGCCGACCTGGCGGACGCCACCGGGTCCGCCACCTACCGGGCCTACGTGACGAAGCAGGCCGACTCGATCTGGAGCACCGACCGGGACCGCCTCAACCGCCTGGGCCAGCGCTGGGCCGGCACGAGCCCCAACCCGTCGGACTGGCGCACCCAGGCCAGCGCGCTGGGTGCACTCACGGCCGCGGAAGGTCTGTCGGCCGGGCGATGAACTCCTCTGCCATGGAAGGGATGTGACGGGGGGTCAGCCGGTCCAGGTCCAGTCGGCGACCTCGGGCAGGTCCGTGCCGTGTTCGCGGATCCAGGCGTGGTGGCGGGTGCGGGCATCCGCCATCCGCTGGCGTACGGCGGCGGCACGGACGCCGAGGCCGGGGACGCGGTCGATGACGTCCATGACCAGGCGGTAGCGGTCCAGGTCGTTGCGGACGACCATGTCGAACGGGGTCGTGGTGGTGCCCATCTCCTTGTAGCCGCGGACATGGAGGTTGGCGTGGCCGGTGCGGCGGTAGGCGAGGCGGTGGATCAGCCAGGGATAGCCGTGGTAGGCGAAGATCACCGGCTTGTCGGTGGTGAACAGGCCGTCGTACTCGAAGTCGCCCATCCCGTGCGGGTGTTCCTCACGCGGCAGCAGCCGGGCCATGTCGACGACGTTGACGACCCGGACGGCCAGCTCGGGCAGATGACGCCGCAGCAGATCGGAGGCGGCCAGGATCTCCTGGGTGGGGACATCACCCGCGCAGGCGAGCACGACATCGGGCTCGCGGTCTCCGTCGGCCGAGCCCGCCCACTCCCAGATGCCCGCTCCCCGTGCGCAGTGCACGCGGGCCTGGTCCATGGAGAGCCAGTCGAAGCAGGGCTGCTTGCCCGCGACGATCACGTTCACGTAGTCACGGCTGCGCAGGACGTGATCGGCCACGGAGAGCAGGGTGTTGGCGTCCGGCGGCAGATAGACCCGTACGACCTCGGGGCTCTTGTTCAGGACGTGATCGACGAAGCCGGGGTCCTGGTGCGAGAAACCGTTGTGGTCCTGACGCCACACGTGCGACGTGAGGAGGTAGTTGAGCGAGGCGATCGGGGCCCGCCACGGCAACCCCCTCGATGTCTTGAGCCACTTGATGTGCTGGTTGACCATCGAGTCGACGATGTGCACGAACGCCTCGTAGCAGGAGAACAGGCCGTGCCGTCCGGTGAGGAGATAGCCCTCCAGCCAGCCCTGGCAGAGGTGTTCGGAGAGGATCTCCATGACCCGGCCGTGCCGGTCCAGGTGTTCGTCCACCTGGAGCATCTGTGCCTGCCAGGCCTTGCCGCTGGCGTTGAAGACGGCGTCCAGCCGGTTGGAGGCGGTCTCGTCGGGGCCTACGAGCCGGAAGTCGCGACGGCCCGATGTGTCGTTCATGATCTGTTCGAGGAAGTCGCCGAGGACCCGGGTGGGCTCGTGCGAGGTGACGCCCGGCTTGTCGACGGGGACGGCGAACCGGTCGAGCGACGGGACGGGCAGGTCGCGTACGAGAAGACCGCCGTTGGCGTGCGGGGTGGCGCCCAGCCGACGGGCCCCGGCGGGGATACAGGCGAGGACGTCCGCGGTGGGCCGGCCGTCGGTGTCGAAGAGCTCCTCGGGCCGGTACGAGCGCAGCCACGTCTCCAACTGCCGCAGGTGGTCGGGGTTTTCGCGTACGCCGGACAGCGGGACCTGGTGCGCACGCCATGTTCCCTCGACCGGCTGCCCGTCGACCTCGCCCGGGCCTGTCCAGCCCTTCGGGGTGCGCAGCACGATCATGGGCCAGCGGACCCGCTCCGACACGCCGTCCTCACGAGCCGTGCTCTGCATCAGCGCGATGCGGTCGAGGGCGTGGTCGAAGGCGCCGGCCATGGCGCGGTGGATCTCGCGCGGGTCGTCACTGGTGACATGGATCGGCTCGTGTCCGTATCCCCGCAGCAGGTCGTCGAGTTCGTGCTCGGGAATCCGGGACAGCACGGTCGGGTTGGCGATCTTGTAGCCGTTGAGGTGCAGGATCGGCAGGACCGCGCCGTCGTGCACCGGGTCCAGGAACTTGTTGGAGTGCCAGGACGCGGCCAGTGGCCCGGTCTCCGCCTCGCCGTCACCGATCACGCAGGCGACCAGCAGATCGGGGTTGTCGAAGGCGGCCCCGTACGCGTGGGCGAGGGAGTAGCCCAGCTCGCCGCCCTCGTGGATCGAGCCCGGTGTCTCGGGGGCCACATGGCTGGGCACGCCGCCGGGGAAGGAGAACTGCCGGAACAGCCGGTCCATGCCCGCCGCGTCGCGCGAGACGTCCGGATAGGTCTCGCTGTAGCTGCCCTCCAGCCAGGAATTGGCGAGGACGGCGGGACCGCCGTGGCCGGGACCCCAGACGCACAGGGCGTCGAGACCACGGGCCTTGATCACCCGGTTGAGGTGCGTGTGCACGAGGTTGAGGCCGGGCGAGGTCCCCCAGTGGCCGAGCAGCCGGGGTTTGATGTGCTCGGGGGTCAGCGGCTCGGTGAGCAGCGGATTTGCCAGCAGGTAGATCTGGCCCACGGCAAGGTAGTTGGCGGCCCGCCAGTGGGCGTCCAGGGTGCGCAGTTCCTCGTCGGTCAGTACGGTGCTGTCCTGGTGTTCGACGTTGGTCATGGTGACTCCGTAGTGTCATCGAAGGACGTCATCGAGCGGAGGAGGCGGCATGGCCGGCAAGAAGACGGCGAAGGTGCCGCGCGCGGCGTACGAGCAGGAGCTGCTGCGTCTGCAGACGGAGCTGGTGAAGCTCCAGGAGTGGGTGCGGGCCGAGGGCACCCGGCTCGTGGTGGTCTTCGAGGGACGCGACGCGGCGGGCAAGGGCGGCACGATCAAACGGGCCTCGGAGCACCTCAACCCGCGCGTCGCGCGGACCGTGGCGCTGCCCAAGCCGACCGAGCGCGAGCGCACCCAGTGGTACTTCCAGCGGTACGTCGAGCATCTGCCCGCGGCCGGGGAGATCGTGCTGCTCGACCGCAGCTGGTACAACCGCGCCGGTGTCGAGCACGTCATGGGCTTCTGCACCAAGGAGGAGTACCAGCTCTTCCTCCGCCAATGCCCGATCTTCGAGCGGATGCTGGTGGAGGAAGGGATCCTGCTGCGCAAGTACTGGTTCTCGGTGAGCGACACGGAGCAGCAGAAGCGGTTCCGGCAGCGGCTCAAGGACCCGACGCGGCGCTGGAAGCTCTCCCCGATGGACCTGGAGTCGATCACCCGCTGGGAGGCGTACTCCCGGGCGAAGGACGAGATGCTCGTGCACACGGACATCTCGGAGGCCCCGTGGTTCGTCGTGGAGAGCGACGACAAGCGCCGGGCCCGTCTGAACATGATCGCCCATCTGCTGAGTTCCGTGCCGTACCACGAGGTGCCGCCGCCGGTGCTGGAGCTGCCGCCCCGGCCGCCCTCGACCGGCTACCAGCGCCCGCCGCGCGATCTGCAGACGTACGTTCCCGATCACGCGGCGAGCCTCTGAGCCGGTCATCCCTGTTGGGGGACTACGGCGACGGGGCAGGCGGAGTGGTGCAGGACCGCGTGGGCGACACGGCCGAGCTGGAGCCCGAAGTGGCCGTGGCGCCGCTGGGCTCCGACGACGAGCAGGTCGGCCTCGGCCGAGGCGTCGAGGAGCACCGTGCGGGCCGGGCCCTCGACGATGCGCCGGTGCAGTTCCACCCCCGCCGGGGCATCACGCAGTGCCGCTTCCAGGGTTTCCGTGGCCTGCTGCTCGTACAGGTGGGCGGGTTCACCGGACAGCAGCGGGTGGTCGGCGGTCTGGTGCGCGGGGCAGCGCCAGGCACGTACCGCCTCCAGCGGTACCCGGCGTTCCCGCGCCTCCTCGAACGCGAACCGCACGGCGGCCGATTTCTCCGGCTCCTCACCGACTCCGAGCACGATGCGCCTGCGCATCCTGGACGTCACCTGATGGTCGTGGCCGCCGCGCAGCACGATCACCGGGCAGTCGGCGCGGGCGGCCACGGCGAGGCTGACACTGCCGAGGAGGAGTTCGGCGATGCCGCTGCGGCCTCGGGTCCCCAGGACCAGCGCGGAGGCGTTTCGCCCCTCCCGCAGCAGTGCCGGCACCGGCTCCTCGGGCAGCACCTCGGTGGAGATCTTCAGGTCCACCTCGCGGCGGTGCGCACGCTTCGCGGCGGCCTCGACGATGTTGTCGGCCAGCACTTGCTCCGAGGACCTGCCGAGACCCTCGGCGAGCGCGGCGCCCTCGTAGCGTTCCCACAGTGAGGCGTACACCAGCCGCAGCGGTACGCCGCGCAGGGCGGCCTCGTCCGCCGCCCAGTCCACGGCACGCATGCCGGGTTCGGAGCCGTCGACACCGACGACCAGGGGAAGCTCCACCGTCCTCACCTTCCTTCACCGAGGTCGAAGACGATCCTTGCCTTGATCTGGCCGCGCAGCACCTCGTCGATCGACTCGTTGACGCTCGCGAGGGGCCGGGTCTCCTGGATCACCCTGGTCCGGCCCGCCGCGTGCAGCCGGAACACCTCGGTCAGGTCCTGCCGGGTGCCGACGATGGAGCCGATCACGGAGATGCCACCCAGGACGGTGTCGAAGATCGGGACCTGGATCGTGCCGTGCGCCGGAAGTGCGACCATGACGAGCTTTCCACCGCGCCGCAGCCCTGAATAGGCCGCGGAGAAGGCCGCCTCGTTCACGGCGAGCGCGATGGCGGCGTGCGCGCCTCCGTGCCGCTTGAGCACCTCGCCGGGGTCGTGCTCGCGGGCGTCGATCATGATGTCGGCGCCGAGTTCCGCGGCGAGTTCGAGCTTCTCGTCGGTGACGTCGATGGCCGCCACGGTCGCTCCGGCGATCTTCGCGTACTGCACCGCCAGATGGCCCAGTCCTCCGACACCGGAGATGGCGACGAGCTGAGCGGGCCGGACATCGGCGACCTTGAGGGCCTTGTACGTGGTGACGCCGGCGCAGGTGAGCGGGGCGGCGTCGAGAGCGGAGATCCCGTCGGGCACCGGCTGCGCGAAGTCGGCCCAGGCGAGCATCTTCTCGGCGTACGCGCCATCGCATCCGTATCCGGTGTTGATCTGCTGCTCACACAGCGTCTCCCAGCCGGACAGGCAGTGCTCGCACCGTCCGCAGGTCTTGCCGAGCCAGGGCACGGCGACCCGCTGCCCGAGGGCCAGATGGGTGACGCCGTCACCGAGGGCCTCGACGAGACCGACGCCCTCGTGGCCGGGGACGAAGGGCGGGTTCGGCCTGACGGGCCAGTCGCCGTGGGCGGCGTGGATGTCGGTGTGGCAGAGCCCGGAGGCCTCGACCCGGACGCGGACCTGGCCGGGGCCGGGCTCGGGATCGGGGCGCTCCTCGATGACCAGGGGCTCGCCGAATGCGCGTACGACCGCTGCCTTCATGGTTCTCGTTCTCCTCGGAATGCGTCAGCCGTGCGCGACGACGGCGACAGGAGCGGTGGCGTGATGCAGCACGGCGTGTGTCACCGAGCCGATGTGGGCACCGAGCGGGCTGCGGCGGACGCGGCGTCCCACGACGACCAGGGGGGCCTCGTGGGAGGCGTCGACCAGCTGGTTGGCCGGGCTGCCCGAGCGGGACTCCTCGACGACCTCCACATCCGCGTACTTCTGTCGCCACGGGTGCAGTGTCTCGGTGAGCCGGGCGGTCTGCTGCCGGACGATCTCCTCGTGCAGGCCGAGGTCGGCGGACAGTCCGTAGGCGTAGTACGGCGGAAGGTTCCAGCCGTGCACGACCCTCAGGGCGGTGGCACGACGGGCCGCCTCCTCGAAGGCGAAGGCGAGCACCGAGTCGTCCGGGCTGTCGGGGTCCAGGCCGAGCACAACGGGCCGGAAGGGCGTCGCGGCGGACGGGATGCCGGACGGATCCATCACGTGCTCGTCGGCGGCCTGTTCCCCGGCACGGACCAGCACCACGGGCCGCTCGGCGTGCGCCACGACGGTGAGGCCGACCGAGCCCACCAGGAACCCGCCGATCCCGCTCATGCCGCGCGAGCCCAGGACGAGCAGCGCGGCGTCCTCGGCCAGATGCGTCAGGATCTCGCCCGGCCGGCCGTAGACCTGCTCGGCGGTGATCTCGACACCGGGGTGCCGCAGGCGCAGGCCCTCGGCGGCCTCACGGGGTATCTGTTCGCTCCAGTGCTGCTGGGTCTCGGCGCGGAGGAGTGGCGCCTGCGCCACGGGCGTCGGAGCGGGCTCCCAGACGTTGACGAGCTTCAGGGGAAGTCCGCGCAGCCTGGCCTCCCGGGCCGCCCATTCGGCCGCGGCATGGCTTTCGGGCGAGCCGTCGAGTCCCACGATGACGGTGCTGGGCATGATCTCCACCTTCGGGATCGGGATCGGGGTCGAAGTCGGAGTCGAGGTCGAGGTCGGAGTCGGACGATGCGATTCCAGCGTGGTGTCGGACGAGTTCGTGGTGCAGGGGCCGTAGGTCCTCAACAGGGGCCGATCGGCCCCATCGGGCCGGCGGGACGCGGCGAGCCCATGACGGATATCGCCGCGTCCCGCCAGGTCCCCGAAGTCAGCGCAGCCAGCCGTTGGTGCGGACGAACGGCAGCCTGGCCCAGAGCTTGCCGATGCCCCAGGTGTCACCGGCGGAGGCCAGGGCGAGCGCGATCAGGACGACGGCGTAGATGAGGTGGTAGTCGACGAACGGGTTGCTGGACATGCTCGGCGACCCGTCGGAGAGGAGCTTGGCGGGCGGCCACTCGGCGACCCACATCAGCGCCATCATCGCGGTGCCCGCGACGGCCGCGAGCCGTAGTGCGAACCCGCCGATCAAGGCCAGTCCGATGCCGAGCAGACCGGCCATGAAGAGCCAGTTCGCCCAGGTGGCACCGGCCCAGGAGTGGAAGGTGGACTCCATCGGTCCGGCGGCGACGCCGCTGAGGAAGCCCATGGTCGGCGAGCCGCCGTCGATCCAGCCCTTGCCGGAGGGGGTGGCGTAGCCGAAGCCGAAGGTCTTGTCGAGGAACGCCCACAGGAAGGCGAACCCCGTGAGCAGTCGCAGGGACGCGAAGGCGTAGGCCCGGGCCGTGTGCGTGTCGGTACGAGCCGACACGGCGGACCCGGAGGTGGCGGCGGTCCGGTTCCCACGGAACGTCGGCAGGTGGAACCCCGGGCTCCGGCGAGGATGCTCGTGCACGGCCATGGTGATGGTCCTTTCAGGAATTCGGGGATTCGGGGATTCGGGGATTCGGGGGTGGTCCGGTCGTTGTCCGTCCGACACCCATCACTCTGGCCGCGCCGGGCGGGCGTCGCCGGAGGCCGAAGGTCCGCGGCGACGGGGCTGAACGGCCCTTTTCACAGGGCCGGTTGGGCTGCCGGGAACGGGGCCGGAGTGCCTGTAGGTTCCTGTCGGCCGGGTCGACGTCTCGCGGCCGTCCGCCCGTCGGTGGATCCTGAGGTCACGCGACAGAAGGAGACTCATGGCAAGGAGCGCGGGCGGGCACGTTCCGGGAGGCCGTCCGACACAGAGGCTCGGCACTCTCCTCGGGCACCTCGCGCCCGGAGTCGGCACGCTCCTCGGCTACCGGCGCTCGTGGCTGAAGGGCGACCTGCTGGCCGGGGTGACCGTGGCCGCGTACCTCGTCCCGCAGGTGATGGCGTACGCGGGCGTGGCGGGTCTGCCGCCGGTCGCCGGACTGTGGGCGATCCTGCCCGCACTCGGGCTGTACGCCGTGTTCGGCTCCTCACGTCTCCTGTCGGTCGGTCCCGAGTCGACGACCGCGCTGATGACGGCGACCGTGGTCGCCCCGCTGGCCGCCGGAGACCCGGACCGTTACGCCGCACTGGCAGCCGCCCTCGCACTCACGGTGGGCCTGTTGTGCCTGGTGGCGTGGGCGGTGCGGCTGGGCTTCCTCGCGGACCTGCTCTCCCGGCCCGTCCTGATCGGCTACCTCGCGGGCGTGGCACTGATCATGATCGTGGACCAGCTGCCCAAGCTCACCGGCGTACGCACGACGGGGTCCGAGTTCTTCGCCCAACTCTGGTCCTTCGTACGGCACCTGACAGAGGTCCATGCGGCGACGCTGCTGGTCGGCGTCGTCACGCTCGCGTTCCTCTTCACGGTGGCGCGGTTCTTCCGGGCGGTCCCCGGCCCTCTGCTGGCCCTGGTACTCGGCACGGCGGCCGTGGCTGTGTTCGACCTGGACGACCGGTACGGCATCAAGGTGATCGGAGAGGTCCCGTCGGGTCTGCCGGGACTCGCCGTGCCCGACCTGACCGAACTGGCGCACCTGGTCCTCCCGGCCCTCGGAGTGCTCCTCGTGGGCTACACGGACTTCATCCTCACCGCGCGCGCCTTCACCGTCCCCTCCTCCGACGACAAGGGCCCCGGCCTCGACCCCAACCAGGAGTTCCTGGCCCTTGGAGCCGCCAATCTGGGTGCGAGCGCACTGCGCGGTTTCCCGGTGAGCAGCAGCGCCAGCCGGACCGCGCTCGCCGCCTCGGCCGGCGCCCGCAGCCAGGCGTACTCGCTGGTCGCCGGTGCGGTGGTCCTCGCGGTACTGCTCTTCCTGAGCCCGCTGCTGGCCCGCACACCCTCGGCCGTGCTGGGCGCGCTCGTCGTGTACGCCGCGGTCCGCATGATCGACCTGGCGGGCTTCCACCGGCTGGCTTCCTTCCGCCGCCGGGAACTGCTGCTTGCCCTCGGCTGCCTGGCCGGGGTGCTGGCCCTGGACATCCTGTACGGCGTGATCGTCGCCGTCGGCCTGTCGGTCGCGGAGCTTCTGGTCCGCGTGGCCCGTCCGAACGATGCCGTCGAGGGAGTGGTCCCCGGTGTGGCCGGCATGCACGACATCGACGACTACCCGCAGGCCCGCACCATCCCCGGCCTGCTGGTCTACCGCTACGACTCGCCCCTGTTCTTCGCCAACGCCGAGAACTTCCGCCGCCGGGCCCTGGCCGCCGTCGACGAACAGGAGGACCCGGTCCGCTGGTTCGTCCTCAACACCGAGGCGAACGTCGAGGTCGACATCACCGCCCTGGACGCCGTCGACGCGCTGCGCCTCGAACTGACCCGGCGCGGCATCGTGTTCGCCCTCGCCCGCGTCAAGCAGGACCTGATGGACGACCTGGACGCGTACGGCCTGACGAAGTCGGTCGGCGCCGATCTGGTCTTCCCGACGCTGCCCACCGCCGTCGCGGCGTACGGGGAGTGGAGTCGCGCACGGGACGACACTCGGTAGGCCGAAAGGACCGAACGAGCCGATAGAGCCGACAGAGCCGACAGAGCCGACAGCCCGTGCTCCCGCCGCACGGCGCGGCGGAGTTCCTTCACGAGGCCGAGGGCGCGGCGCTCTCCTGCCCGGCGGGAACGAGCAGCACCGGGCAGTGGGCCCGATGCAGCAACGTCCGTGCCAGGGAACCGAGATGGCGGCCATGCCCGGTCCGCTCGGGTCGGCAGGCGGTCACGACGAGGTCCGCCGTACGTGTGGCCTCCAGCAGCGTCTGCGTCGAGGCGGCGGCAGCGTCGCGACTCCCCATCCGGACGAGAGGATGCCGAGCGCCGAGCACCGTCGGCGGCTCACCGGCCGGGAGGTACGACGCGGTCCACTCGCTCCGTCGGTGCGGCACCGGGACCAGGGCCGGGTGCCGATCCGCCGGGGGCCGGAAGATCCGCAGCGAAGCACCACGGAGTTCCGCCTCCTGGAAGGCGAACGCCGCCGTGTCCGCGTCGTCCTCCTCGTCGAGGACGAGCACTACCTCGTTGTGCAGGTGCGGCGGAGAGTCGCCGCGTACGACCAGCAGCGGGCCGGGCGCGTGCGCGGCGAGGCGCCGGCTCACCGAGCCGAACATCGTGCCCGCGAACCCGCCGAGACTCCGGCAGCCGACGACGGTCAGCGCGGCCCTGCGTCCGTGTTCCGCCAGGACGGCCGCCGAGTGGCCCTCGGCAGGGACGGTCACGACCGGCAGGCGCGGGTGGCGGTAACGCACCCGCGAGGCGGCGGACGCCAGCACCGGGCCCGCCTCGTCGAGGTCGGGGACGGCGTACACGATCTCCAGACTGGTGGCGCGCAGGGCTGCCTCGTCGGCGGCCAGGTCCAGTGCTCGTACGGCGATGACGGAGCCGTCCACCCCGACGATGACGTGACGTGTGGTCATGACTGCTGTTCCCTCCCTGGACCGCTGGTGCCCTGGGCCGTTGGCCTGAGCACCGTCACGGCGCCGCTTCAGTCGTGCGGGACGACGGCCACGGGGCAGCCGACGTGGTGCAGCACCGCGTGAGTGACGGCGCCGATGTGCGTGCCGAGGTGGCTGTCCCGGGTCCGGCGCCCCACGACGACGAGGGAGGCTCCGGACGACGCCCGCACCAGCGCGGTGGCGGGCCGTCCCTCGGAGACGGTCTCGACCACCGTGACCTCGGGGAACTTCTCGCACCACGGGCGCAGGGTCGCGACCATGGCGTGTTCCTGTGCCGCGATCAGTTCCGGCCCGGTCACCGTGGCCCACGGTCCGTCGGCCGGCTGGACCCGCGGCGTACCGAAGGCGTGGATCACGTGCAGCGTGGCGCCGCAGCGCCGTGCGGACTCGAAGGCGAACTCGATCAGCTCGTCACTGGGGCGCGGGGTGTCCAGGCCGAGGACGACATCGCGATAGGGGGTCTCGGGTATCTCGTCGGGCGAGACGCCGTCCAGGGTGGTGAAGTGTTCGTCGGCGGCACTCTCACCCGCACGTACGAGCACCAGAGGGCGGGAGGACCTGGCGACGAGCCGCTGGGACACCGAGCCGACCATGAATCCCGCGACGCCACTGAGCCCACGGGAACCGAGGACGAGCAGCTCCTCGTCCTCGGCCGCCGCGAGGAGGGCGGCCACCGCGGAGTCGGCCACCAGTCGCTCCACGACCCGCAGCCCGGGGTGCGCGGCACGGATGCTGCCCGCCGCCCGGTCCAGGGTCTGTTCGGCCCAGTCGCGCTCGGTCCTGTCCGCGGGGACGGAGGGGGCGGGGCGTGGGTGCCACGTCCAGGCGTGCACGAGGTTCAGCGAGACGCCGCGACGCAGGGCCTCCCTGGCCGCCCAGTGTGCGGCGGCGAGGCTCTCGGCGGATCCGTCGATTCCTGCGGTGATGTGCCGAACCATGGTGGGCACCTCCTGTGTCCGGTCCTGCCCGATCTCATGCAGAGCCTCGTACAGGAACGTCCGCGTGCGCAGGGGCCGCACAGTCCCCTCCCTGGGGCCGGGTGGCCCATGGTTCGAGCCGAGGCACGGGCACACGCTGGAAGTCCTAGGTTCGAACGTCCGTCCTGGAGGCCGGTCATGAACGCTTCGCCCACGTCCAGCATGCCGCGGGCACTGCCCGCCGAGCACCGGCAGCGACTGATGCACATCGCCCGGGAGGTGTCGTTCCCGCAGGGAGTCCGCCTCTTCGAGGAGGGCGGTCGCGCCGACCGGTTCTGGATCATCCGCACCGGCACGATCCAGCTCGACATGCGCGTACCCGGCCGCCGGGCAGCGGTCATCGAGACCCTCGGCCACAACGAGCTCGTCGGCTGGTCCTGGCTGTTCGCACCGCACTCCTGGCACCTGGGCGCCGAGACGACGAGCCCGGTCCGCGCCTACGAGTTCGACGCCCCGGCCGTCCGGGCGATGTGCCAGGACGACCCCGCCCTGGGCCACACGGTCGCCCGGTGGGTGGGCGACATCCTCGCCCACCGTCTACGCTCGGCCCGGACCCGGCTGCTGGACCTCTACGCCCCGTACGGCAGCGGCAGCCGCCTGTGACCGCGCATCGAGCGATCGCCTCCGGGGCTCCGGAACGGGCTTGGCCCGCGGCGGATGCGCCGGACAGGGCGCATTGTGGGTCGGAGTGGGGCCGGTCGGCCCTAGTGCATCCGGCTGCCGGCGAGTGACGATCGTCGTCGCGGACAGCCCGCAGTCCGTCAGTCGCCGGGGAACGAGGGGTCGCCATGACCAGGACACGCACCTTCACGGAGCAGGACCCGATCCGCGTCTTCCTGCTGGACGACCACGAGGTCGTACGACGCGGTCTGTCCGACCTCCTGGACGCCGAACCGGACATCTCGGTGGTCGGCGACGCCGAGAACGTCGAGCACGCGCTCGCGCGCGGCCCGGCCCTGCGCCCGGACGTCGCCGTCCTGGACGTACGCCTGCCGGACGGCGACGGGATCACCGTCTGCCGCGAGCTGCGCAGCCAGATGCCGGAGCTGGCCGTTCTCATGCTGACCTCGTTCGACGACGAGGAAGCCCTGCTCGACGCGATCATGGCCGGCGCCTCGGGCTACGTCCTCAAGCAGATCAAGGGCTCCGACCTCGTCTCAGCGGTACGCACCGTCGCCTCGGGCCAGTCCATGCTCGACCCCGCGACGACCGCCCGGCTGATGGCCTCCCTGCGGGCGGATCCTGCCGGTACCCCGGCCGTCGCCCCCGAGCTGGCGAGTCTGTCCCCACGCGAACGCGACATCCTCGCCCTCATCGGAGACGGACTCACCAACCGCGAGATCGGCAAGAAGCTCTTCCTCTCGGAGAAGACCGTCAAGAACCACATCTCCCGGCTGCTGGCCAAGCTGGGTGTCCAGCGCCGAGTGCAGGCCGCGGTCCTCGCTTCCCACCTCGAACAGCCCGAATCCGGCGAGCGCCCCGCGAGGTGAAGCGCATCCGGGCCGTCCGGCACAGCACAGGGCCGTACGGCCCCTGCTGCCGCTACACCCGGTGACCGCACGCTGGGAGCGGTCACCGATGAGCCCGGCCCGCCACTCGGCCCGGGGCGGGGAGGAGTTCGCGATGAGGTCCATGACACTCGACGCCCCGACCCTGGAGAAACTCATATCCGCGGCCGTGGCCGCCCCCTCGATCCACAACACCCAGCCCTGGCGCTTCCGCCTCGACCCGGACACCGTCACCCTGGAGATCCGCGCCGCCCCGGACCATGGCCTGCGCCACATCGACCCGACCGGGCGTGCCCTGCACCTCTCCGTCGGGTGCGCGCTCCTCAACCTGCGGGTGGCGGTGGCGCACTTCGGCTGGGAACCGGTGTCCCGCCTGCTGCCCCGGCCCGACGAGCCGGACCTGCTCGCCACCGTACGCTTCGGCGGCACCGCCAGAACCGCCTCTTCGCCGCACCTGTACGACGCGGTGTGGCGCCGGCACAGCAGCCGCTTCCCCTTCTCGGAGCGGCCGTTGCCCACTGCCGTCCACACCGAACTCGCCGAGGCCGCTCACAGTGAAGGCGTACAGCTGAGCCGTCCCGCGCCGCGCGAGACCGACCGCCTGCTGCGGCTGACCGCGGAAGCGGAGCGCCGCAACACGTCCGACGCCGACCGGGCCGCGGAGAGTCGCCTATGGGTGCGCGATCCGAACCACACGGACCTGGGAGTACCGCCGGAGGCGCTGGGCCCGAAGGATTCCCGGGAACAGGTCCCGATGCGGGACTTCGGCGCACACCGACACCCGGCCGTGCCTGCCTCCCGCCCCTTCGAGAAGCGGCCGTCGATCGCCGTGCTGTCCACCGCGCACGACCGCCGGACCGACTGGCTGCGCGCCGGTCAGGCGCTGGAACGCGTACTACTGACGGCCACCGCTCGTGGCCTGCGGGCGTCGCTGCTGCACCAAGCCCTGGAGTGGCCCGATCTGCGCGAACAGCTGATGCCATGGCCGAGCGACCGGCGCGGTCACGCACAGATGGTGATCCGCCTGGGGTACGGCCCTCAGGGGCCTTCCTCGCCTCGTCGAGCAGTGTCCCGGACGCTGACCGAAGGGGCACGGTCAGTCCCGCGCTGAGCCTGTCGGTACGCGCCACACCAGGCGCGTACCACCGCCCTGCGGCCGTTCGCCGAGTGTGAGCGTTCCGCCGAGCGCGCGGGCCCGGTCCTCCAGGTTCTTCAGTCCGCTGCGCGCCACACCGTCGGGCACTCCGCACCCGTCGTCCGTCACCGTCAGCGCCAACTCGCCCCTGGCGCACTGCAGATGGACGTCCACGGAGTGCGCCCCCGCGTGCCGGACCGCGTTGCTGAGCGCCTCGCCGAGGACCGCGAGCGCATGGTCGGCGACATCGCCGGGGACGTCCGTGTCGACGAGGCCCTCGATCCGCAGCGCGGGAGCGAAGCCGAGGGAGGTGGCGCAGGCCTGCACTGCCTCGGACGCCCGGCCGCGCAGGCCGCTGTCCTCCTTCGTCCCACCGCCATGGGCGCGCAGCCCGAAGATCGTCGACCGGATGATCTTGATGGTGTCGTCGAGATCGTCGACGGTCCGCGAAAGCCGCTCCACGGCCTCGGGATGGTCCACGAAGCGCTGTGCGCTCTGCAGGGTCATGCCTGCCGCGAAGAGGCGCTGGATCGCCAGGTCGTGCAGGTCGCGCGCGATCCGGTCCCGGTCCTGCAGCAGCACAAGCTGCTCCGCGTCCCGGCGGCGCTCGGCGAGCTCCAGCGCCAGCGCCGCCTGACCCGCGAAGCCGAGCAGGGGCCCACTGTCGGCGTCGGAAAACGGCGTTCGGCCCGCCAGACGCCCCAGCAGGAGCACTCCGCGGGCCTTCCCGCCGGCGCCGAGCGGCACCGCGACCACCGGGCCGAGCCCGGCCCAGTGCGACTCCAACTCACCGGTACGGTCGTCGAGCTCTATGTCGACGCTGACCACCGGCTCCGCCGTGGTGAGCGCGGCCGCGACAAATCCGTCCTGCGCGGAGAGGACCAGCCCGTTGCGCCGCTCCGCGTCCGCCCCGACCGCGAGCACCGGCCGCAGTTGCTGCGCCCCGATCATGTACTCTGCGATCATCCCCACGTCCGCCGAGGCGATCTCCCTGGCCTGTTCGACGATCAGCTCCAGCACCTCGGCACCGGACGTTCCCGACAGCAGCGCGCTCGTGACCTCCCAACTGGCCCGCATCCAGCGCTCGCTCAGCCGCGTCTCCTCGTACAACCGGGCGTTCTCGATGGCCACTCCGGCCGCCACGGCGAGAGTGGAGAGCACCGACTCGTCCTCGGCGTCGAACTCCGCCGCGCCCCGTTTCTCGGTGAGGTAGATGTTCCCGAACACCTTCTCGCGCACGCGGATGGGCACACCCAGGAACGAATGCATCGGCGGATGGTGGTCGGGGAACCCGTGCGAGGCCGGGTGCTCAGAAAGCTCCGGCAGCCGCAGCGGTTCCGGGTGCCGGATCAGCTCGCCGAGGATGCCGTGGCCGCTGGGCAGTTCACCGATCTCCGCGCGCAGTTCCTCGCCGATGCCCACCGTCAGGAACTCCGACAGCCGGCTGTCGTCCCCGATCACACCCAGCGCCCCGTACTCGGCGTCCACCAGCACCACGGCGGCCTCGACGATGCGCCGCAGCACGTGCGGCAGATCGAGCTCCCGCCCGACCGACAGCACCGCTTCCAGCAGACTGTGCACCCGGTCCTGCGTCCCCCGGGCCGCGTCGATGCGCGCCTGGAGCTCGTCGAGCAGCTCGTCCAGCCGCAGCTTGGGCAGCTGCTGACCGGAACCCCCTTGCCCTTCCCCGCTCATCGCTTCCTCCGACATACGCAGCCAGGGTGCCGTTCATCCGGTAGGCCTCATGCTCACCGTACTGGCTGAAGGACCAGGCAGAGGCTCCTACCTCCGTCGGATGTGGCGCAGCACCGAACCACCATGCTCCGGCCCGTCGACCAGGCAGCACCAGGGCCGTCACCTGAGCAGCACCAGGGCCGTCGTCTAGGCAGCACCACGGACCACAGTCGGCGAGGCCGACGGGGTGATACCCGAGAGATCGCGGGTGGCGACGCTGTTGCGGTCGCACACCGAGCGGCCCAGGGCGTGCTGGGGCCACAGGCCCGCCGCCACGCGTCGGCTCCGCTCGCTCCATTCCCGGGCCGGTCCGCTGCTCGTCTTGTAGTAGTTGAGGGCGTAGCCGCCCGTGTGGATCCGAAGCAGGCAGAAGCCGCCCGGGTACTCCTTCACGGCGCTGACCTCCTGCAGCGTGACGTGCCGCGCCTGTGGGAGGACGGTGCGCTTGTTGCGGTGGGTGTGACCGGCGTGGTGGAGGAAGACACCGGGGGCAACGGAGTAGGCGTCGAGGATCGCGCGGGCCTGGCGGCGGTTGAGGCGCTGCCCGCTCATCACGGGGAACAGTGAATTGCGTACGGTCAGTGGGTGGTGTCCGAAGACCATGGTCGGCTGGTCCCTGTTCTCCCTCAACCTGGCCCGGAACCAAGCCAGTTGGTCGGGCGAGAGTCCGCCGGAGTCGCTGCCGTTGCCCCTTTTCTCGTAGGTGTCCAGTCCGACGATCCGCAGCCCGCCGAGATCGCGTGCGAAGTACGCGGGCCCGTCGCCACCGGGGAATTCGTCCAGAAAGCTGTCGCCGAACGGGTCGTGGCCACTCTTCGGTCTGGGCCGGTCGTGGTTCCCGCGGACGACGAAGTAGTCCTGCCCGTGCGTGCCGAAGCCGTCGAGGATCTGCCTGGCCCCGGCCAGATCGCGCGGCGCGCCGCCGGCCGAGATGTCGCCCGCGGCCAGCAGATGGTCGGCTCCGCGCCGACGGGCCTCGTCGACCAGGGCCCGGCCCATGATTTCCGGATACGGGGCGAGGCCGAGCCGCTGCGAGACGCCCCGCATCAACGGGACTCCGGCCACCAGACCGGCTGTGGTCTCTCCCAGATGCAGGTCGTTGCAGAGGGCGATCGTCCGCAGGTGGCGGCCGGGCGGAGGCTGGGGCGTGGTGAAGGAGTACGGGCCGCCGCGCGAGCCGAGCCCGTGCAGCGAGGTTCCGACGGCGTTGCCCTTCACGAGGTGCAGTGGTGTGGGTGTGGCCGCCGAACCCCGGGAGCGGGCCTGGTAGTAGTACGTCTGGCCGGGTTCCAGGTCGGTCAGTTCCACGTAGTGGTGGGCGGTGCGGCGGCCTTCGGAGGCGGTGCGGTTCAGCCGGGCGGGGTGGGTGCCGTAGACGACTTCGCCCTCGGTGACCGCGGGGAGCAGGTGGCCGAATCCGTCGTCGCTGCCGGTCACGCCGGTGTACCAGGTGATGACGGCCAGGTCCTCGGTGAGCGTGACCAGTTCCAGGTTGACGGCGGACACGGCGTCCGGGTCGCGGGGGTGGCGTATCTGTGTCGTGCCGCGGCGGGCGGCGGCGTGGAGGGCTCGGAAGAGGGCGGGGGCGAGGAGTGCGGCGGATCGCAGGCCACCGTGGGGAGCGGAGAGGCAGCAATACATGTCTGATTCGTGCCCGCTGGTGGTGAACCGCAACAGTGCGGCGGGCGGCGGCCACTTGAAACACCGGCGTGCGCGGTGCTCAACGACGGCGAGGTCGGGTCTCACAGCAGGCCGAGGTCCCGGGCGCGCAGGGCCGCCTGGGTGCGGTCGCGCAGGGCGAGCCGGGTGAGGATCCGGGACACGTGGTTCTTGACCGTGCCCTCGCTGAGGTACAGCCGCGCGGCGATCTCCCGGTTGGTGTGGCCCTGTGCCACGAGCCGCAGGATGTCCGTCTCGCGCGGGCTCAGGACGGCGGCAACAGTCGCGGGAGGTTTGGCAGTTGGGGCGGGCGTGGGGTTCGGCAGGGAGGCCGTGAGGTGGCGGGCGACGGACGAGTCGAGCTGGGTGACGCCCGCGTGCGCCAGGCGGACCGCGTGGGCGAGTTCCTCGGCCGGCAGGTCCTTCAGCAGGTAGCCGTGGGCGCCGGCCCGCAGCGCCTGCACGACGTACTCCTCGTCCTCGAACGTCGTCAGCATGACCACCCTGCACTCCGGGGCCCGGCCGCGCAGGACGGCGACCGCTTCGATCCCGTCCATCTCCGGCATCCGGACGTCCATGAGCACCACGTCCGGGCCCAGTTCGAGGGTCTTCGCCACGGCGTCCCGCCCGTCCACGGCGGTACCGACGACGGCGATGCCCGGCCGGATGGCGAGCAGCGAGGCGATGCCGTCGCGGATGAGCCGCTGGTCGTCGACCACCAGCACCCGGACCGGCGGCGCCGGCTCCTGGTCGTCCATGGTCATCTCCGCCCGCGTTCGTCCATGCTCATCCCCACGTGGTCTTCCCGCGCGGCACGGTCACCGTAAGCCGGGTCCCGGCATCCGGGCCGCTGTCGATGTCCACGCTCCCCGCCACCAGGTGCACCCGTTCCCTCATCCCGAGGAGCCCGAACCCGCCGACGGCCGCCTCCGGTACGAAGCCACGGCCGTCGTCGGACACCACCAGCCGCGCGGTGTCCTCGGCCAGCAGGACCGCCACCGTCACCCGCGTGGCCCGCGCATGACGGCGCGCGTTGGTCACCGCCTCCTGGGCGGCCCGGTACAGGGCGGTCAGTTCGGCCGCGCCGAGGCCGTCCTCGTCGCCCGTCACCTCCACGGTGACCACCGGCCGGGCCTCGCCGCCGTGGGCCAGGCCGGCGAGCGCGGCCGAGAGCGTGGGGTGCGCCGCCTCGCCACGCAGAGCGCGGACCGACTGCCGTACGTCGCCGAGCGCGAGCTTCACCGAGCGCCTCGCCTCGTTCAGCGCCCGCTGGGCCGCGTCGGGGTCCAGGGCCCTGAAGTCGGAGGCCATCTCCAACTGGACCGACATCGCGGTGAGATGGTGACCGAGGCTGTCGTGGATGTCCCGGGCCAGCCGATTGCGTTCGGTGGCGGCCGACAGCTCGGCGACCCGCTCGGCGTACTCCTCCAGTTCACGCCGGGCGCGCTGTTCGCCGACGGCCACGGCGGCCATCGAGAGCGCCAGCACCAGGCCGACGGTGAGCATCAGCAGGTCGGAGACGTGCTCCAGGTCGCGGTACCAGCTGGGAGCAGTCAGTACGTACAAGGTGAGCAGCCCGGCCAGGCAGAGCGCGCCCAGCGCGAGTGCGGTCGTACGGCCGAAGGCGAAGTAGGCGGTGAACGGCAGCAGCACGAACAGCACTTGGGCCAGGTCCGAGGCGTCAAGGACCACCGCCGCGCCGATCAGGGCGCAGCGCGCCAGCAGTAGCGGCACCCGGGCCGTGGGACGGCGGTGTCCCGCCGCTTCCAGGGCGAACAGCGCCCCGATCACGGCGACGAAGCCGACCGTCCGCCACACCGACGGGCCCGGACCGTCGCCCAGTCCGGCCGCCGCGTAGTACAGACCGCCCACGAGCACGGCGCCGTACAGCAGCGGCGGCACCCACCGCACAGGCCCGTACGCCGCCATGAACACCCCCTCACCCACCATCACCCACTGTCGTCAGGCTAGGCCGGACCCGGTGGCTCAGCGGCGTCGCCGCGGAAACTCCAGGTGGTTAGGGCCGAACGACACGTGCCGAACGGCTGGACGGCCCGCGGGAGATGGTGACTTCCGGCGGTCGATGTCCCCGTTCTGCACCTCCTGCCGCTGGTCGGCGGCTCCCTACGGTTGCGGCCTGTCCCACTGTCAGAACCGTCGGAGCAACCGGAGTTGGCCTCATGTCATCGCCCCTCACCTCACCCATCGCCTCACCCGTCACCTCATCGACGTTTCGCGTCGGCGCCCTGTGCGGGGTGCTGGCCGGTCTGCTGATCGCCCTGCCCGCGCTGGTCGAGGCGTTCACCGGGGAGACCACCGCGACCAGCGTCCCACTCGGCCTCTCCCCCGCGTTCGCCCTCCCGCTGCTCACCGCACTGCAACTGCGACAGCGCCCGGCCACCGGCCGCTTCGCAGAGGTGGCGCACATCGTGAACCTCATCGGGCTCGGCCTGTTCGGCGCCGCCGCGTTCGCCTCGAACCTGGTGTTGTTCTACTTCGACGACGACGTCATCGACGAGGTATTGACCGGCCCGACGATCCCCGCGCTCATCGGCTGTGCGGCCGTGTTCGCCGTGGGCTGTGCGCTGTTCGGCACGGCGATGATCCGCGCCCGGGTGTTCCCGGCGATTCCGGCCTGGGGCTACGCCGTCGTCCTGCCGCTGTTCGCGTTCCTCACCGGCCTGTCCGACAGCCTGCTCACGAGCGGGCTGCACATCCTGGTCGGCGCCATCCTGATCTGGCTCTCGGCGGCGCTGTGGCGCATGGCGCGTGACGCCCAGCACGCCGCGAGCCCGGCCCGGGTGTCGGTCTGAGATTGTCCTTCAACCTCTACGGCTGTCACGGTCGAGGATGCTCTCAGGGCGTTTGGTAGTCCTTCCGACGTCATGGTGGGTCGCGGGGTGGCGATTCCTGGAGCCAAGTGGCCTGCCTGGTACGGGAGTTGGGACCCGACCACGGCAGGTCGGCGCGGGACGCCGGTGGGGGACGTCGCTGTCGTATCCGCCGAGCTGCGGTGGCGGAGTGGACCTGAAACGAGCGGGCAACCCCCGTGTGCGGTTCGCGTGTGCCTAGGCGCTCTCAGACGTAAGAGTGGTGAGCGGAAGGGCTGTGGCGTCTTGCGCGGGTCGTGAGAGGTGCAGCGCGGTGTGGAAGTAGCCCTCGGTCTCCTTGCCCCGGGGATCCTCGTCGGCGGCAGTCACAGCGGTGATGGCATATCGCTGCTCCTGCACGCTGGTGAAGCGGCGTTGCGGATAGGTCGGAGCAGCCGCTTTCTCGGTGATGAGGCCGTACGGTGTCAGCCCGTCAGCGATGTGGCGGTAGGAGCCGGTACGCAGGACCAACGCCGCGATCCACACCGGTTCGTGAGCGGCGGCGAGGAGCGGTTGAAAGGTGCGCGGGGACAGGAAACTCGCTCCGCCCGTGACGGTGACCAGCAGGGTTGGCTGCGCGGCGCGCAGGAGAGCGGGGGTGGGTGGAGCCTCTTCGAGGTTCTCGGTGAAGCCTTGGTCCAGCAGGCCGACGGCAAGAGCGTAGGTGATGGCGTTCGCAGCGATGTCGAGCCCGATGACCGGGTGAGCGTCGGCACGTCGGTGAGCCGCGTAGTAGGCACGGTCCCACTCGATCAGCTCCGCCGTGGTGAGCGCCGCGGCCTGCGGGGATGTGTAGTGGGCATACAGGTCTTCCAGGGTGAGGCTGTGGTTGAGAAGGGCCGCGTTGATGCCGTACGAGCAGCAGATGTCCAGCACGGTGACCGGGGCGGCGGCGCGGGCGGTTCGCGCGCGGGCGGCGGCCACGCGCCGGAACAGCCCCTGCGCATGGCGAGGCGTCTGATAGTCCCAGTGGCCCAGGACGCGGAAGAAGTGTCTGGGGTCCGGCTGGTCGTACACCTCGTCGAACGAGGTCATCTCCGCCTGGCCACAGGCGGCCGGATCGCCGGGAGCGGCACTTCCCAGGTCCTCTTGGCCATAGCGCCGCGCGCGCGTCATCGCAGTGTCCCTTCCCTGCCTGGGGCCGCCCTGCATCTCGGCAAGGAGTACCGCTTGACCGAAAGGCGGGGAAGAGGGCATCGGCGAATCCAGCCATGGGCCCACGGTCATGTCTCTGGGCGGCGCATCGGGCGGTGTCGCGCAAGGGTGCGCGGGTTGGCCGGCCGGGCAGACTTCGTCCCGGCCGGCTCAGGTCAGGTCAGGTCAGGTCAGGTCAGGCGACGCAGCCCGAGCGGCGGGCCGAAGTCGGCGTCAGGGCCGGTCATGCGGCTGGCTACGTGGCCCAAATGCGCACGACTGACCGAAACTGTCATCGCACCGCACGCCGCGATGCTCGGTCAGTGGCGGCCGACGCCTCCTGTATCCGCCATTACCGCCACACCGCTCCACTCCGTTCCGAGGAGCCGTCCGGCATGACGCGCCGTACTCGTCAGGCCATCGATCCCGCGTTGCCTTGCACGAATGCAGGAAGTAGCCATTCGTGGAGGCAACTTCACGACGGCGTCACCGGACGCGCGCTTCCGGCCGAGCGTCGCGCCGGGTGTGTCCGTTGGGGAAGACGGTGCGTTCGCGGTTTGCCTAGCCTCCCGGGTCATGCGATCAACACAGATGAGACGCATCGGTCTCGCCGGTATCTTCGCCCTCGTCCTCGCCCTGTTCGGCCTCGCGCCCAGCGCGAGCGCGGCCGAAGCGGGCCCGACAGATCTCACCTTCACGACCGACAGCGCCACCACGACTCCGGGTGGCACGGTGAATCTGTCGATGACGCTCACCAACAACAACACCTACGACGTCTGGTTCATCCACCAGACCATCGAGCCGACCTGGCTGACCACCCAACGGCCCGACCTCAAGTACAGCTTCACCGGTTGCAGCCTGGCCACGGCAGCCGGCAGCGTGCCGTGCTCCGGTACCGGACCCGCCAACCTCGGTACCAACTACGGCGCCACCATCCCGCCCGGTCAGAGCCGGACTGTCACCCTGACCCTTCAGGTCGCCGCCGACTCCGGCTGCAACGGGAACATCGGCTTCTACTCGTACTTCTACGCCGAGTTCAGCGACAGCACGAGCACCAGCGGCGGTCCGGTCTACACGCCCGAGACCCGCGTCCTCTGCGCCTGACCGCGTAGCCGGCGCCACCTCGGAGTGAGCCCACCCGGGGCTGAGCCATGGCACACCGCCGGCACCGCACGACATCAATGGCGGCCGGCCCACATGGGCCGGCCGCCACAGTTGCCGCACGTCCTCCGCTGCGAGTCACGGGCGCCCGTGGGAGAGCCGGCGCGCCACCACGGGAATGATCACGGCGGCGGCCACCAGATGGGACAACGCCAGGACGACCTGGGTGGAGGTCGCGGTGTGCGGGGCCACCGCCGGGCCGGCCATGGACAGTGCGGTGAGCGCGACGGTGGTCACCACGAAGGTGCGGGCGGGCCGCTTCGCCCAGCGAGCCAGGGCCACCGCGAGGACGATGCCGACGACCGACCAGAACAGCACACCGCCGAAAAAGCCGCCCACCGGGATCTCCGCCGCTTCCGTGGCGCCGGGACTGGCCGCCTCCATCGGTACTCCGACGCCTCGGGCGATGAGCCCGAACGCCTCGGTCACGACGGCACCGACGAGCGTGGCGACTACGCCGACCAGCCACACGGGGCGCGTGTCGAGCAGCCGCGCGGACCGGGCGGAGGACTGGGACGAGGTGGTGGGACGGGTCTGGGGCGTGGTTGCGCTCATGGCAGTGACTCCTGCTTCGTTGTTGGGTGTTGATGCCTTTCGCAGGGGTAGACCGCGGGCCACTCGACAACTCATCGGTCCCTGGGCAACTTCTTCCGGGGCGTGTACGAGGGGAGTTCGCGAAGGGGCTTGCCGAGATCCACTGAGATGCTTCGGCAGGAACGGATTTCACGGTTGGATGGATCCATGACTGAGGCTGCCGAGCGGTTCGATCCCGCGGTCCTGGAGATGATGCAGGCCAACCAGGCGAACTGGGACGCACGGACTCCCGTACACCTGGCCAGCCGTTTCTACGACGTCGAGGAGCAGCCCGATCCGTTCCGCTGGTTCGCGCCCTTCGAGTGGGAGGACCTCGGCGAGTTGGCAGGGCGGGAGGTCGCGCATCTGCAGTGCCATCTGGGCACGGAGACCCTCGCGTTCGCCAGGCGTGGAGCGCGCACGGTCGGGCTCGACATCTCCGGGGCGTCGGTGGCGGCGGCCCGGGACCTAGCGGCGAAGGCGGACTGCGCCGTCGACTACGTACGCGCCAATGTGTACGACGCGGTCGACGCGCTCGGCGAACGACGCTTCGACGTGGTCTACACCGGCAAGGGAGCACTGTGCTACCTGCCGGATCTGGACCGCTGGGCGGAGGTGATCGCCCGTCTCCTCAAGCCGGGTGGACGGCTGTACCTCGTCGAGTTCCACCCCCTGCTCAACGCCCTCGGTCCCAAGCCCGCCCCCGACGAGGGCCCGGACCTTCTACTGCGCCACGACTATCTCCAGGGGCGCGGCGCCATCCACGGCAACTCCACCCACACGTACACCGACGGCCCGGCCGTCGACGGCGCGACGGAGAGTTTCGAGTGGAGGCACGGCCTGGACGAGGTGATCAACGCGCTGGCCGGAGCCGGCCTGCGCATCGTCCGGCTCCGTGAGAGCGAGGAACTCCCCTGGCCGCGCTTCCCGCAGATGATCCGCACCCCTTCGGGCTGGTGGCGGCTGCCGGACAGCGCACCACGCATCCCGCTCCTCTATGGGCTGCTCGCTTCCCTCTAGTGCTGTGCCCACATCGGTTCACCGGCATGGCGTGGCAGCGTGCCCAGTAGGCGATCCATTCCCGGGCCGTACGCCCGTGGACGAGGCAACGGTGGTGGGTCAGTTCCTCGCCGAGCCGCCGCAGGGGAGGCGAGGTTGTCCGGCCGTTCGTGACGGTGTGCCTGCTCCAGCCCGGCCGCCCTCGCCCCCGCTCCTGGCTGGACCCGCTCGCCACTTCGCCCGTCGGCAGCATCCGCCGCGACGGGTGACTATGGACTGACGAGACTTGTGGGGTCGGCGAGCGCGCGGTCAGAACCAGTGCAGGCAGTGCGGGGGACGGTCGGCGCGGAAGAGGGAGTCGGCGAGGGTGGCCGCGCCTGGGCGGTGGGCCTGTATGTGTCCGGCACGTACGAGCGTGCTCGGGGCGGTGCCGCCGAGGTAGACGGAGCCCAGGTCGCGCACGTCCATGGACAGGTCGGGCTTCCGGTCCGTGGGGACGCAGTCGGCCTTGCCGTCCCGGACGGTCAGCAGGTAGCGGCCGTGTTCGGCGAGGAACGGGTCGTCGATGTCGAGGACGAGTTCGCCGTCCGTGAACCAGCCGCGCGCGGTCAGAGCACGCGGGACGTCGAGCAGTCGCGCCCAGAGCCAGTCCATGTCGCCGCTCACCTCGCCGGCGCGGAAGTCCGCGAACTGCCAGCGCAGCGGGTGCCCGGGCGGGACGTGCTTGAACACGACCTGAGAGACCAGATCGTGTCCGAGTACGAACCAGGCCAGGGCCGTGAAGACGGCGTCGTCGGTGGCGATGGTCTCGTCGACCGTCAGGGTGCCGGACTCGACCGAGTAGCTGGCGTACCCGTCCGGGACGCCGTCGGCGTCCCGGTGGACGGCGACGTAGCGCGGCGCCGGCGAGATCGGGGGCTGCCCCGCGCGCAAGCCCCACCAGCGGTGCGGGCGGGACAGCGCGCCGGGCTGGGCGCGGCGGTAGCGGTCGTAGACCTCTTCCAGAATCTCGCCGCACTCGGCCCGACGCAGCACCTCGACCGAGCCGTTGTCCGAGCCGGTCGCTGGTGCGTCGGCCACTCCCCGCGCCCGGGGAACCGCGAGGGCGGCCTTGTGGCGCGGCACCGTCAGCTGCGCAGTGTAGGTCGCCGGTCCGTAGCCGAACCTGCCGTAGATCGGGGCCTCAGAGGCCAGCAGCACGGAAAGGAACTCCCCCGCCGGCCCGCAACTCGGCGAGCTGATGCCGCACCATCGCGCTGAGCACGCCCTGGCGCCGATGCGAGGGCAGAACGCCCACGGCGGTCACCCCGGAGACCGGGACAAGGGTCCCACCGGGCAGGGTGAGCTCGAAGGAGTGCGCGGCCGCGGTGCCAACAGGCCGCCCGTCCGCCGTCAGGGCGAGCAGACAGCGGTCCATTTCGAGCGCCGACCACCAGAGCCCGCCGCCCTCGACCGGGGGTTCCGGGAAGAGCCCGAACGCGGCATGAACCGTGTCGACGAAGACGTCGAGATCCTTGTCGGTCGTGGGACGGATCTCCATCGTTGCCGCTGCCTCCTCGGGATACCGGCACCACGACTCATGGTGTCTGGCCACAGTGCAGCTTCAACCCGTAGCCAGGGCAAGCGAATTACGGCCGGGCCCGCAGCCGGACACGGCACAGCCCGGTCCAGGCCCGGCCCAAGGGGTGAGTTGCGGTGGTAGGGCTCGGCGGCCGTCGTGAGCCAGGCGTCAGGCCGTGACGGGCAGTGGGCGTCCGCCCCAGCGGATGCCCTTCTCGCTGCGGACGCGGGCGCGTTCGCGTCGCTGGGCGGCCAGGACATCGGGGTACCGAGCGTTCTGGTTGCGCCACCGCAGACAGCGGTGCAACTCGCGGGTCTGGACGGGGTGGTTGGGACGGTTCGAGTTGGCGAGCGTGAACTGCCGCGGCGGCCCGAAGTGCGCCTCGATCGGGTTGGCCCAGGAGGCGTTGGTCGGTGTGAAGCACAGCTCGACCTTGTTCCTCTGCACCCACCGGCGGATCTTCGTGCCCTTGTGTGCGGAGAGGTTGTCCAGGATCACGTAGAACGGGGCGCCGTCCGGGCGGACGGCCCGGACGGACTTGAGCGCGGCCAGGCTGTTGGCCGCTCCCTTGCGACGGCGGTTGACGGCCCCACAAGGTGTCGTCGCCCATCGAGTAGCAGCCATGGAAGTAGGTGACGCCGTGGGTGCGGTGGTAGGTCGCCGGGACCCGGTCGGGGCGGCCCTGCCGGGCCCAGCAGGTTCCCCCGGTGGGACGGATGCCCAGCGGGCCGAACTCGTCAAAAGCGAATATGCGGTCGGGGAAGTTCTCCAGGAGGTACTCGATCCGGTCGAGCTTGGCGTCGCGCTCGGGATCGGTGGACTCCTTCCAGGTCTTGGTCCGCTGGAAGGTCACGCCGCGGCGGGCGAGCAGGCGCCGCAGGGCCTCGCGGCCGATCCGGATCACCCGGCCGTGTACTTTGCGCAGGTAGGCGACGAGTTTGCGTAACGACCAGCGGGTGAAGGTCAGGCCGAGCCTGGCCGGGCGGGTGGTGGCCGTCGCCACGACGAAATCTTCGTCGTCAGGGCTGAGCAGGCGGGACGGCCTCCCGCCCACTTGGGGTCCAGGCAGGCCAGCCCGATCTCGTTGAACCGGTGGATCACATCGCGCGCTGTGTCCTCGTCGGCCGGGACCAGCTGGGCGATCACCGGCACGCGGTTCCCGCCGGCCGAGGCCAGCAGCATCATCGCGCGCCGGTAGCGCACCGAATTGGTGCTGCCCCGCCGCACGATCTGCTGCAGACGCTGCCCCTCCTGGTCGGTCAGTCTGCGCACGCGGACAGGCTCAGCCACCGCGCCTCCAGCGATCGGATCGGATGTCACCGCACATCCAATCGCCACGACCACCAAACCGGCGAACCTATGCGGTCACAGCACTAGGTGAGCTCGGCTCTCCGGAGGCGGGCCAGTTCCCCGCTGAGGGGCACCGGGACCTCCCGGCCGACAGGCCATCGCGTCCACCTGGTCAATCCCGCCCATCCGGTCCACCTACACTTTCCGCCCATGATGCCTTTGGACGACCCGCGCTGGCCCGCCCTCGACCACCGGGGTTGGTCCAAGGGGCAGGGCAGCGCGCCCGACGCCCCCTTCGTTCCCGACGAGTTGCGCCATCTGATGGCCGACCCCATGAACGGCGGGCACTTCAACGACCTGTGGCCGTACCTGTGTTCCGAGGGCACCGCCTGGCCGGCCGCCTACGCGGCCGTGCCGTACATCGTCACGATCGCGCGCGGGCTTCCGCCGGCCAAGCGCGACGACTACCTGTACGTCGTCGGCCTCGTGGCGATGTGCTCCGGTGAACTCGGCGAGACTCCGGCGGACCTGCCCGACGACATCGCGGACGCCTACCGTCAGGCCCTACCCGAGGCCATGACCCTGCTGGCCGACACATTGGCCAGCGCGGAGCACGACCAGATCACCACTCGCTATCTGCTCGCCGCCGCGGCGGCCCTCAAGGGTCACCCCGAGTACGCCGAGATACTCAACGATCTCGATGTCTTCGCCGAATGCCAGTCCTGCGGTGAACCCATGCTGGAGCTGCCGGAGTAGCCGCGCACGGCGAGCGGGCCGCCCCGGGTCACTCCGTCAACTTGCCCTTGCGCAGGGTGAGTACGCGATCCGACTGGGCCGCAAGGCGCTGGGAGTGGGTGACGACCACCACGCACTTGTCCTGTTCGTGGGCGAGTTCGCGGAAGGTGTCGATGATGCCCTGGGCCGTGTCCTCGTCGAGGTTTCCGGTCGGTTCGTCGGCGAAGAGGATGTCGACGTCGCAGGCCAGGGCGCGGGTGATGGCGACGCGCTGCTGCTGGCCGCCGGAGAGCCGCATGACGTTGCGCGTCGCCATGTGCTTGTCCAGGCCGACCCGCTCCAGGAGTTCCAGCGCGCGCGCCCTGCGGCCACCACTGCCCGGCTTCACACCGGTGATCTCCATGGCGGTGGTGACGTTCTGAAGGGCGGTCATGTAGGTGAGCAGGTTGTAGTGCTGGAAGATCGTGGCGGCGTGCTTGTTCCGGTAGCGGCCGAGGCCGAGCTTCGTCAGGTCCTGACCGTTGAAGCTGATGGTGCCCCGGGTGGGTGCGTCGAGGCCGCTCGCGAGGCTGAGCAGGGTGGTTTTTCCGCTGCCCGAGGGTCCCAGGACCGTGTAGAAGGTGCCGCGCCGGAAGCTGTAGTCGATGTTCTTGAGGACGGTGGTCCGGCGTCGCTGGCCGATGTAGGTGTGGCTGACGCCGTCGAGCCGGAGGACGGGCGGGGGTTCGGTCGCGGTATCGGTGGCGGTGGTCATGGTGGCTGTCACTTGCCCTTCGTGAGGATGGTCCGCGGGCTGAGCCGCAGTACGGAGGCGGCCGGGACGGCGGTGGCGAGCAGTCCGAGGCCGAGGCCGACGGCGCCCACGGTGGCGAGGTCCGCGGGGTCCAGGCGTATGTCGATCCTGTCGATGGGGTCGGCGTTCTCCACCGGCTTGTCGTTCGGGTCGATGCCCTGGTCGATGCCGGTGCTGCCGGGGGCCGGGGGCTGCCACGATTCGAGCTTTTGCCGGGCCGCGGCGGCTTCTTCGCCGAGCAGCGACTGGCTCGCGCTCTGGGTCAGGCTCTGGGTGAACAGGGAGCTCAGTCCGATGGCGAGGGCCGCGACCGCGACGATCTCCAGCGCCTGCTGGGCGATGAGTTTCCACTTCTTCTCGCCCATGGCCAGCAGTACGCCGTACTCCTTGCGGCGCTGCTTGACCGCGAGGTTGACGAGGAGGACGAGGACGGCGGCGCCCGCGATACCGATCAGCCACATCGCGAGGGCGGCGGTGGATCCGATGCTGTCCAGCGGGCCCGTCATCTGCCGGATCGCCTTGTCGTTCGCGTCCAGTTGGAACCCGTCGAGCTCGGATCCCGCGATCCGCTCGGCCTCCTCCTTGAACTTCGGCAGGTCTTCGGCGTCCTGGAGGAGGAAGGTCGCTTTCGTGACCTTGAGGGACCTGTCCTGGGTGGCGTTGAGTCCGGCGAAGCCGCCGATGGAGGCGTACAGCATGTTGGCCGGGTCGACGAAGTACTCGGGCTCGGGTTCGGAGCTGGGGCGCGGGTCCCGGTAGATCCCGGCCACGGTGAACTCGGCTTTGGCAGTGCCTTCGTTCGCGCCCAGGGTGATCTTGTCGCCGGTCTTGAGGCCGTTCTTCCCGGCCAGCCTCTCCTCGATCAGCAGCAGGCGCTTGTCCTTGTCGGCGGCGGTGAGGTGTGCTCCGGACAGGAGTTGGAACTTGCCGCTGCGGAAGTCGGGCAGCAGGGCCGAGTCGAGGACACCGACGGTTGCCGTGCCATTGGGACCCATGCCGGAGGCCGCGGTGTCCGTTCCCCCGGTGACCAGTTCGGTGCCGCCCTTGACGACGCCGCGGTCGAACATGGAGTAGTTGTACTTCTGGACCAGCGTGGACGCGCCCAGCTTCTCCACCGTTCCGGCACTGATCTGAGGGGCCATCAGACCACCGGCGGCGTTCTGGCCGCTCAGGTCCATCACCAGGTTGACCTCGGCGCCCACGGAGCGCTTGGCCTCGTTCTTGGCCTGGGCGGTCGCGTCCGCGATCAGTACGCCGGCCAGCACCATCACGGAGATGACGAGGAAGGTGCAGAGGGTGATCAGGGTCCTGCCTCTGCGGGACCACAGGCTGAACCCTGCGCGTTTGACGAAGTTCATGTCGGTCGGATCTCCCGGTCTGTTTCGGTGCGGTGCTTATTCGCTGTCGGTGAGGATGGAGCGGGGGTGGAGGCGCAGAATTCCGATGCCGGGGACGACAGTTGAGACCAGGGAGATGCCCAGACCGATACCGGCGACCTTGCCCAGGTCGGACGGCTGGACGCGCATCTCGGGCGAGTCGGCCACTGCGTCCGGCGAACGGGGCCTCGGCGATGAAGCGGACTCCTGGTGGCCCAGCAGTGCGTCGCCCGCCTGCTGGGCGGCGATCTGACCGGCCAGGGCGGCGAGGGCCACCGCGGGCAGGGCGACCGCGGCGACTTCCACGGTGTGCTGGCCGATGAGCTTCCACTTCTTCTCGCCCAGCGACAGCAGCATGCCGAGTTCGTCGCGGCGCTCCCGGATCTGCAGCATCACGATGAGTCCGAGAATGAGCGCCCCGGCCAAGGCGATGAGCTGGACGATCAGCCTGGCGAAGGTTCCCACCCGCTGGATCGGACGGACCTGGTCCTTGTACGCCTTGTCGTTGACGCGGAAGTCGAAGGGCCCCGTGCCGAGGAGCCGCCGGGCCTCGGCATGCAGCTGCTCGGCCTGTTCCGGGGAGCCGATCCTGAAGACCGCCTCGGCCAAGTCCGCGGTGCCGGGGCTCAGTTGCTGAGCGGCGCGGACCGGTACGTACAGCGTGTTGCCAGGCAGCAGGTGCGGCGGCGTCCACCTCGTCGGGTCCGGCGTCGCGTCGCGGTAGATCCCGACGACCGTGAGCGGGACGGTGTTCTTGCCGTCGGCGGACAGGGCGCGGATGGTGTCGCCCACCTTGAGCCCGTTCGTCGAGGCCAGCCGTTTCTCGACCATGGCGACCCGGCGACCGGCGTCTTCAGGGGTGATCCCACGCCCGGCAGTGATCTTGTTCGAGCCGTACGAGAAAGGCAGCAGCAGGCCCGAGTCCCGCACACCGTTCAGCGCCAGGGGACGCGGTGTCTTCGCCCCGGAGCGGTCGCCGCCGGGCCTCGGAACGTCGGACTCCAGCGGCTCGATACCGCGGGCCCCGGCCTCGATCGGGAGCCGCGGGTTGTACCGGTGGACCTGCGGGGACGAGCCGAGCCGGTCCGCCAGCGCCGGGGTGAGGGCCTTGCCCTTCAGCGTCACGTCGACGCCGATCGTCCGCTGTGCGTCCGCCTCCTGACGGGCGGTGGCGCCTTGCAGCAGGAAGCCGCCCAGCAGCAGGGTGCAGATGACGACGAAGATCCCCAGCAGGACGGCGGTCCTGACTTTCCTGGCACGCAGGCTCAGCCCGGCGCGCTTGACGAAGTTCATGGTCACGACAGAAGCAGGGCGCCCTGTACAGCGGGATAAGCGCGTTACAGGGGCATAAGGGCCCTGCACCTGCGGTACCGGGGACGTGCCCCTGCGGCCACCGTCCTTACTCCGCTGCAATGCCGCGCCGGGTTTCATGGGGCTCATGAGAGTTCTGGTAGCAGAGGACCACCGTGTTCTCGCCCGTACGATCGCCACGGGTCTGCGTCGGCAGGCGATGGCCGTCGATCTCGCCGTCTCCGGTGACGAGGCCGAGCGGATGTGTCTGCTCACCGACTACGACGTGCTGGTCCTCGACCGCGACCTTCCGGTCATGACGGGCGACGAGGTGTGCCGACGGCTGCGCGAACTCACCGACCCGCCAAGGATCCTGATGCTCACCGCGGCCGGCGAGATCACGGACAAGGTCTACGGACTCACGACGCTCGGCGCCGACGACTATCTGGCCAAGCCCTTCGACTTCGCCGAGCTGGTCGCCCGCATACGGACGCTCGGCCGCCGCGTCCCCAAGTCGCCTCCGGCCGCGCTGCGACACGAGGGCATCACCCTGGACCGGGCGCGGCACGAGGTGTCCGTGGAGGGCCGGCCACTCGAACTGACACCCAAGGAGTTCGCGGTTCTGCGACTGCTGATGGAGGCCCAGGGGGTGGCGGTGCCGCACGACGAACTCGTACGCACCCTCTGGGACGAGAACCTCGACCCGCGCACCGGCGTGGTACGGGCCGTCGTCAGCCGGCTGCGGCGCAAGCTGGGCGACCCCGGTCTCATCACCGCCGACAAGGGTCAGGGATACCGGCTGTGCGACTGAACCCGCGGGCGCTGCTGCGGGGCATGCCCTTCCGTGCCCGGCTGACCGCGGCCTTCTCCGTGCTCTTCCTGCTCGCGGGCGCGGCGCTGCTGGCCTTCGTGGTGCTGCTCGCGCGCTATGGAACGGCCCAGCAGGTCAAGGGAATCGAGATCTGGAAGGGTGAAGTGCCGAGCGGTGGCGGGTTCGCCACGGTGGGCGCGCAACCCACGGATCCCCAGGGGACCGTTCCGCCGCTGGTCAGGCCTCGCGACGACTTCGCCATGATCCGGCAGATGGACCAGACCGTACAGGCCGTGCAGGACACCGCCCTGCGGCAGATGGTCCTCTGGTCGGCCGTCGGGCTGCTCGTGATGGCGGTGCTGGCCGGACTGCTCGGCCGGTGGCTGGCCGGGCGGGCGCTCGGGCCGGTCGCCGCGATGACGGATGCCACTCGTCGGATCAGTGAGCAGAACCTGCATCAGCGGCTGGCGCTCACCGGTCCCGACGACGAACTCCAGCGTCTGGCCGACACGTTCGACACCATGCTCGACCGGCTGGAGAAGTCGTTCGAGAGCCAGCGGCGCTTTGTGGCCAACGCCTCCCACGAGCTAAGGACTCCCCTCGCGGTCCAGCGCACCAGCCTGGAGGTCGGCCTCGCCGATCCCCTCCCCGAGGGTCTCGCCGACGTACGCGAGGACCTGCTCACCGCCAACCGTGAGGCCGAGCGGCTGATCAACGCGCTGCTGCTGCTCGCCCGCAGTGATCGCGGCCTGGACGAGACCGAGCCCGTGGACCTGTCGGCCGCGGCCCGGCTGGTCGCGGCCGAGCTTGCTCCGCAGGCCGAGGGCGAGCAGGTGGACGTAGCCGTGTCGGCAGACCAGCAGTTGACCGTCCCTGGTGATCCGGTGCTGGTGCGCCACCTGCTGACCAACCTCGTCCGCAACGCCATTCAGTACAACCATCCCGGCGGCCGGGTCCGGGTGTTGATCGACGGCCGCACACTGACGGTGACCAACACCGGGCCTCCGGTGCCCGCCGACCGGGTACCGGATCTTTTCGAGCCGTTCCGCCGCCCCGCCCAGGACCGCGTCGGCACCACGGGACACGGGCTGGGTCTCGCCATCGTCCGCTCCATCGCCGAGGCCCATGGAACCGAGGCAACGGCCGAGCCCGGCCAGACGGGCGGCCTTGCCGTAACGGTCCGTTTCCCATGATTCGTGATGCATCCGCCCTCTCAGCCCCGCCGCCCGTGATCCGTACATCTCCGATCTCGCCACCCGCGAGCAGTGCGCTCCCCGTGTCGCAGAACCGGAGCAGCCGCCCGGCGAGCGGCTCACCGTGAAGTCGCACGAGCTGCTCGTTCAATCACGTCAGATGACACCCGGAGTTCCCCGCGAGCGGTGGACGGGCGAGAACTGCTCGAAGGCACCGCTGGGCGCATATCGGATATACGAGGCTCTGGGTGCCGAACCTGGCGCTGGTGCCCGTTGTCGCGCGCCGAACATGAGCGGTCGCAGATATCGCATCATCCGACTTTTTGAGGCTCTCTCGGCCAGTACCGGAACAACAGGGCTGCGGGTCGCAGGCCCTACGTAGGGTCCGGGGCATCCGCGAGGAGGGCGACGCCCGAGTCTCGCAGTGACAAGAAGGAGACGTCGGTATGAGCAATGTGGAGATCTGCCTGAAGGAGATCATGGCTTCGATCGAGGGCGCGTTAGGAACTGCTCTGGTCGACTACACCAGCGGCATGGCGCTGGGCACTCTGGGGGGTAGCAAGGACCTCGACCTGACTGTTGCGGCGGCGGGCAACACGGACGTGATCCGAGCCAAGACCCGCACCATGGAACACCTCGGACTCAAGGGTGAGATCGAGGACATCCTGATCACTCTCGGCAGCCAATACCACATCCTCCGGCCACTCAAGGGCCGTGGCGGCAACGGCTTGTTCCTCTACCTCGTACTCGACAAGAAGAAATCCAACCTCGCAATGGCCCGCCACCAGCTCAAGAGCATCGAGACCCAACTGGACGTATAGAAAAGCGCGTGCTCCACAGCCACGCACGCCCACGACTTGAAGATTTCTTCAACTCGGCACATTGAGATCAGATCAATCCCATGGGCGTGCGGGGCCGGATGCGCCAGGATCGGTCAGCAAGACCCCCGCGGTGGCACGTACAGGGCCACCGCGCCCGGATGCAGCCCGTCGAATGCGGCAGGGAGCGATTGACCATGCAGGTCCCCCTCTACCAGGCCAAGGCCGAGTTCTTCCGGATGCTCGGACACCCGGTACGCATCCGGGTCCTGGAGCTGCTGCAAAACGGCCCCGTCTCCGTACGCGACCTGCTCAGCGATATCGAGATCGAACCGTCCAGTCTCTCCCAGCAACTGGCCGTACTGCGCCGCTCCGGGATCGTGGTGTCCATCCGGGAGGGTTCCACCGTCAGCTACGCCCTTGCCGGCGGCGATGTGGCCGAGCTCCTGCGTGCAGCCCGCCGGATCCTGACCGAATTGATCACTGGCCAGAGCGAGTTGCTCGCCGAACTCCAGCAGGCAGACCCTCAACCGGCCCTCACCCCCGGCGGAGCCATCCGGTACTCCTGACGCCCAGACCCCGTGGCCTCGGCCTCGAACTCCAGGACACTCCGCGGCCCGGCGTCGCCCCCGTACGGAGATTCCGCATCGCAACCTGCCTTGACCAGGGGACGGTGAAGTGCCAGGCGTATTCCCGCAGCACAAGTCCGTCATGTGGTAGACGCTCTCTTCATACGAGTCGACCACACGCCGTAGCAACACAGCGACGCTCTCTCGAAACGCCCGATGGTGGAGGCGAGTTGTGTCCTCCCGGCCGTCGATCGAGGGAGACCCGCGGCCCTTGTCGCCCCCCTCTTCGTGGCAGAGATGAATTGACCTTCCTTCCCCGCACTACGACCGATGCCCCCGAAATCCCTCTTCGCCTGGAGGGGCCGAGCCGATCTCGCGACCCTGAAGAACCAGGGCTCAGACCATCGTCTTGATGATCCGGCCAAGGGGCCTTGGCCGGATCTCAGACAACTCTTCCCGCACAGGCATCAGTCGGGCAGCACTAGCTGAACCGTCTCCCCCGGCTGCACGGAAACCACACGATCGCGCAGCCGGATGTCGATCGGCGACCGGTCGGACGAGGGCACTTCGATCTCCAGACTCCCTTGCTCCATTCGCAGCCGCACTCCCCAGTGCCCCTGGTAACCAAGGGCGAACCCGTAGGAGGACAGCTCCGGCAGCGGCACCGGGTCCAACCACAGGGCACCCTGGCGCGTTTCCAGTCCGGTCAGTCCGCGCTGGACGAGATCGAGGGTGCCGGCCATGGCGCCCAGGTGGATTCCCTCTCCGGTGGTCCCGCCCTGGAGGTCGGCGATGTCGCCCTTGAGCGCCTCCTGGCAGAACGTCCATGCCTCGGCGCGCCGGGCCCGGGCCAGCACCCAGCCGTGGACCAGCCCGCTCAGGGTGGATCCGTGGCTGGTACGTCGCATGTAGTGGTCGACGGTGCGCCGCCAGGTGGCTTCGTCGAGGCGGTGGCCGAGTCTCCTGAACAGCCCCTGGAGCTCGGCAGGTGAGAAGAGGTAGCCGAGCATGAGGACATCGGCCTGCTTGGACGCCTGGTAGCGGTTGACGGTGTCGCCTTCCGCCTCCAGGATCCGGTCCAGCCGGCGGATGTCGCCGTACCGGTCGCGGTAGGCGTCCCAGTCGAGTTCCTCCAGGTCGCCGTAGCCCTCGAACTGGCTGATGACGTCGTCGTGGAAGGGCACGTGGAGCGTGCGGGACACGTCCTCCCAGAGTTCGAGTTCGCCGCCGTCCAGGGCCGTCCGTTCGACGAGTTCCCGCCGGCGCGGTTCGGGCAGTGCCTGGAGTACTTCGAGCGTGCGGGTCAGCACCCAGGCGGCCGTGACGTTCGTATAGGCGTTGTCGTCGAGGCCGGGTTTCTCGGCACCGGGGTAGGCGTCGTGGTATTCGTCCGGGCCGACCACGCCGCGGATGCGGTGCCGTCCGAGACTCTCGTCGTACGTGGCCGAGTCCGCCCAGAAGCGGGCGATCTGCAGGAGCATCTCAGCACCCTTGGTGTGCAGGAACTCGGCGTCCCCGCTCGCCTCGCAGTACTGCCACACGTTGTAGGCGACGGCCGAGCCGACGTGGTACTGAAGGCGTGAGTGGTCGGGCAGCCAGCGCCCGGAGCGTGGGTTGAGATGCAGTTCCTGTGTCTCCTCGCGGCCGTCGCTGCCGCTCTGCCAGGGGTAGAGCGCACCAGTGCGGCCGACGGCACGGGCTGCGGAACGGGCCTGTTCGAGCCGGCGGTGGCGGTAGCCGAGCATGGCGCGGGACACCTCGGGGAAGTGCAGGTTGAGATAGGGGAGGACGAACAGTTCGTCCCAGAAGATGTGACCCCGGTACGCCTCACCGTGCAGACCTCGGGCCGGTACGCCCACGTCGAGGTCGGCGGTGTGCGGGGAGAGGGTCTGCAGGACGTGGAAGAGGTGCAGCCGCAGGATGCTGCCCGCCTCGCCCGGCACGTCCAGTTCGGCCCGGCGCCACAGCTGGTCCCATGCCGTGATGTGCGACTCCAGCAGGTCGTCGAAGCCGGGTGCCGCGCTCACCCGGTCGATCGCCGCGCGCAGCGGGTCACTGATCGCCGAGTCCCGCGAGGTGTGCAGGGTGACGGCCTTGTCGACGGTGACGGTGCGATCAGGGGCGAGGGGCAGGCGCGTGTGCTGGACGGCGCGCAGGGCCCCGTGACGGGTGGATACAGGCTCGTCTGCGGTGAGGCGGGCCGCCATGCCGACGCGGATGTCCGACGTACGGGTGCGGCAGCGCAGCCACACGGTGTCCTGGGCGGCGGTGTCGGTGTGCACGTGGGTCAGATGGCGGCCGTCCAGGTCCCGGTAGCGCGCCACGCCCGCGTTGGTGACGGCGCCGTCGAGGACCGCCTCGACGTCGAGTTCGCCGGAGAAGTTCTCCGCCGTGAACTCGGTGCGCATGGCGGCCAGATGAGGGTCTGCCATGTGCACGATGCGCAGTTGGCGTACGGCCAGGGTGCGGCCCACGTCGTCGGCGTACCGTGTCCGGCGCTCCAGCAGGCCGGTGGACAGATGGAGGGTCTGGTGGTGTTCGAGGACGGTCGCGGTGTCCGGGGTGAGCCACGGTCCCGGGCCGTCATCGCCGTGCAGGCGGAAGCGGAGCGGCAACCAGTTGGGCAGGTTGACCATGTCCTCGTTCTCGACCCGGCGTCCGGCCACGTCGGAGGTGAGCCGGTTGTAGCAACCCGCCGCGTACGTCCCGGGGTAGTGCACGTCGTCGGCCGCGCACTCGGGGATCGACCCTCGGGTGGCGAAGTAGCCGTTGCCCAGCGTGCACAGGGACTCCCTGAGCCGCTCGTCCGCGGGTTCGTAGCCCTCGTAGTCCCAGGTCCAGCCCGTCACGTCGGTACTCCTGCCTCGATCAGTTCACCCAGGTCGCGTACGACCAGGTGGGCGCCGTGCCGCAGGAGTCCGGCCCGGGTGTCCGGACCGGCCGTGCGATCCACACCGATGACCAGGGCGAACCCGCCCAGACGGCCTGCCTCCACACCTGCCAGGGCATCCTCGACGACGGCGGTGCGGTCGGCGGGGACACCGAGCCGGCGGGCCGCTTCCAGGAAGAGGTCGGGCCGCGGTTTGCCCGGCAGGCCGAGCCGGGCCGCCTCGCCGCCGTCGACCAGCGCGGCGAAGAGGTCGAGGACGCCGGCCCTGGTGAGGAGTTCACGGGCGTGGTGGGACGCGGAGGCGGCGGCAAGGGGCACCGCCTCGCGCCGCAGGGCTCGCAGCAGCCGCACCGTACCCGGGTAGGCGTCGATGCCCTTCTCACGCAGCCGCTCGGTGAACAGCCGCTCCTTGTCGGCGGCGACGTCGCGGACCGTCTCGGCGGGCAGGTCGAGGCCGCGTGAGGCGAGGAAGGCGGCGGCGCCGTCGAGGCGGGACTTGCCGTCCACGTACTTCAGATAGTCGTCGCGTGTGTCGAACGGACGCCGCTGGTGAGGGTCCTGGGGCGGATGGTCGCGCAGGAACGCGTCGAAGGCGGTCTTCCAGGCGGCGGCGTGCACCCTGGCCGAGTCGGTGATCACTCCGTCTGTGTCGAGGACGACGGCACGAACGCCCCTCAGCACGGGTGAGATGCCGTCGAGGGAGTTCCCGGGCCGGGCGGGCGGCCGGTTCACAGCTGCTCCGCCACGTGTTGCTGGAAGCGGCCCGTCGGCTCGGCACCGGTGAGGTCGAGCAGCCGGTTGCTGCAGCCCCACTCTTTGTCGTACCGGCCGATGACCTTCACCGGGTCGCCGTGCGCCTGGGCCGGGGCCGCGTCGAAGACGTAGGGGGCGGGATCGCCGATCACGTCACGGGAGACAATCGGCGCGGTGGTCACCCGCAGGATGCCGCGCAGCCGCCCGTCGGCCGTCTCGGCGCACGCCGACCTGTCGGACTCGGCACGCTCCGGTGCCCCGCGCAGGCGGGCGCGGCCGACGCGGCCGAATCCGTCGATACCCACTCGGACGGTCATGGACAACTCCTGAGCGAGAAGGAATGGGGTGCGTACGGGGCGTTTTCCACGGTCACACCGGTTGCGGCACGATCGCCACCGGGCAGCCCGCGTGGTGCAGCAGGGTGTGGCCCACCCTGCCCAGCTGGAGGCCGAAGTGGCCGTGCCTGCGCCGGGCTCCGACAACCACCAGGTCGGCGGCGGCGGAGCGATGCAGCAGGACCTTGCGGGCCGGTCCCTCGACCGTCGTTCGGCGTATCCGCACGTCCGGGTGGTCCGCGACGGCGTCGTGGACCACCGCGTCCAGCAGGGCGGAAGCCCGCTCATCGTGGTACCGCGCCGGTTCGTTCGCCGACGCCGGATGATCGGCGGTCTCGTGCGCGGGGCAGCGCCAGGCACGTACGACATCGAGCGTGCCGGCGCGGGCGGCGGCCTCACGGAACGCGAAACGCACCGCTTCACTGCTCGTGTCGGGGTCCCCGGCCCCGAGCAGGATCCGCTCGTGCTTGCTCTCCACGGCGACCTTGTCGCCGCGCACCACGATCACCGGGCAGTGGGCCCGGGCCGCCACACCCAGGCCGACCGAACCCAGGAGCAGTCCCGTGAGCTCGCCGCGGCCACGCGAGCCCGTCACCAGCGCCGCGGCGTTGCGGCCCTCCAGCAACAACGCGGAGACCGCCTCTTCGGGCACCAGCTCGGTGGAGACCCTCACGGCAGGGTTGCGCCGCCAGGCGCGTTCCGCCGCGGATCCGACGATGTTCTCGGCAAGCACCCGCCCGGAGGGCCGGCCGAGATCGCTCCGGAGGTCGATGCCCTCGTAGCGCTCCCAGAGGGGAGCGTGCACCAGGCGGAGCGGCAGGCCGTGGCGGGCCGCCTCGTCCACAGCCCAGTCCATCGCGCGGAGGCTGGACTCCGATCCGTCGACACCCACAACCAGGGGCAGCTCCATCATCGTCACCGCCTTCGGTACGGCCTCGGAGATCCCGCATCGGTCGGGGGGACCACGTTCACCGTCGCACCGGCGTGCGGTCGGCAGTAGGGGCGGTTCGGCCCCTTTCGGGGACGTTCGGCACTGTTGCGCGGCGCGGCAGCCGACGCGCGGACAGCCGACGCGACAGCCACACGAAAGCCCCGTCGGCCACCGCGGCCACGACGAACGTCGCGGCCATGGCCGCGACCAGCAGCACGGCGAACAGCTGATAGAACTCCGGCGTGAGAGTCGTACGCACTGCTCTCATCTCCTGTCGGGAAGCACATCGGGAAGTTCCTTCACTCTCATCCAACTCCCCTTTGACGCAGGACACTTGAGCCGAACGGTGCGACATCCCGTGCCGGACGGCCCTAGTGTCCGGAGGCGGGCCGGGGCCGCGTCTACTGAGGTTCCCTTCCTGGCGAAGGCGCGAGCAGCTGTGCGCCGATGCCTGCGGCCCAGGACTCGATCTGCCCGAAGTCGCGGAAGTCTCCGCCCTTTCCGGAGGAGACGATCATCCGGGCGATACGCCCCTTCGCGCCCTCTTCGAGGCAGCCCCCGAAGGTGATGTGCTCCTTGGCGTCGAGCCGGACCATGGCCCGGCGGACGCCGGGCACAGGTGGGATGTCCCGTTCCGAGGCCGTGACGTCGAGCGGGCCGCTGCTGAAGAACCACAGCGGGCGCCCGGTCAGCGCGCGGCGGTGGCGACGGACGAACCGTCGCGCGTCACGGTGCCACCGTCCCGCGTAGAGCCCGCCTCCGACCACCACCGCGTCGTACGCCTCCACGCTCTCGACGGACCGGGCGGGCAGTGCCTCGACCGTCAGCCCTTCCTTTCGCAGCACGTCGGCGACCGCCTCGGCGATCCGGGCGGTTGATCCGTTCGTCGTTCCGTAGGCGACCAGTACCTTGCTGAGCATGGCGGTCCGCCTCCTCTCACAGTCGTCGCAGCCAGTCCTCGGTGACTCCGTGCAGTGCCTGCTCGTCCGGCCTGATGCGCGCGTCGTCGAGCCGGTAGGTGAGCATGTCGACCACCGCCACCACTCCGTCGATGTGTTTTGTCATGGAGACGGCGATCTCCGTCTCGCTCTTGCGCTCCATGTGACCCGCGAGCGTGACGACGCCCTCCGTCACGGTGATCGTCACGCTCCGGGGCGCCAGCCACAGCGTGCGGACCAGAACCTCCTCGATCACCTCGTGGCGGATGTCGGCGTCCGGCCGCAGGAAGACCTGGAGCAGGTCGCGCCGGGTGACGATGCCGACGAGCCGGTCCTCCTCGTCCACGACGGGCAGCCGCTCCACGCGATGCCGCGCCATGGTCCGGGCGGCCTCGGCGATGGTGTCCTCGGCGTGCACGGTGACGGGTGGCTGGGACATCAGCCGGCCGGCCGTTCGGGCATGGGCCTTCGCCGCCTGCCTCCGGGCACCTCGGCTCAGAGTCGCGAGCCGGAAGCGGCGCCCTGGACCGGGTATCTGCGACTGCCGGGCCATCAGGTCGGTCTCCGAGATCACCCCGATGACCTTCTCGTCCTCGTCGACCACGGGCAGTCCGCTGATGCGGTGGTCTGCGAGCAGCCGAGCGACCTCCTTGAACGGGGTGCCGTACACGGCGCGGACGACGCCGGCCGTCATGACGGTGCCGATCCTGCTGTGCTTCATGTCTGTTCCTCCTCAGCGCAGTCGGCGCAGATAGGGGTCCTGGGCCCTGCGCGGCAGCAGGCGTACCCGCGCGTCGAGCACGGTGACGTGGCCGGGCGTGGCAAGGACGGGGTTGAAGTCGGCCTCGGCGAGCTGCGGCAGGTCGCTCGCCATGCGGGACAGGCGCAGCAGCAGTTGTTCGAGGCCTTCGAGGTCGACGGGGCCGCTGCCGTGCGCACCGAACAGCAGCGGTGCACAGCGCGGCGCGGTGATCAGGTCGTGCACGTCGTGATCCGTCAGCGGGGCGAGACGAGCGGCGTGGTCGGCCAGCACCTCGGTCGCGGTACCGCCCAGCCCGAACAGCACCAGCGGGCCGAAGACCTCGTCCTGCACCACGCCGGCGAACAGCTCGGTGCCGCGTGCGGCGAGCGGCTGGACGACCACTCCGGTCATGAGACCCGCGAATCGCGTCTCCAAGTCCCGGAAGGCGGCCCGAACCTGGGAGTCTCCCTGGAGGTCGAGATGGAGGGCATGCTGTGCGCTCTTGTGCAGCAGGCCGGGCCAGTGGGCCTTCATCACCACGCGTCCGTCGGGGCCGCGCAGCCGCTCCGCGGCGACGACCGCGTCGTCCTCGGTCTCCGCCCAGGCCCAGGCCAGTTGCGGGATGTCGTAGCAGGCGAGGAGATCGGCGCAGGTCCGCGGGTCGAGCCAGCCGCCGTCCGGGTGAGCGGCGAGGAAGGTTTCGGCGACCGTGTGTGCCCGGTTCGTGTCGACGCCTGCGAGGTCGAGGACCGTGCCCGCCGGCCGGCTGAGCCACGCCGAGCGCCGGGCCGCGTGGGCCAACGCCCTGGCGGCTGCACCCGGTTCGGCGTACGAGGGGATGGCGCCGCCTTCTGTGGCTGGCAGCAGCTTGACGGGCAGATCCTGTTCCAGCCGTACGACGGCCACCGTGCGGGGGCGGCGTCCGGGGCCGTTCGTGAGGGCCCGGACGAGGTTGTCACCTGTCGCGGCGGCGACGGCCGTGGGAACGAGGGCCAGCAGCACGGCGTCGATGCCGGGACACCGCACCATCCGCTCCACGCAGTCCTTGAGTTGCTCCTCCGTCACCGCCGCCGTGGCGTCGACGGGGTTGCCGACGGCCGCGCCTTCGGGCAGTACGGCGAGGAGGTCGTCGATCACCTCGGGGGTGAGCCGGGGCAGGGACAGTCCGGCCTCCGCGCAGGCGTCTGCGGCCAGAACGCCCGCGCCGCCCGCGTTGGTGACGATCGCGACACGGGTGCCGGCCGGGAGCGGCTGGGAGTGCAACAGGGCGGCGGTTTCGAGGAGTTCACCGACCGATCCGGTGGCGGTGACGCCCGCCTGGGTGAACAGCGCCTGACGCGTCATGGTCCGGGTCGCGGCGGCCGCGGTGTGCGAGGCGGCGGCACGTCGGCCAGCGTCGGTGCGGCCGGCGTCGACGGTGAGCACCGGCATGCGCCGGGTCACGCGCCGGGACGTGCGGGAGAACGCCCGTGGGTTGCCGAAGGACTCCAGGTGCAGCAGGGCGAGTTCGGTACGGCCGTCGCTCTCCCACCACTGGAGCATGTCGTTGCCGCTGACGTCGTACTTGTCACCGAGCGAGGCGAAGGTCGAGACGCCGACGCCGAGCCGGGAAAGGCCGTCGAGCAGGGCGATACCGACGCCGCCGGACTGGACGGCGACACCCGCCGTGCCGGGCCTCGGATGATCGGCAGCGAAGGTCGCATCGAGGGAGAGCGCCGGATCCGTGTTGGAGACTCCCAGGCAGTTGGGCCCGACGAGCCGCATACCGTAGGTCCGGCACGCGGCCAGCAGCGCCTGCGCCTCGTTGCTGTCGAGCCCCGCCGACACGACGAGCAGCGCCCGTACGCCGGTCTTGCCGCACTCCTCGGCGGTGGCGGGTATCGCCGCCGCGGGCACCGCGAGAACCGCGAGGTCCGGGACCTTGGGCAGCGCGCCGACCGAGGGATACGACGGCACGCCGAGCAGCGAGGTGACGCTCGGGTTCACCGCGAACAGGCGCCGTGTGAAGCCGCCCGTGCGCAGATGGTGGAGAAGGGCACGGCCCACCGACCCGGGCCGGCGTCCGGCGCCGATCACGGCGATCGAGTCCGGCCTCAGCAGGGGTTCCAGGCTGGCCACGTCGGCGGCCCGGCCGCGCGCCTCCACCGCCGACAGATAGGCCTCGTCCTCTTCGAGTTCGATGGTGCAGCGCACTTCCGGGCCCTCGAAGTGGCGGGCCGTGCGCAGCCCGAGGTCGGCGAAGAGCTGGAGCACTTCGTGGTTCTCCACGAGTGCGTCGGCCGTGAAAGCGGTGATGCCTTCGGCGCGGGCGGCCGAGACCAGATGCTCGACGAGAAGCGTGCCTACGCCCCGGTGGTGGAGTCCGTCGGCCACCGCGATCGAGATCTCCACCCGGCCCGGGTCCTCGCCGGTCTCGTACTCGGCCAGGCCGATCACCTGGTGCTGCGCCTCGGCGAGGAGCGCACGGTGTCCGGGGCGCGGCGGTGCGCAGGCGCGGTCGGCCGCCATCTCGGCGGACCGGCGGCTGGCTCCGAAGAACCGCAGCCGGAGGTTCTCCGGGGACATCTCCTCGTACAGCCCCTGGAGGGGTTCGTGGTCGCTGGTCTCCACGGGGCGTATGCACACCGTGGTCCCGTCCGCGAGCAGTGCGTGAACCGTGTGGGGGCCGTGCTTGTCGTCCGTCATCTTCGTTCTCCTCCAGCCTCTCGACAGTTCGAGCATCCGGCGGACCGGGTGCTCGCCCCAGGGGCTGTCCGGGGTCGGCTTCTGGGCCGGTCGGCCCTGAGTCCTGTCCGGACAGGGAAGGCGGAGGGGCCATTGAGCTCCGTTCGGATCCGTACGGCCCCTGTCGCCGGGCAGTGCCGTGGCGGACCGTGGACGCAAGGATTTCCGTATGCCAGAAGGGCGAACTGCCATGGAGCGAACGATCGTTGTCGGCATCGACGGCTCTGCGTGCAGTCGCGTCGCGGTCGACTGGGCGGTGGGCGAGGCGCGGTTGCGTGGCCTGCCGCTGCGGGTCGCGCATGTCTCGTCGCTGTCCGCCGAGGAGGCACTCGCGATATGGCCGTACTGCCGTGAACCCGCCCCGGACGCGTTGGTGAAGGCGCTTGCCGAAGATCACCCGGCGCTCCGGATCGAAGGCGTCGACCTCACCGGAGAGACCGTGCCGGCGCTGCTGTCCGTGGGAACGCGGGCCGACCTCGTGGTTCTCGGTATGCGCGGTGCGGGAGGCTTTGCGGGACTGGCCGTCGGCTCCGTGGCGCACGGTGTCGCCGCGCTCGGGAACCGGCCCGTGGTGCTCGTCCCCGACCGTCCCGCCGTCGGCGGGCGGTCACCCCGCGCAGTGACAGTCGGCATCGACGCGCGCCGTCCGGCGGCCGACGCGCTGAGCTTCGCGTTCGACGCCGCGGAGCGGCGCGGGGCACTGCTGCGCGTCGTCCATGCCTGGCGGCTGCCGTCCTCCGCCGAGCAGTGGATGCCGTTCGCCCTTCCCGAGGAGGACCGAGGCGCTTGGGAGGACCAGGAGGTCCAGCAGCTGTCGGACGTGCTGCGACCGTGGCGGGAGAAGCATCCACACGTCCGTGTCCACGAGGACGTACGTCTGAAGAGTCCGTCTTCCGCCCTGGTCCAGGCATCGGCCTGCGCCGAACTACTGGTCGTGGGACGGACCGGCACGTCGCTCGGCCCCACCCTGCATGCGGTGGTGGATCACACCGAGTGCCCTGTGGCGGTCGTTCCGTCCTGAAGGAGACTGCCGTCATCGAGTGCCCATGGGCGGCATGGGCGGCATGGCGGGCAGGAGGACGGCGAGGGTGCCGCGCGCGGCGTACGAGCAGGAGCTGCCGAGTCTGCAGACGGAGCTGGTGAAGCTCCAGGAGCGGGTGGTCACACGGACATCTCGCCGGCCCCGTGGTTCGTCGTGGAGGCACGACAAGCGCCGGGCCCGCCTGCACATGATCGCCCATCTGCTCGGCTCCGTGCCGTACCACGAGGTGCCGCCGCCGCTGCTGAAGCTGCCGGCGGCGGCACCTCGACCGGCTACCAGCGCGCCCCGCGATCTGCAGGCATATGTCCCCGATCACGCGGCGAGCGCTGGGCCGACCCGGATGTTCACACCCGCTGCGGTACCACGGCGACAGGGCAGGCGGAGTGGTGCAGGACCGCGTGGGCGACCCGCCCGAGTTGGAGGCCGAAGTGTCCCTGCCTCCTGCGGGTGCCGACGACGAGCAGTCCGGCGTCGGCCGACGCGTCGAGGAGCGCCTCGCGCGCCGTGCCTTCGACGACACGCCGTCGCAGTTCGACGGAGGGGTGATCCGCCACGACTTCGCGCAGTACCGCCTCCAGAGTCTCGACGGCCCGCTGCTCGTGGTGGTGGGCGGGCTCTCCGGCCAGGAGGGGATGCTCGGCGCTCTCGTGCGACGGGCAGCGCCAGGCACGTACAGCCTCCAGGGCGACCCGTCGCTCCTCCGCCTCCTGGAAGGCGAACCGCACGGCCTCCGTACTGTGGGCATCCTCGCCGACGCCCAGCACGATGGGCCGCCGCATCCCGGCGTCGGCCTGGCTGTCGTGGCTGCCGCGCAGCACGATCACCGGGCAGTCCGCGCGGGCGGCGACGGCGAGGCTGACCGAGCCGAGCAGCAGCTCGGCGATGCCGCTGCGGCCGCGGGCGCCCACGACCAGCGCGGATGCGTTTCGCCCCTCCCCCAGCAGTGCGGGCACCGGCTCCTCGGGCAGCACCTCCGTGGAGATCTTCAGGTCCACATCACGCCGGTGCGCACGCTTCGCGGCAGCCTCGACGATGTTGTCGGCCAGCACCTGTTCCGAGGGCCGGTCAATTCCCTCGGCGAGCGCGGCCCCCTCGTAGCGCTCCCACAACGAGGCGTACACCAGCCGCAGCGGCACTCCGCGCAGGGTGGCCTCGTCCGCCGCCCAGTCCACGGCCCGCATGCTGGGTTCGGAGCCGTCGACGCCCACGACCAGGGGCAGTTCCATCGCCGTCACCTTCCTCCGGGGAACTCGAAGACGATCCGTGCGTCGACCTGGCCGTGCAGGACGTCTTCGAAGGACTCGTTGACCGAGGCCAGCGGGCGGGAAACAGAGATCACCCGGGTGCGGCCGGCCGCGTGCAACCGGAACACCTCGTCGAGGTCCTGCCGGGTGCCCACGATGGAGCCGATGACGCTGACGCCCTTGAGGACGGTGTCGAAGATCGGCAGCTGGATCGTGCCGCCGGCGGGAAGCGCGACCATGACGAGCTTGCCACCGCGCCGCAGCCCGCCGTACGCCGCAGCGAACGCGGCCTCGTTGACGGCGCAGACCAGCACGGTGTGCGCGCCGCCGTGCCGCTGGAGCACCTCGGCCGGGTCCTCCTTGCGGGCGTCGATCAGGATGTCCGCGCCGAGCTCGCGGGCGAGTTCCAGCTTGGCGTCCGTGACGTCGATGGCCGCCACCGTCGCACCGGCGATCTTGGCGTACTGCACGGCGAGATGCCCGAGGCCGCCGACGCCGGAGATCGCCACCAGTTGGGCGGGACGCACCTGGGCGACCTTCAGTGCCTTGTACGTGGTGACGCCCGCGCAGGTCAGCGGCGCGGCGTCCCGCGGGGAGATTCCCTCGGGCACCGGCTGGGCGAAGTCGGCCCAGGCGAGCATCTTCTCCGCGTAGCCGCCGTCACATCCGTAACCGGTGTTGATCTGCTGCTCGCACAGCGTCTCCCAGCCGGACAGGCAGTGCTCGCACCGCCCGCACGCCTTGCCCAGCCACGGAACGGCGACCCTCTGCCCCACGGAGAGGTGGGTGACGCCGTCACCGAGGGCCTCGACGAGGCCGACGCCCTCGTGGCCGGGGACGAACGGCGGACTCGGTTTGACCGGCCAGTCGCCGTGGGCCGCGTGGATGTCCGTGTGGCACAGCCCGGAGGCCTCGACCCGGATGCGGACCTGCCCGGGACCGGGTTCGGGATCGGGGCGCTCCTCGATGACGAGGGGCTCACCGAACGCTCGTACGACTGCTGCCTTCATGGTCTGTCTCTCCTCGGGTGGTCAGTCGTGCGGGACGACGGCGACGGGGGCGGTGGCGTGATGCAGCACCGCGTGGGCGATCGGCCCGATGCGGGCGCCGATCGGGGAGCGGCGGATCCGACGTCCGACGACGACCAGGGAGGCCTCGTGGGAGGCGTCCACCAGGTGACTTGCGGGCTTGCCGGACCGGGACACCTCGACGACCTCGACAGACGGGAACTTCTGCCGCCAGGGCCGCAGCACCTCGGCCAGGGAGGCGGCGTCCTGCTTGGCCAGGTGGGCATTGAACTCGGGGTCCACCGACATCCCGTAGGCGAAGTAGGGCGGCACATTCCAGCCGTGGACGACGCGCAGGGAGGTGGCACGGAGTACCGCGGCCTCGAAGGCGAACTCGATCACCGAGTCGTCGGGGCTCTCGATGTCGAGCCCCAGGACGACGGGCCGGTACGGGGCCGAGGCGGAGGGCGTCCCCGCCGGATCCTGCATGCGCTCGTCGGCAGCCTGTTCCCCGGCCCGTACGAGGACTACGGGACGCTCGGCGTGGGCGACGACGGCCAGACCGACCGAGCCGACCATGAACCCGCCGAGCCCGCTCAGACCTCGGGTGCCGAGGACCAGCACTTCAGATTCCTTCGCCACCTGGGACAGCACCTCTCCGGGCCGGCCGGGAGGCTGCTCCACGGTGACGTCCAAGCCGGGGTGGCGCAGCCGGATGCCGTCGGCCGCCTCGCGGGGAATCCGCTCGGTCCAGTGCTGCTGTGTCTCGGCGCCGAGCAGTGGGGCCTGGGCCATGGGATCCGGTACCGGCTCCCAGACGTTGACGATCTTCAGCGGCAGGCCGCGGAGGTTCGCCTCCCGGGCCGCCCATTCGGCGGCGGCCTGGCTCTCGGGGGAACCGTCGAGGCCTACGGTGACGGTGCGGGACATGATGCGTACCTCCTGAGCAGGGGATCTGGTTCCAGACTCGTGGTCGGGGCGGTCATGGTGCAGGGGCCGCAGGTCCCCGAAGGGGGCCGACCGGCCCTATGCCTGGGCGGGCTCGACGCGTGGCTGCGGGGTCCCGCTCAGGACCCCGCACCCCTCCCGTGGTCAGCGCAGCCAGCTGTTGTGGCGCACGAACGGCAGCTTCGCCCAGAGCTTCCCGGCACCCCAGGTGTCGCCGGCCGAGACAACGGCCAGGGCGATCAGGACGACGGCGTAGATGAGGTGGTAGTCGACGAACGGGTTCGTGGACATGCTGGGCGCGCCGTCGGAGAGGTGCTTTGCGGGCGGCCATTCGGCGATCCACATCAGCGCCATCATCGCGGTGCCCGCGACGGCCGCGAGCCGCAGCGCGAAGCCTCCGACCAGGGCTAGCCCCACGCCGAGCAGACCGGCCATGAACAGCCAGTCGGCCCAGGTGTCACCGGCCCAGGAGTGGAAGGTGGACTCCATCGGTCCGGCGGCGACCCCGCTCAGGAACCCCATGGTCGGCGAACCGCCGTCGATCCACCCCTTGCCGGACGGGGTCGCGTAGCCGAAGCCGAAGGTCTTGTCGAGGAAGGCCCACAGGAAGGCGAAGCCGGTCAGCAGACGCAGCGACGCGACGGCGTGGGCCCGCAGGGAGTACGTGTCGGTGCTTGCCGACACGGCGGACTCAGGGGTGGACGCGGTCCGGTGCCCACGCCAGGTGGGCAGGTGGAACCCCGGGCGCCGGTGAGAGTGCTCGTGCACGGCCATGATGGTGACCCCTTCGGAAAGCGACGATGCCGGGCCTGTGCCCTGACACCGCTCACTCTTGTGGCGCGGGAGGGGCGCCGCCGGATGCCGAAGGTCCGTTGGCGCAGGGCTGAACGGCCCCATCCGCAGGGCCGGTTGGGAGCGGTACCGACGCCGCCGACCTCCCTGGCCGCGTACCGGCACTGGTGCCGTACTCGGGACGATGCTCAGTAGGTCACGAGCCCGTGCTCCCTGAACTGCTCTCGGACCCGTTCGGTCAGTGCCGGTCCGGGGACGGGGTTGTCACGCAGTGGGAAGGGGATGTCCAGGGCTTCGTACTTCGAGGCGCCCAGCTTGTGGAACGGCAGGACGTCCACGCGGTCCACGTTGCCGAGGCCGGCGACGAAGCGAGCCAAGCCGTCGACCGCTTCGGGGTCGTCGGTCCAGCCGGGGACCAGGACGTAGCGGATCCACACCGGGATGCCCAGGCGGTCCAGGCGAGTGGCGAAGCTGAGAGTGGGGGCGAGTTCACCTCCGGTCAGTGTCCGGTACGTGGCGATCTCGAAGGCCTTGATGTCGAGCAGCACCAGGTCGGTGTCGGCGAGGAGTTCGTCGGTGGCCCGTGCGCCGAGGAGGCCGGAGGTGTCCACGGCGGTGTGCAGTCCCGCCTCCTTGCAGCGGCGCAGGACCGAGGCGGTGAAGGCGGGCTGGAGCAGTGGCTCACCGCCGGTGATCGTCACCCCTCCCCCGGCAGTCGTGATGAATTCCCGGTACTTGTCGATCTCGGCCATCACCTCGTCGACGGTGGCCTCACGGCCGTCCCGCATGTGCCAGGTGTCGGGGTTGGCGCAGTACAGGCAGCGCAGCGGGCAGCCGTTGACGAAGAGGACGAACCGGGTCCCGGGACCGTCCACGCCGGTGGACAGGTCCCAGGAGTGGATCCGGCCGGTGGTCATCGCCCTCACGGTGCTCACAGCGTTCCGTGGAAGGTGCGGCTGATCACGTCGAGCTGCTGCTCGCGGGTCAGGCGTACGAAGTTGACGGCGTAGCCGGAGACCCGGATGGTCAGCTCCGGGTACTTCTCGGGGTGTTCCATCGCGTCCTCCAGCGTTGCCCGATCGAGGACGTTGACGTTCATGTGGAAGCCGCCGGAGGCCGTGTACGCGTCGAGGATGCCCACCAGATGGCCCGCGCGCTCGGCGGGCGCGTGCCCCAGCCCCTCCGGGGTGATCGTCGTGGTCAGCGAGATGCCGTCACGTGCCTGCTCGTAGGGGAGCTTGGCGACCGAGAGCGCGGAGGCGGCCACTCCGTGCCGGTCGCGGCCGTTCATGGGGTTGGCGCCGGGCGCGAAGGGCTGTCCGGCCTGCCGGCCGTCGGGGGTGTTGCCGGTGTGCTTGCCGTAGACCACGTTCGAGGTGATCGTCAGCACCGACTGGGTGTGCTCGGCGTCCCGGTAGGCGGGGTGTGCGCGCACCTTCGCCATGAAGGACTTCACCAGCTCGACGGCGAGGGCGTCGACGCGGTCGTCGTTGTTGCCGTATGCCGGGTAGTCGCCCTCGGTCTCGTAGTCCACGGCCAGCCCGGTGCCGTCGCGGATCACCTTCACCCGCGCGTACTTGACGGCCGAGAGGCTGTCGGCCGCAACCGAGAGCCCGGCGATGCCGCACGCCATGAAGCGGTGCACGGGGTGGTCGTGCAGTGCCATCTCGATGCGCTCGTAGGCGTACTTGTCGTGCATGAAGTGGATGACGTTGAGCGTGTTGACGTAGGTGGCGGCCAGCCATTCCAGCATCCCGTCGTACGCCTTCGACAGCTCCTCGTACTCCAGGTACTCGCCGGTCAGTGCGGTCGTCTCGGGGCCGATCTGCTCGCCGGTCATCTCGTCCCGGCCGCCGTTGATCGCGTACAGCAGAGCCTTCGCGAGGTTCACCCGCGCTCCGAAGAACTGCATCTGCCGGCCGACCGCCATCGCCGAGACGCAGCAGGCGATCGCCGTGTCGTCGCCGGTGCACGGGCGCATCAGCTCGTCGGACTCGTACTGGACCGCGCTGGTGTCGATGGACACCTGGGCGCAGAACTGCTTGAAGGCGTCCGGCAGCCGGGGCGACCACAGCACCGTCAGGTTGGGCTCCGGGGCGGGGCCGAGGTTGTAGAGCGTCCGCAGGAAGCGGAAGGAGGTACGTGTGACCAGCGGACGTCCGTCGGTGCCGATGCCGCCGATGGACTCGGTGACCCAGGTCGGGTCGCCGGAGAACAGCGCGTCGTACTCGGGGGTGCGCAGGAACCGTACGATCCGCAGCTTGATCACGAAGTCGTCGATCAGCTCCTGGGCCCGGGTCTCGTCGATGCGGCCCTCGGTCAGGTCGCGCTGGAGGTAGACGTCCAGGAAGGTCGAGGTGCGGCCCAGCGACATCGCCGCGCCGTTCTGCTCCTTCACCGCGGCCAGATAGCCGAGGTAGAGCCACTGGACGGCCTCGTGTGCGGTGGCGGCGGGTCGGGTGACGTCGCAGCCGTACGAGGCGGCCATCTCTGCCAGCTCGCCCAACGCCCTTGTCTGCTCGGCCAGTTCCTCGCGGTCCCGGATGACGTCCGGGGTGGAGGGCTGTGCGTCCAGCAAGGCGCGTTCGGCACGCTTGGCCTCCGCAAGCCGGTTGGTGCCGTAGAGCGCCACCCTGCGGTAGTCGCCGATGATCCGACCCCGGCCGTAGGCGTCGGGCAGCCCGGTGATGATCCCGGCCTTGCGGGCGGCGCGCATCTCGGGGGTGTACGCGTCGAAGACTCCGTCGTTGTGGGTCTTGCGGTAGGTGCCGAAAACCCTGGTGACGAAGGGGTCGACCTCGTAGCCGTACGCCTTGAGTCCGTTCTCGACCATCCGCAGGCCGCCGTTCGGCATGATCGCGCGCTTCAGCGGGGCGTCGGTCTGCAGGCCGACGATCAGCTCCCGCTCGCGGTCGATGTATCCCGGCGCGTGCGAGGTGATCGTGGCCGGGGTCGCGGTGTCGACGTCCAGGATGCCCCTGCGCCGCTCCTCCGGGAACAGCGCGACGATCTTCTGCCACACGGTGCGGGTCCGCTCCGTGGGACCGGCGAGGAAGGCTGCGTCGCCTTCGTACGGGGTGTAGTTGGCCTGGATGAAGTCGCGCACGTCGACGTGGTCGCGCCAGTGCCCGCCCGTGAAACCGCGCCACGCGGACTCTGGTGCCTGCACGCTGGTTGGTGCCACCGTCGCCATAACTGCCTCCGCATACGTTCATGACGTGTCCGCGGAATCCCGTGGACGTCTCTGCTGTCGATACTCGTCCGGGCGGCAGGCGCGGAACAGGGCCGTCGGGAGCCCTCGACGACGCCGATCGGGCCAGGACAAAGAAGGCCCTCCGGGCCGGTGTTCCCACCTGGATGGGGCCGATCGGCCCTCTCGCACCGGACACCCGGCACCCGGCGCGGCGACATGACGTCGCTGAGACTCCGGTGCCGATGATGCTGCCGATCACCAGCGCGGCCGCCGCCGGAAGTCCGACTGCCTGTCTTTTGTCGGAGGGTGGAGCCACCGCTCCCGTGCGCCGGAAAGTTCATGTCCTCGCGTGGTCGCGGACATGGCTGTGCTCCTTCATCCGGCCGTTCCAGCAGGGGAGTTGATCTGGGACTGATCCTGCTGCGCGGGGAGCATCCGCGGTCAGTGGCCGCTTGTCCCCGAGCGGGACCGTTGGTCCCCACGACCTCGTCCCGATCGACCCGTCGATGACAGGGGCACGCCCCGCACCAGCCAGATGCGGGGCGCGTGGCGCAGTTGGTTCAGGAGGAGATGCCCACCCCGTAGATCGTGCGCCCGCCGACGAGTTCACGACCGGTGACCAGCTCGGCCTCGATGCGTACGAAGACTTCCCCGGGTGCGGCGACCCAGGAGTGCGGGCCGGTCAGGGACAGCCGCCTGTGCTCGGCGGTATCGGTGACCACGGTGGCGTGTCCGGTGATGACGACGCTCCAGCCGGAGTGCGCGACGGCGTCGAGCTCGTCCGCCTCGAAGGCGACCACCGCACCGTCGACAGCGCGGGACAGTTCAGAATCCGCCGCGGTGCGCAGCAGCACGGCGGAATCGCCGTCCAGGGCGAAGTCGACCGGCAGGACCGCGGGCAGGGCGTGACGGGTGTGGACAATGCGGCCGACGGGCGCCCCGGCCAACAGGCGCAGGCGCTCCTGCCGGTCGAGTTCGCGGAATCCGTCGTTGGGATGCATCGGGCGCTCCAGCTCTCACGTGGTGCAGCGGTATGTGTCCCATGCTGTGCGCCGGTGGCGGCGGGGACGAGAGCCCACCGGTCCACGACTGCCGGCGAGTGGCCCCGGCGGTGTCGCCCGCGGGCACGCACCTGAGCACTTCGCCGTTATGTCGTGGGAGGGCCCGGGCCCTCCCACGACATAACGGCCGTACCGGCCGCGTCTCCGTTCACACCGCTCGCGGCATCAGCGCACCGTGATCGAGCGCCCGGTGATGTCGGCGAGGTCGATAGACACCCACGTGTTCCGCTCGCCGCCCGCCCATGGACCGCTGTACGCCCGCTCCTCCAGCCGGCGTACGGCGTCGGGCTCGGTCACCTCGCGTGCGCGGCCACGCACGAGCACGCTCCAGCCTCGGCTGAGTGCCTCGTCGATGTGGTCGACCTCGAAGGCGACCTGCTGCCCGGCGGCGGCCGCAGGTGCCGCGCCGGGAGCGGTCCGGAAGACGACCGCACCGTCGACGACGCTGTAGTTCACGGGAACGACGACTGGCCCGGTGGGCGTGGACATGGCGAGTCGTCCGACACCGTGCGTCGACAGCCGTGCGCGGCACTCCTCGGTGCTCAGCTCCACGAGCTCCGGGCGGCCGGCGGCCCGGCCGACCCCCGGCGGCAGGTCGGCGTCACCACCGCGCAGGGCCGTAACCGTGGTCTCCAGGGCGTCGGCGAGCCGGATGAGGACGCCGGTGCCGGGCGTGGCGGTGGACTGTTCCTCCAGGTACTGGAGGTAGCTGGGGACCGTACCCGCCCGCTCTGCGGTCTCCTGCCGGGTCAGGCCGAGTTCCCCTCGGCGCTGGGCGATGCGCCGCCCGATGTCGCCCCGTGCGGCATTCGCCGCCGAGGACGCCGTGTTCGGTGGTGTGTGCTCCGGCATTACCGGTCACTTCCTCCTGTCAGGACGCCCTGACCGTCAGAACGTCGTGCGGCTGCCCGCCGAGGACGACTTTGAGCGCGCCGGTGTCGGCGGCCCGGGAGAAGACGTCGTACGCCTCTTCCATCTGGTCCAGCTGGAAGGTGTGGGTGACCATCGACGAGGCGGGCAGGCGGCCCCCTGCCATCATGCGCAGCAGCGTCGGCGTGGAGGACGTGTCGACCAGCCCGGTGGTGATCGTCACGTTCTTGATCCACAGCTCTTCGAGGTGCAGCAGGGCGGGCTTGCCGTGCACACCGACGTTGGCCACGTGTCCACCCGGCCGCACCATGCGCGTGCACGTCTCGAAGGCTTCCGGGACTCCGACCGCTTCGACGACGACATCGGCCCCGAGGCCTTCGGTGAGGTCGGCGACCAGCGATTCGGCCTCGCCCGCGACCGCCACGGCGTCGGCGCCGAGGTGCTTGGCCGCCTCCAGCCGGGCCGGGGCGAGGTCCACGGCGATGATCTTCTCGGGTGTGTACAGCCGGGCGGTGGCGATCGCGGCGAGACCGATGGGACCGGCGCCCACGACGGCGACGGTGTCTCCGGGCCGTACGCGGCCGTTCAGCACACCCACCTCGTAGGCCGTGGGGAAGATGTCGGCCAGCAGCACGGCGTCCTTGCTGTCCAAGGCGCCCGGCAGCAGGTGCGTGGACAGGTCGGCGTGGGGCACGCGGACGTACTCGGCCTGCGTGCCGTTGATCAGGTGGCCGAGGATCCAGCCTCCTCCGCCGCGGCACTGCCCGTACGATCCCTCCCGGCAGAAGCGGCAACGGCCGCACGCCGTGATGCACGAGACGAGCACCCGGTCGCCGGGACGGACGCTGCGTACGTCGCTGCCGACCTCGACGATCTCGCCGACGGCCTCGTGACCGAGGACCGTTCCCGGACGTACCTCGGGTACGTCGCCCTTGAGGATGTGCAGGTCCGTTCCACAGATGGTGACGGTGTCGACGCGGACGACCGCGTCGGTGGCGTCCTGGATACCGGGGTCCGCGACATCCTCCCAGGCGGACTGTCCGGGGCCGTGGAAGACGAGTGCCTTCATGACGATCCCTTTCCTCGGTGTGCCGGCCGGCCGTGGTGACCGCTTCGATGCGAGGCCCCGGTTGCGGCCAACCGGTACCGCCCCACATGTCCAGCCTGACCGGGATGGCTGCCGCCCGCATGGGCTGGTCGGCCCCCACCTCAGGAAGACCGGCAGGGCCGGTTCGGGCCGTTCGGCAGCAGGCGGGGCCGATCAGCCCCTGCAGAGCCGTGCCCGGGTACCGGACAGTGGGCAGCAGGAACGCTGAGAACCATGTCGAAGGAGGCAGGGGCCATGAGGCACCGCATCGTGAGCGAACTGATGACAACCGAGGTCGTGAGCGTGCGGCAGGACGCGTCTTTCACGGAAATGGCCAAACTGCTCGCCGAGCACGACATCACCGCGGTTCCGGTCGTGGACGACGGCGACCGCCCCGTCGGAGTGGTGTCCGAGGCGGACCTGCTCCGCAGGGAGGCAGGCCGGCTCGACACGGCGGCGGGGCCCGGCCTCGACCCCTGGCCCGCCGAACCGGCCAGGGCCGAAGCGACCACGGCCGGTGGGCTGATGACCAGCCCGGTCGTCACCGGCCGTCCGGAATGGACAGTGGCCGAGGCCGCCCGGGCAATGGAACGGAATCGTGTCAAGCGACTGCCGGTAGTGGACGCGAGCGGCCGACTGATCGGCTTGATAAGCCGTGGAGACCTGCTGCGGGTGTTCCTGCGCGGGGACCGCGCCATCCGCGAGGAGATCACCGGGGACATACTGGTGCACACGCTGGGTATCCCGCCCACAGCGGTGACCGCTCACGTCGTGGACGGCCGGGTCACTCTGCGCGGAACCGTTGAGCGCAGATCCACCATTCCCGTGGTCGTGCGGCTGTGCCGCAGCGTGGACGGCGTCGTCGAGGTCTCGGAACACCTGGATCACAGGGTCGACGACACGGACGGCCCGGCATCGGGCATCGACTCCTCGCGACGTGACCAGCTGTCGCCCTGACGAACCGCGGGACCGGCACCCGGCAGTGCGCTGCGACGGCCTCCTCGTCCGTTGCTCCGCGCCGTCGGGGAAAGTTCCCAAAGGGCATGAAAGGGTACCGAACGGCCCTACCTTCCGCGTAGCCGTCCGGGATTTCCTGAGCGCATGGACGAACCCGGCTCACAGCAAGTGCTTCGCCTGAGCACACGCATCATCGGCGACATCACTGTTGTACGGCTGTGCGGCGAGATCGACATTCTGACCGCAACACCCTTGTCGGTGCGTCTCGATGGCCTGACCGCCGGACCGAGTCCCGAGCTGGTGCTGGACCTGCGATCCGTAACGTTCATCGACTGCAGTGGTCTGGCCGCGCTGTGCCGCGCCCGGAACCGCATGAGGATCCGGGACGGGCGGCTTCGCCTCGTGACCAGCAGCCCGAGCGTTCTGCGGTTGCTGCGCCTGACCGGTCTGGCCCACGCCTTCGAGGTGTACCCGCGCCTTTCCGACGCTCTCGCCCGTACTCCGGGCAAGGCAGGCATCCTTTCCCCCGCGGCCGGATGACCATGTGTCGGGGATTCGGCAGTCCCTTGGACTGGCGAGCAGCAGACGGCGGAGGTGACGCAGGATCCGGCCCCCGTGACCATGCCGGACGCCGCGACGATGACGATCGGGCGAAAAGGATGCGCGGCAAAGGTGCGCGGCCGGAAGAACATACCGGCCGCGCACACTTGATGCGGCTTGGCGCGAACCCGCGCTCAGACGTCATTCAACGTGCCGCACGGGGATGGTCCTGATGCCCGCCTTCGTCTCCGGCACCGGAACCGTGATGGTCAGAACACCATCCTTGTAGTCGGCGGTCGCCTCGTCGCCCTTGGCCCCGGCCGGCAGCCGGACGGCGCGGGCGAAGGTGCCGTAGCGGAACTCCGTGTGGTGCTTCTGCGTCGGCTCCTCAGCGCGCTCGGCGCGAAGCGTCAGAACGCCTTCCGTGACAGTGATCTCGACATCCTTGGACGGGTCGATGCCCGGACGCTCTGCCCGCAGCACATACGTCCCGTCCGCCAGGTGTTCCTCCACACGGATGCCGTGCAGCCCTGGGGCGGTGCGCATACCGGGGAACCCGGCCTCGACCCAACCGGCAGGTCGGGCAGCGGCGGCCAACCCGGCAGCCGCTCGATCATGCCGCTCATGTCACCCTCCCTCTCTCGTTCGCTGCTTCCAGAATCGCGGGCCCTGGCCGGGACATGTGTGGGCCGACCGGTCCTCAGTAGACCCGGTCGGCCCTGTCGGCCGGTCGTCCGGCCACTCCTCGCGCTGGTGCGGTCGCGACCGCTGCTCACCTCTGCGGGAGTCGGGCGGCGACGTACTCGGTGAGGTCGAGCAGACGGTTGGTGTAGCCCCACTCGTTGTCGTACCACCCGAAGACCTTCACCAGGTCGCCGTGCGCCTGGGTCAGCGGAGCGTCGAGCACGCACGAGGCGGGGTCGCCGACGATGTCCCGGGAGACGATCGGGGCGTCCGACACTCGCAGGATTCCCTTCAGCGGGCCGTCGGCGGCCTCGCGGAACGCGGCGTTGACCTCGTCCGCGGTCACGGGACGGTCGAGCACCACGCTCAGGTCCGTCAGCGAGCCGTCCTCGACCGGCACCCGGACAGCGATGCCGTCCAGAGTGCCTGCCAGCTTCGGCAGGACGAGGCCCACCGCGCGGGCGGCGCCGGTGCTGGTCGGGATGATGTTCACGGCGGCGGTGCGACCGCGACGCGGGTCCTTGTGCGGACCGTCCAGGACCACCTGGTCGTTGGTGTAGCCGTGGATGGTGGTCATCAGGCCCTTGACGAGGCCGAAGTGCTCGTCCAGCACCTTCACCATCGGCGCCACACAGTTGGTCGTGCACGAGGCGTTGGAGATCACGTGGTCCCGCTCGGGGTCGTAGACGCCCTCATTGACCCCCATGACAACAGTGGCGTCGACTTCCTTGCCCGGTACGGAGAGCAGTACCTTGCGCGCGCCGGCCTTCAGGTGCAGTCCGGCATCCTCACGGCTGCGGAAGTGTCCGGTGGACTCGATGACCACGTCCACTCCGAGCTCACCCCAGGCCAGGGCCGCGGGGTCGCTCTTGGCCGTCACCGCGATGCGGTGACCGTCCACCGTCAGCGACGTGTCGTCGTGCTCGACGCTGCGGCGCAGCCGCCCGAAGGTCGAGTCGTACTCCAGCAGATGGGCCAGCGCCGCCGGCGAGGTGAGGTCGTTGACCGCCACCACCTCGACGGCGGTACCGGTCCCCGCCTCCGCACGCTCCAGTACGCAGCGCAGGTAGTTGCGCCCGATGCGGCCGAAGCCGTTGATTCCTATGCGCACGGTCATGTCCGTCGTCCTCCCCGGTCGGTGTCTGGTGTGCGCTGCCAGCCTGTGGGACCCGCGTCGATAGGGGCATGGGCCGTACGGGGACGAGGCGGGGACGTTCGGCCCCGTGTGCGGGGCCGGGTCGCGGTCGGCTCACCGGCCGGGTGGTGGCACTGGGACCGAGCAGGAACCGGCCCACCGCCACGATGCGTACGGACCGCCGCAAGACCGGGACCAGGTGGCCGCGGTTCGGGACCACTGGCCCATGGAGGACGTGACCGCGTCGGCGCGAGGCTCGGAACGAGTACCGGCGGCCTCTGCCGCCACCCGTCGTACCGGACCCGGAGGTATCTCCCATGCTTCGCCCCATCACCGTCGGCCTGGACGGCTCTCCCGAGAGCCTGGCCGCAGCCGACTGGGCCGCCCGTGAGGCGCAGCGCCGCGGCCTGCCGCTGCACTTGGTCAACGCCTGGATCTGGCAGCCGCACGACGTGCCCGTCGCCGAGGACCTGGAGGCCCAGAAGCGCTGGGCCCTGAGCGTGCTGCGCGAGTCCGAGCAGGAACTGCGTACCCGGTATCCGCAGCTGACGATCGACACCGAGCAGGTCTCCGAGCCGGCCACCGAGGTTCTGCTGGGCCGGGCGGAGAAGGCCGAGATGCTGGTGCTGGGCTCCAGCGGGCACGGCGCCGTCGCCGGCTTCCTCCTCGGCTCCGTCGGCCAGCACGTGCTCGCCAAGGCAAAGCACCCGGTGGTGATGGTGCGGGCGAACACGCGGTCCGCGGCCGAGGGGGACAGCGGAGAAGTGGTGGTCGGGCTCCAGGATCTGGGCTCACAGGCCGGCCCGCTTCTGGAGTTCGCGTTCCTTGCGGCGGCCGCCCGCGGAGCGACGCTCCGTGCCGTACACGCCTGGGATCTGCCTCCGCTGTACGGACGCGGCCCCGAGGCCGGGCAGGCGGCGGTCAAGCCGGGCGCCCTGGCCGAACAGCAGGAGAAGGCGCTGAGCGACGCCCTGCAGCCGTGGCGGGAAAAGTTCCCGCAGGTCACAGTGGTTGAGACAGTCGACCTTGCCTTCGCCTCCGGGGTCGTGCTGCAGGCCGCGGCGCATGCCGGGCTCGTGGTCGTGGGCCGCCGCGTACACCGGCCCGCGCTCGGCATGCGCATCGGCCCGCTCGCGCATGCCGTGCTCCACCACGTGGCCGCCCCTGTCGTCATCGTCCCTCACGACTGACGGTCGGCAGGTCCACCGGCCTCGGGAACGTCCGGGGCATGGCAGCCACACCAAAGGCCCGCTTGGAGCGGGAAACCCGGTCCCTCACATCCGTCGCATCCCTCACGGAGAGCGGACACCACGTCCGGCAACTCCCCCGAATCCGAAGGAAGAGCACACCGCCATGGCCCACCACGTGTACGAATTCACCGAGGGCGGCCGTGACATGGCCGACCTGCTCGGCGGCAAGGGCGCCAACCTGGCCGAGATGACCCGGATGGGCCTGCCCGTGCCGCCCGGGTTCACCGTCAGCACCGAGGCCTGTCGTGCCTTTCTCACGACCGGCAGCGAGCCGGACGGGCTGTTCCGCGAGATCTCCCGCCACCTGACCGCCCTTGAGCAGGCCGCCGGGCGGCTTCTGGGACAGCCGGACGACCCGCTGCTTCTGTCCGTCCGGTCCGGGGGCCGCTTCTCCATGCCCGGCATGATGGAGACCATCCTCGACATCGGCCTCAACGACGACTCCGTGCTCGGTCTGGCGAAGTCCTCCGGGAACGAGCGCTTCGCCTGGGACTCCTACCGCCGCCTCGTGCAGATGTTCGGCAGTACGGTCATGGGAGTCGACAGTGGGCTGTTCGAAGGCATCTTGGCCCGCCTCAAGGACATGCGCGGCGCGGCCGACGACCTGCATCTGGACGCCACCGACCTCGCCGGGCTCGTCGAGGCCTACAAGGACCTGATCCACCACGAGACCGGCGAGGACTTCCCGCAGCTGCCCGCCGAGCAACTGCGGCGTGCGGTCCTCGCCGTCTTCGAGTCCTGGAACGGTGAACGCGCCCGGCTCTACCGCCGCCGCGAGCACATCCCGGACGACCTCGGTACCGCGGTCAACGTCCAGACCATGGTCTTCGGCAACCTCGGTCCCGACTCCGGCAGCGGCGTCGCCTTCACCCGGGACCCGGCCACCGGCGCGCCGGGCGTGTACGGCGACTACCTGGCCAACGCCCAGGGCGAGGACGTCGTCGCGGGCATCCGCAACACCATCCCGCTGGACGGACTGAAGGACCTGGACCCGACCTCGTACGCGCAACTGCGCGCACACATGCGGACGTTGGAGACCCACTACCGTGACCTGTGCGACATCGAGTTCACGATCGAGCGCGGCAGGCTGTGGATGCTGCAGACGCGGGTCGGAAAGCGCACCGCCGAGGCCGCGTTCGCCATCGCCGCCGCGCTGGCCGACGAGGGACTGATCACCGCGGACGAGTGCCTGGCACGGGTCGGCGGGGACGGACTGTCCCGGTTGATGTTCCCCCGCTTCGACACCTCGAAGGTCGGGCAGGCACTCGCGCACGGCATCCCTGCCTCACCGGGCGCCGCCGTGGGCGCCGCGGTCTTCGACTCCGCCGAGGCCGTCCGTCGCGCCGCGGCCGGGGAGAAGGTGGTCCTCGTACGCCAGGAGACCACCCCCGACGACCTGCCTGGCATGATCGCCGCCCAGGCCGTGCTGACCAGCCGCGGCGGCAAGACGAGCCATGCCGCCGTGGTCGCCCGCGGCATGGGGAAGGTCTGCGTCTGCGGCGCCGAGGAACTCGGTGTCGACACCGGCGCGCGGCGCTTCACCGCCGACGGCACCACGGTCGAGGAAGGCACGGTCATCTCGGTGGACGGCTCCGAAGGCGCCGTGTACCTGGGCGCCGCCCCGCTCGTCGACTCCTCCGTGATGCGCTACTTCGAGACCGGCGAACACTCGGCGGGACTGGTCGAGGCCGTGGCCCGCGCCATGGACCGGGCCGACGGAGTACGACGGCTTGGCGTGCGGGCGAACGCCGACACCCCCGAGGACGCGGCCCGGGCCCGCCGGTTCGGGGCCGAGGGCATCGGCCTGTGCCGCACCGAGCACATGTTCCTCGGCGAGCGCCGGCAGCTGGTCGAGGCGATGATCCTCGCCCGCACGGACACCGAACGCGAACGGGCCCTCGACGGGCTGCTGCCCCTGCAGCGAGAGGACTTCGTCGGCATTCTGGAGGCGATGGACGGCCTGCCGGTCACCATCCGGCTCCTCGACCCGCCCCTGCACGAGTTCCTGCCCGACCGCACGGAACTCGCCGTACGGCTCGCCGCCGCCGAGGCCCACGGCAACCCGCCGAGCGCACACGACTCGGAGCTGCTGGACGCCGTGAACCGCATGCACGAGGAGAACCCGATGCTCGGCCTGCGCGGAGTACGTCTGGGCCTGGTGGCGCCGGGCCTGGTCGCCATGCAGGTACGGGCCATCGCCGAGGCGGTCGTGGAGCGCAAGCGCGCGGGCGGAGACCCCCGGGCGGAGATCATGGTGCCGCTGATCGACACCGTCGAGGAACTGCGGCTCGTACGTGAGGAAGTGGAGCAGGTACTCGCCGAGGTCTCCAACGCCTCGGGCGTCCTCGTCCAGTGCCCGGTGGGCACGATGATCGAGCTGCCGAGGGCCGCCCTCACAGCGGGCGCGATCGCGAAGGAGGCCGAGTTCTTCTCCTTCGGCACCAACGATCTGACCCAGACGACCTGGGGCTTCTCCCGCGACGACGTGGAGGCGGCGTTCTTCTCCGCCTATCTCGACAAAGGCATCTTCAAGGTGTCCCCGTTCGAGACGATCGACCGGGCAGGTGTCGGCCGCCTGGTCGAGATCGCGATCGCGGAGGGCCGCGCCGCGCACCCCGGGCTGAAGGTCGGCGTCTGCGGCGAGCACGGAGGCGACCCCGAGTCGGTCCACTTCTTCCACACAGCGGGGCTCGACTACGTCTCCTGCTCCCCGTTCCGCGTCCCGGTCGCCCGCCTGGAGGCCGGACGGGCCGCGCTCCACGGGCCCGCGGACAACGACGACAGCAAGTGATGAAGGGCCGGGCTCCGCTCCGGCAGGGAGGTTCGTCCCCGGTCGCGGGACACTCGGCCCCTGCCCTGGCCGGCAGCCGGGCGAGAGGCTGAACAGGCACCGGAAGCCGGGCTGCCGGAGCCGTCCGAAGGGGCGGCCCCGGCCGGTCCCACCGCCCGGGCCCGCGCTTCCGGCCCCCGGACACCCGCCGCGGGCGACAGCCCCCGCCGGAGTCCGACGCCGCCCACAGGTGCGCGACTCGGAATCAGCCGCTCTCCTGTACCCGTAGAGGAGGAAATGCCGTGAAGACCCGCACCGTCGGCGAGGTGATGACCAGCGAGGTCGTCGAAGCCCGCCCGGAGACGTCGTTCAAGGACGTGGCACGGCTGCTGGACGGGCATCGCATCAGTGGGCTGCCCGTCGTGGATCACGACGACAAGGTCCTGGGAGTGATCTCCGAGACCGACCTGATACACCGGCAGGCGTTCCGCGCCGGCCACGGCCGGGAGCGCCGCTTCCGGATGCCCGCGCTGCGGCGTGCGGCCCGCGCGGCTGCCACCAAGGCGACTGCCGTGACCGCGGAGGAGCTGATGTCCACGCCCGCGATCACCGTGCACCCGGAACAACGCGTCGCGGACGCCGCACGTGTGATGGAGCGCCACCACATCGAGCGGCTCCCGGTGGTGGACGAGGAGGACCGCCTGATCGGCATCGCCACGCGCCGCGACCTCCTGCGCGTCTTCCTCCGAACGGACGACGAGATCCGGCAGGAAGTTGTCGCCGAAGTCCTGACCCAGGCCATGCTCCTGCCGCCCCAGAGCGTGTTCGTCTCGGTCAACGACGGGGTGGTCACGCTGGAGGGCCGGCTGGAGCGCCGCAGCGACATTCCGCCGACCATCCGGCTGACCTGGCGGGTGGACGGAGTCGTCGGCGTGATGAACAGCCTGACGTTCCGCATCGACGACACCCGCCCGCCCGAGAATCACCCTTCACACAGGATCGACCACCACTGGCTTCCGGAGCGGTGACAACCGGCACTCACGGACCGGGGCCGGTCGGCCCCTCAAGGGGACCATCGGCATCTGCGGGACGGCACGGGGCCGGGGTGACCGTAGTGGTGGGAGCGGTACCGATCCCCCGCGGTGCCGCTCCCGCCCTCGCTCCCCACGCACCGGCCTCGCTCGAGTCGCCGACCTTGCGCAACAGACTTCAACAACGGAGGCGGATCCCCATGACCCGGCATGACGACAACCGGCCCCGGACCGCTTCGGGCCACGGTGCGCCGTCGGACATCGCCATCGCCGTCGACCGGTTGGTCACGGACGGGCTCAAGGCGCTCGCCGACTACGAGTCCATGGACCAGGAGCAGATCGACCACATCGTCAAGAAGGCCTCGGTCGCCGCCCTGGACCAGCACACCGAGCTGGCCCGCCTCGCCGTGCAGGAGACCGGCCGCGGAGTCTTCGAGGACAAGGCCGCCAAGAACATGTTCGCGTGCGAGCACGTCACCCACAGCATGGGCCGCATGAAGACCGTCGGGGTCATAGCCCGCGACGACATCGACGACATGGTCGAGATCGCCGAACCGGTCGGCGTCCTGTGCGCGATCACACCGGTCACCAACCCGACCTCGACCACGCTTTTCAAGGCCCTCATGGCGCTGAAGACCCGCAATCCGATCGTCTTCGCCTTCCACCCCTCCGCCCAGCGCTGCAGCGCGGAGGCGGCCCGCATCGTCCGGGACGCGGCTGTCGCCGCGGGAGCGCCGGAGCATTGCGTGCAGTGGATCGAGTCCCCCTCCATCGACGCGACCGGCGCGCTGATGCACCACCCCGGTGTCTCGTTGATCCTCGCGACCGGCGGAAACGCCATGGTCAAGGCCGCCTACTCGGCCGGGAAACCCGCGCTCGGGGTGGGCGCCGGCAACGTCCCCGCCTACGTCCACAAGAGCGCCCGCCTGCGCCGCGCCGTCAACGACCTCGTCCTGTCCAAGGCGTTCGACAACGGCATGATCTGCGCCTCCGAGCAGGCCGTCATCCTGGACACCGAGATCTACGACTCGGCGCTGGCCGAATTCCGCATCCTGCACGCCCACCTGGCCACCGCCGAGGAGAAGCGGAAGCTGGAGGCCTACCTCTTCCCCACCGACTCCTCCAACCGGGGGCACCCCGGGCCGGAGGTCGGAGGAGGCTGTGAGCCCAAGGTCAACTCCGCGGCCGTCGGCCGGAGCCCGGCATGGATCGCCGAACAGGCCGGCTTCACCGTGCCCGCAGACACCTCGCTCATCCTCGTCGAGGCCGACCACGTCGGTCCGGACGAACCCCTGACCCGCGAGAAGCTGTGCCCGGTTCTGACCATGCTGCGCGCCGACTCCCAACAGCAGGGCTTCGACCTGGCCGCCGACATGATCGCCTTCCACGGCCAGGGCCACAGCGCCGTCATCCACACCGAGGACGCGGCACTGGCAGAGGCGTACGGCACACGCATGAAGACGGTAAGGGTGATCGTCAACGCTCCGTCCTCGCAGGGCGCGATAGGCGGCATCTACAACAGCCTGCTCCCTTCGCTGACCCTGGGCTGCGGCTCCTGGGGCAGTACCTCGGTGTCCAACAACGTGTCCGCCGCCAACCTGCTGAACATCAAGCGGGTCACCGGTCGCCGCAACAACCTCCAGTGGTTCAAGGTGCCGCCGAAGATCTACTTCGAGCCGGGGTCCATCAGCTACCTCGCCTCCATGCCGGAGGTCCACCGCGTCACGATCGTGACCGACGCGACCATGACCCGTCTCGGCTTCGTGGACCGTGTCGGCCGCGTCCTGCAGCGCCGCCCCCAGCCCGTGACGGTGCAGATCATCGACAACGTCGAGCCCGAACCGAGCATCGACTCCGTGCGGCGCGGCGCCCGTCTCATGCACGACTTCCGCCCGGACACCATCATCGCCCTGGGCGGCGGCTCGCCCATGGACGCCGCCAAGGTGATGTGGCTGCTGTACGAGCAGCAGGCCGTCGGCAGGGAAATGGACTTCGCCGACATGCGGCAGAAGTTCTCCGACATCCGCAAACGGGCCTTCCGCTTCCCGGTCCTGGGCGAGCGCGCCCGCCTGGTGTGTATTCCGACCACCTCCGGCACCGGCGCCGAGGTCACCCCGTTCGCCGTGATCTCCGACCCGGCGACCGGCAAGAAGTACCCCCTTGCCGACTACGCGCTCACCCCCAGTGTGGCCATCGTCGACCCACTGCTCACCGCCGACCTGCCCCCGGCCCTCGCGGCCGACAGCGGCTTCGACGCCCTCACCCACGCCATCGAGGCGTACGTGTCCGTCTACGCGAACGACTTCACCGACGGCCCTGCCCTGCACGCCATCAGGCTCGTCTTCGACAACCTCGAACCGGCCGTGAACGACCGCGCCGCCCGGCCCGACGCGCGGGAGAAGATGCACAACGCGGGCACCATCGCCGGCATGGCCTTCGGCAACGCCTTCCTCGGCATCGTCCACGCCATGTCCCACACGCTCGGCGCGACCTTCCGCATCGCCCACGGCCGCACCAACGCCGTCCTGCTGCCGCACGTCATCCGCTACAACGGCACCGTCCCGACGAAGCTCACCGGCTGGCCCAAGTACGAGCACTACCGCGCCCCCGAGCGGTTCCAGGACATCGCCCGCACCCTCGGCCTGCCCGCGGCCACCCCGGCCGAGGGCGTCGAGTCGCTGGCCGCCGCCGTGGAACGGCTGCGCGACGGCGTGCGCATCGAACCATCGTTCCACGCCCTCGGCATCGACGAGCAGACCTTCCTCGACGCCCTGCCCCAGCAGGCTCTCAACGCCTACGAGGACCAGTGCGCGCCCGCAAACCCGCGCATGCCCATGCTCGACGACATGCAACGGCTCATGCGCACGGCCTACCACGGCGAGGCGGGCGCTCCCGGCGAATAGGGTCGACCGGTCGGCGACATGAGCCGAACGGCCCTTGTAAAGCGCGATCAACCGCCGTTCGATTTAGATCCACCAGCCCGCACCCGGAATCGCTCCGTGGCTGTGGCAACGGTTCCTCAACCCGCCGAGCCACGGAGCGAGCGACGAATCCGTACGGAAGTTCACCATGGCAACCGAGAACGCCCAGCAGCCCGCCGCAGGACCGCGGCAGAGTGTCGAGCTCGACAGCGCCGCAGCCCTGAAACTGCTGGGCAGCGTGTCGCTGGGCAGGGTCGTCTTCACCCAGCACGCGCTGCCGACCATCCGTCCGGTCAACCACGTCCTGGAGGACGGCGACATCATCATCCGCACCCACGAGGGTGCGGCCCTGACATCGCACACGCGGCACGCCGGAGGTGAGGGCGTCGTCGTCGCCTACGAAGCCGACACCATCGACCCGGACACGCACCTCGGCTGGAGCGTCGTGGTGACCGGATACGCCCACCTGGTCACCGACGCCGCGGAGGTGGCCCGCTATCGGGCGATGCTCCGCCCCTGGATGAACCGGACCATGGACTACACGGTCCGCATCCGTCCCGATCTGGTCACCGGAATCCGTCTCACGTCCGCGCCCGGGCCGGACGGCGGGCACGAAGCGAGCTGAGCGACGAAGGGCCGACAGGCCCAACGGGACAACCCCACACAGCCCTCGCGGCCGGGACCGTGCGCGGCGGACGCTGGTCATGTGCCGGTGGTGCACTTCGGCCGGCGCGGACGAAGGAGCTGATCGCCATGACGATCCTCGTGGGATTCCCGGACCACCCGGTCCGGGTGAACGCGGAGCTCGACGCGCCGCTGTCCCGGTGGCTGTGGCTGGTGAAGTGGATCCTGGTCATTCCGCACTACGTGGTGCTGTTCCTCCTCTGGATCGCCTTCGCCGTGGTGAGCGTGATCGCGTTCTTCGCCATCCTGTTCACCGAGCGCTATCCGCGCGCACTGTTCGACTTCAACCTGGGTGTGCTGCGCTGGAGTTGGCGAGTCGCCTACTACTCGTACGGCGCCCTGGCCACCGACCGCTACCCGCCCTTCAGTCTGCGTGCGGAACCCGATTACCCGGCGCGGCTGGACATCGCCTACCCGGAACGGCTCTCCCGGGGCCTGGTGCTGGTGAAGTGGTGGCTCCTGGCCGTCCCGCACCTCATCGTCGTCGGCTTCTTCCTCGGCGGCTACCACCTCGGATGGTGGTCGGGCGGACTCGTCGCCCTGCTGACAGTCATCGCCGGCGTGATCATGGCCTTCACCGAGAAGTACCCGAAGGACCTGTTCGACCTGATCCTCGGTCTCAACCGCTGGGTGCTGCGCGTCGCCGCGTATGTCGCCCTGATGACCGACTCGTACCCGCCGTTCCGGCTGGACCTGGGCGGCACCGAACCGGCCGATGCGGAGGAGTTGTCGTGACCACCATGCTGGTGACCGTGTTCCTGATCGCGCACGGGCTGCTGCACCCGGGCGTCTGGACGGCGCCGGTGCAGCCCGGCAAACAGCTCGCCTTCGACCCCGGGCACTCGTGGGTTCTCACGGCGGCCCACGTCTCCGCCGCACCTGCCAGGGCCACGTCGCTGGCACTCGCCTGGTACGTGGCCCTTGTCTACGTCGTCGCCGGGGCCGGGGTGGCCGCGGGAAGCGGCTGGTGGCCCACCGCAGCGGTCGTGGCGGCGTCGAGCGGGCTTGCCCTCAAGGCGCTCTGGTTCGATCCCTGGCTCAGCGTCGGAGTACTGCTCGACGTGAGTGTCATCGTCGCCGTGGCCGGCACCTGGCCCGCGTCCCTCTACTGAACCGACCGCGCCACCCGGCGCGGCCAGGACCCGTCGGAGGCAGGCACTACAGCGCGAGGGTGAACCATGTGGTTTTGCCCTCGTCGGTGGGACGGACGCCCCAGGTGTCGGCAAGGGCCCGGACGAGGATCAGTCCTCGTCCGGATTCCTCGTCCTCGGCTGCGAGCCGCGGCTGGGGCAGATGCGGGCTGTGATCACTGACCTCGACGGTGAGTTCGGTGGCGGTGCGGCACAGGTGCAGACCGAGGGGGCCCTGGGCGTGCTGAACGGCGTTGGTCAGGATCTCGGACAGCAGGAGTCGTGCGTCGTCCGCGGTCGTCGTGCAGTCCCAGGAGGTGAGGGCCTTGGTGAGGAAGGCGCGGCCCTCGGGTACGGAGTCCGGGACGGCGGGCAGGTCGGTGGTGACCGCGGCCAGGGGCGCGTCCGGGAGCTGGGTCAGCAGCAGGGTGACGTCGTCGTTGTGGCCCTCCGCGTCGGGCAGCAGAGCGGCCAGGACGCGATCGGCGGCGACTTCCAGGTCGGGGGCGGTGGTGAAGAGGTCACTCAGTACGTCGGTGAGCTGCGCGAGTTGGTCCTCGATGTCACTGCCCGGGGTTTCGATCAGGCCGTCCGTGTAGAGCACGAGTGTGGCACCGGCCGGGATCACCGCGCTGGTCTGCTCGTAGAGGACCCCGCCGACACCGAGGGGTGCGTTCACGGGTGCCGACAGCGCCCGGGCGCCCTCGCCGGGTGTGGCGATGAGGGTGGGCAGATGTCCGGCCGAGCAGATGGTCACCTCACCCGCGTCGGCTGCGATCACCAGGTAGCAGCAGGTGACCAGCTGGTCGGGCACGTCCAGATCGGCGACGACCGTCTCCAGGGCCTGCATGAGCTGTCGGGGCTGCATGCCGGTCTTGGCCAGGGCATGTGCGGCGGAGCGCAACTGGCCCATGACTGCGGCGGCTTCCAGGCCGCGGCCCATCACATCGCCGATCAGGACGCCGACCCGGCCGGCTCCCAGCGGGACGAGGTCGAACCAGTCGCCGCCCACCCCGGCCCCCTGAGTGGCGGGCCGGTAGCGGCTGGCGGTGGCCAGCCCCGGAATGGCGGGCGGTGTGCCCATCAGACTGCGCTGCAGGGTGAGGGCGATGTGCCGTTGCTGTTCGTACAGCTCGGTCAGTTCCGCTTCGGCCCGCTTGCGGTCGCTGATGTCGCGGACGATCGCGCAGGCCCCGATGACCGTTCCGTCCGGGGAGCGGGTGGGCCACAGAGTGATGTCGACGTCCAGCAGATCACGGGAACGGGTCAGCCGCAGGGTCTCGAAGTGCTCTACCCTCTCGCCGTCGCGCAGTTGGTCCATGAGCGCGTCGATCTCGTGGCGGCGTTCGGACGGGGCGAGCAGGGACACATGGCGGCCCATGACGTCGTCCCGGGTGTACCCGTACAGCCGTTGGGCGGCGGCATTCCAGTAGGTGATGTGACCGTCGAGGGTCTTGGCGAGGATCGCGTCCTGGGAGGACTCGACGAGTGCGGCCAGCTCGTTGATACGTTCCTCGGCCCGCCTGCGGTCGCTGACGTCACGGACGGCGGCGGAGACGAGCAGGCCGTCGGCGGTCTCCAGCGGGCTGAGGCTGATCTCGACCGGGAACTCGGTGCCGTCCCTGCGCAGCCCGTGCAACTCCAGGCCCGCTCCCATCGGGCGCACCTGACGGTTGGCGGCATAGCCGTCGCGGTGCTGGACGTGGTGGGCACGGAAGCGGCCGGGGATGAGCAACTCGACGGGTTGGCCGAGGAGTTCTTCGCGTCGGTAGCCGAAGAGCGCCTCGGTCTGGGCGTTGACGAGTCTCATGGTTCCCATGTCGTCGACGATGACCATCGCGTCCGGCGCCGCCTCCAGCAATCCCCGGAACCGCTCCTCGGCGCCTTCTGAACCGCCCTTGAGCGCTCCAGCGCAGCATTCGCGCCCTCCGCGGCAGGCCACTGGGGCTTCCGGGATTGACGCCGGTCCGACCGTGTCACGCATGTCCGCCCCCAACGACCCGCATCTCGAAATCAGTTGGGCCATCCCAGCGTGTTTCGGTCACAGCGACTCCGGCATGTTCCTTACTGTCCGTACAACGGCCGATCCTGTTCCCTGTGAGAGCACGCAATGCCCGTCTGCCGACGCCTCCGCCCCTGCCGTGAGCGGTGCCGTCCTCGTGGTCAGTCGTGCGGGACCACCGCTACCGGCGCGGTGGCGTGATGCAGGACCGCATGGGTCACGGGGCCTATGTGAGGGCCGAACTGCACGTTCCGGGTACGGCGGCCGACGACCACAAGTGCCGCGTCCCATGAGGCATCCACCAGGTGCGAGCCCGCTCCGCCGATCACGGTCTGCTCGTTCACCTCGACGCCGGGGAACTTTGTCCGCCACGGTCGCAGTACGTCGCTCAGCTCCTGTCGTACCCGGGCGGTCAGTTCGGCGTCGAACTCGGGGTCGACGACTCCTCCGTAGCCGTGGGAGGAGACCGGCAGGCTCCAGCCGTGGAGAACGCGCAGGTTCGCGGCACGGCGTGAGGCGGCGTCGAACGCGAACTCGATCACCTTGTCGTCGGGGTTGCGCAGGTCCAGCCCGAGCACGACGTCGCGGTACGGAGTGACCGTGGACGCGACTCCGGCGCCGTCCGGCAGGTGCTCGTCCTCGGCGCGCTCACCGGCCCGTACGAGGACGACGGGCCGGGCCGTCCTGGCCACGACGGCGAGTGCGACGGAACCGAGCAGGAAACCGGTGACTCCGTTCAGGCCCCGGGATCCGAGCACCAGCACCTCGGCGTCCTCGGCGGCGGCGAGCAGCGCGGGTACGGGTTGTTCCGCGATCCGGTCGAGGCCGATCCGCAGGCCGGGGTGCCGACGGACAAGCCGGCTCTGGGCCTCGCGCGGCATGCGTTCGACCCATTCGCGGTCCGCGTCGCTCACGGCACGCGGCACGCCGGCTCCGGCCAGCGGTGTGTACGCGTACGGCTCCCATTCCCAGGCGTGCACGAGCCGCAGGGGCGTGTCGCGGAGCAAGGCTTCGCGGGCGGCCCAGTCGGCGGCGGCAAGGCTCTCGGGCGAGCCGTCCAGACCGGCGGTGACATTGCGGGGCATGTCAGAACCTCCTTGAGGGGGGATGTGGTTTCAGTTTCCGGGCCGGGCAGTTGCGCCAGGAGGGGCCGCTGGTCCCTGGTGGGGACCATTGGTCCCGGGTGGCATCACGATCGCGGGGCGCCACCGCGTCGTCGCGGTGGCGCCCCGGGGCCGAGCCGAGTGGTCAGAGCAGCCAGCGGTTGCGGCTGACGAACGGCAGGCGTGCCCACGCCTTGCCCAGGCCCCACGTGGCGCCGGCGCCAGCGGCCGCGAGGGCGATGAGGACGACGGCGTAGATCAGGTGGTAGTCGGCGAAGGGGTTGGTGGACATGCTCAGCGAACCGTCGGACAGGTGCCTGGCCGGGGGCCACTCCGCGATCCACATCAACGCCATCATGGCGGTGCCCGCGACCGCGGCGAGCCGCAGCGCGATGCCGGAGACCAGGGCGAGACCGATGCCGAGCAGGCCGAGCATGAACAGCCAGTCGGCCCAGCCGGCTCCGGCCCAGTCGTGGAACGTGGACTCCATCGGTCCCACGGCGACGCCGCCGAGGAAACCCTTGGTCGGCGAGCCGCCGTCGATCCAGCCCTTGCCGGAGCCGGTCGCGTAGCCGAAGCCGAAGGTCTTGTCGAGGAAGGCCCACAGGAAGACGAACCCGGTCAGCAGGCGCAGCCCGGCGAAGACGTACGAACGGGTCGCCGTGACCGTCGCGGTCTCGGCGTCGCCGGACGCGGTACCGGTCCTGCGCACCGACGGGAGGCGGAACCCCGTGTGCCGGTGGGGGTGTTCGTGGACTGCCATGATGCTCATCCCTTCCATCCAAGGGCCGGTGGACGAGGCCGAGGTGGCTCTCGTTGCGCCTTCAATGTCCCGCTCCAGCAAGGGAGTTCGGAGGGGCTGCAGGGCCCCTGACGACGGGCCGAAGGTCCCTCGGCCAAGGGGCCGGTCAGCCGCTCCAGGTCCAGTCGGTGACCTCGGGCAGATCGGTTCCGTGCTCGCGGATCCAGGCGTGGTGGCGCAGCCGGGTGTCCTCCATCAACTGCCGGACGGGGGCGGCGCGTACGGCCAGTCCGGGGACCCGGTCGATGACGTCCATCACCAGGCGGTAGCGGTCGAGGTCGTTGCGGACCACCATGTCGAAGGGCGTGGTGGTGGTGCCAATCTCCTTGTAGCCGCGGACGTGGAGATTGGCGTGGCCGGTGCGCCGGTAGGCAAGCCTGTGGATCAGCCAGGGATAGCCGTGATAGGCGAAGATCACCGGCCTGTCGCGGGTGAACAGTGCGTCGTACTCCGACCCCGGCATGCCGTGCGGGTGCTCCTCCTGCGGCAGCAGCCGGGCCAGGTCGACGACGTTGACCACGCGGACGGCAAGGTCCGGCAGGTGCTGTCGCAGCAACTGCGCGGCGGCCAGCGTCTCCAGGGTGGGGACGTCGCCGGCGGCTGCGAGCACCACGTCGGGTTCACGGATGCCGTCCTCGGAACCCGCCCACTCCCAGATCCCGGCGCCACGGGCACAGTGGGCCCGCGCCTGGTCCATGGTGAGCCAGTCGAAGCCGGGCTGCTTGCCGGCCACCACGACGTTGACGTAGTCGCGGCTGCGCAGCACGTGGTCGGCGACCGACAGCAGGGTGTTGGTGTCCGGCGGCAGATAGACCCGTACGACCTCGGGGCTCTTGTTGAGTACGTGGTCGACGAAGCCGGGGTCCTGGTGCGAGAAGCCGTTGTGGTCCTGGCGCCAGACGTGCGAGGTCAGCAGGTAGTTGAGGGAGGCGATGGGAGCGCGCCAGGGCAGCCGGCGCGTGACGCGCAGCCACTTGATGTGTTGGTTGACCATGGAGTCGACGATGTGCACGAAGGCCTCGTAGCAGGAGAACAGACCGTGCCGTCCGGTCAGCAGATACCCCTCCAGCCAGCCCTGGCAGGTGTGTTCGGAGAGGATCTCCATGACCCGGCCGTGCCGGTCCAGGTGCTCGTCGACGGGCAGGGTCTCGGCCTGCCAGGCCTTGCCGCTGGCGTTGTAGACGGCCTGGAGCCGGTTTGACTCGGTCTCGTCGGGGCCGACGATCCGGAAGTCGCGGCGGCCGCTGGTGTGGTGCATGACGTTCTCCAGCAGGTCGCCGAGGACCCTGGTGGGTTCGTGCAGCGTGCCGCCGGGCTTGTCGACCTGGACGGCGTACCGGTCCAGCTCCGGCAGCGGCAGCTCGCGCAACAGCAGACCGCCGTTGGCGTGCGGGGTGGCCCCCAGGCGCCGGGTGCCCTCGGGGACACAGGCCAGCACCTCCTCGCGGGGGCGGCCGTGCTCGTCGAAGAGCTCTTCGGGCTTGTACGAGCGCAGCCAGGTCTCCAGCTGTCGCAGGTGCTCCGGGTTGTCGCGGACGGCCGACAGCGGGACCTGGTGGGCGCGCCAAGTGCCCTCCACGGGAAGGCCGTCGACCTCGGCCGGCCCGGTCCAGCCCTTCGGGGTGCGCAGCACGATCACCGGCCAGTGAGACCGCTGGGTGACGCCCTCCTCGCGCGCGGTGCGCTGCAGGAGCTCGATCCGCTCAAGGGCGTCGTCCATGGCTGCGGCCATGGCACGGTGGACGGTCATCGGGTCGTCGCCGGTGACGTGGATCGGGGCGTGGCCGTATCCCCGGAGCAGTGCGTCGAGTTCGGACTCGGGCAGCCGGGCCAGCACCGACGGATTGGCGATCTTGTAGCCGTTCAGGTGCAGGATCGGTAGCACCGCCCCGTCGTGAACCGGGTCGAGGAACTTGTTGGAGTGCCAGGAGGCCGCCAGCGGCCCGGTCTCGGCCTCGCCGTCACCGATCACGCAGGCGACCAGCAGATCCGGATTGTCGAGTGCGGCCCCGTAGGCGTGCGAGAGCGAGTAGCCGAGTTCGCCTCCCTCGTGGATGGAGCCGGGTGTCTCGGGCGCGACGTGGCTGGGCACTCCGCCGGGGAAGGAGAACTGCCTGAAGAGCCTGGCCATGCCCGCGCCGTCCCGGCTCACATCCGGGTACGTCTCCGAATAGGTGCCCTCCAGCCAGGAGTTGGCCAGTACTGCGGGTCCGCCGTGACCGGGGCCCCAGATGCACAGGGCGTCCTGGCCGCGGGCCTTGATGACGCGGTTGAGGTGGGTGTGGACCAGGTTCAGGCCCGGGGAGGTTCCCCAGTGGCCGAGCAGCCGGGGCTTGACGTGCTCGGGACGCAGGGGCTCGGTGAGCAGCGGGTTGGACATGAGGTAGATCTGGCCGACGGCCAGGTAGTTCGCGGCACGCCAGTGGGCGTCCAGAGCCCGCAGTTCGTCGTCCGTGATCTGGGCGGGCGCCTGCTGTGGGACGTCGCGCATGGTGGACTCCCTTCCGGTGGAAAGACACGTGCCGGTGCGTACTGCCTTCCACCCTCGGTCCACCCGATGGACCGTCAACAGAGCCGGTCGGCCCATACCGATGCTCGATCAGGCCCTTTCGGCCAGTCCGAGCGGCGCTGATGCACGATCCGGGGCGAATCCGGCGACGTGGGGTCTTGACGGCATCCGGCAGCCCCTGCGGCAAGCTCTCTCAACGCCGTCGGGACTGCCGCCGTACACCTGTTGCTCAGCCGGTGGTCACAGCGGCCTGTCCCGTGGGGACGACCAGCACCGGGCAGTGGGAGCGGTGCAGCAAGGCGTGGGTGACGGGGCCCAGTTGCGGGCCGAGCCGGTTCGGGCGGCGGTGAGCGCCGATGACCACGACGTCAGCGTCGCGGGTGGCCTCCAGCAGCGCGTGCGCTGGACCCGAACGGACCGCGTGGGTCTCCACCCCGACCCCGGGGTGCTGCTCCCGAAGGCCGGCCACCGCGAAGCGGGGCACCGCCTGTTCGGTCCGTGCCTGCCGGACGAGGTCGTCCTGCAATCGGAGTGTGGGCAGCGGGTCCGGCTGCTCGGGTGTGAGGTGCCGATAGGTCCACGCGCGCAGGATGCGCAGCCCGGCTCCTCGGCGTTCGGCCTCTTCGAAGGCGTACGCGGCCGCGTCCGTGTCGGCTTCGCTCTCCAGGCCGAGCAGCAGCACCCCGCCACGGCGTGCCGGTGCGTGATCGCCTCGTACGACGAGCAGCGGCGTGTGCGAGTGGGCGGCCAGGCGCAGGCTCACCGAACCGAACAGCCGACCGGTGATTCCCCCGAGCCCGCGGGTGCCGACCACGGTGAGCGCCGCGTCCCGGCTGTGGCGCAACAGGGCTTGTACCGGGCTGCCTTGGACCGCTGAGGTCGTCACAGGCAGGCCGGGGTGGCGGGCGCGGGCGCGTAACTCCGAGGACGCCAGGATGGGTCCGGCCTCGTCGATGTCGTGCACGGCGTACACGATCTCCAGAGCGGTGCCTCGCAGTACCGCCTCGTCGGCGGCCCGGTCCAGCGCCCGTACGGCGATGAGTGAGCCGTCCACGCCGACGGTCACATGGCGGGTGGTCATGTCCGTCCCTTCCTGTGGGTCGATGGGCCGGGCAGGGACGGATGTGCCGTCCCTGCCCGGTTCGCGGGGTCGGCGCGACGCTGCTTCAGCAATGCGGGATCACAGCGACGGGGCACCCGGCGTGGTGCAGCACTGCGTGCGCGATGGAACCGATATGCGTACCGAGCCGGGCTTCCCGCGTCCGCCGTCCCACGACGGCGAGGGCCGCTCCGGAGGTGGCCCGCACCAACTCGTTGGCCGTACGCCCTTCGACAACCGTCTCGGTGACGGCGACCTCGGGGAACTTCTCGCACCACGGGCGCAGTGCCGCAACCACGGCATGTTCGTGCTCGGCCAGCAGTTCGGGGCCGGACTGTGGAACGAGCCGGTCGGCGGCCTCGTGGGCCGGCGAGGCGCTGAAGACGTGAACGACCCGCAGGGACGCATCGCAGCGCCGGGCCGTCTCGAAGGAGAACTCGATCAGCTCGTCACAGGGTCGGCCGGTGTCGAGCCCGAGGACGATGTCGCGATACGGGGTCTTGGAGATCTCGTCCGGCGAGACGCCGCCGGGGGCCGAGAAGTGTTCGTCCGCGGAACTCTCCCCCACCCGTACGAGCACCACGGGACTCGTCGACCTGGCGACGACCCGCTGGGACACGGACCCGACCAGGAAGCCCGCGACGCCGCTGAGTCCACGGGAGCCGAGGACCAGCAGCTCGGCCTGCTCGGCAGCCGCGAGCAACGCGGCGACCGGCGACTGCGACACCGGCTCTTCGACGATGCGCAGTCCGGGATGAGCGGCGCGGACGCTGTTCGAGGCCTGCGTCAGGGTCTGCTCGGCCCACTCACGCTGGGACACGCCCATCGGCACCGACGGGGCGGGGCGCGGACGCCATTCCCAGGCATGCACCAGACGCAGCGCGGCGCCGCGCCGAAGCGCGTCCCGGGCCGCCCAGTGCGCGGCGGCGAGGCTCTCGGGCGAGCCGTCGATCCCCGCGGCAACGTGTCGAAGCATGATCCGCACCTCCTGGGTGTGTATCTACCTGTCCTTGTGTAGAACCTCGTGCAGGTAGGGCACGGCGGGTAGGGGCCGCCCAGGCCCTTCCGAGGGCCCTTCGACCCAACCTCTGTGCACCCCTCGCTCCCAGGTCGAAGCGATGGGCCCAAAGTGGGCCGGTCCGCGCGAGGCCGCGCGGTTCTGGGCACCTGCCCCATGCCGGTCCGGTGCCGTACGGCCCGGCCTGTGGGCCGGGTGGCCCCTGGTGAGAGCGGCCCCGCCGAAAGACGCTGGAGTCGCCAGGTACGTAACCATGTCCGGGAGGGAGGAATGACACACCACCCGGCGCAGCGCACTGGTGGTCCCGGCCGCCTTCACCACGGCTGCGGCCCCGGCCCGGCGCCGTCGTCCTCGTCGAGCTCACGAAGCGGTCCACGTTCTCCAGGAAGAGGCAGGGTCATGAACACTTCCACCACATTCAGCATGCTGCGTGCGCTGCCCGCCGAGCACCGCGAACGGCTGATGCGCAGCGCCCGTGAGGTGTCTTTCCCGCAGGGGACCCGCCTTTTCGAAGAGGGCGCCCGCGCGGACCGGTTCTGGATCATCCGGACCGGCACGGTGGCTCTCGACATGCACGTGCCGGGGCGCCGAGCGGCCGTGATCGAGACCATCGGGCACGACGAACTGGTCGGCTGGTCCTGGCTGTTCGCGCCGCACGCGTGGCATCTGGGCGCCGAGACGACGAGCCCGGTCCGCGCCTACGAGTTCGACGCCGTGGCCGTACGGTCCATGTGCCAGGACGACCACGCTCTGGGCCACTCGGTCGCCCAGTGGGTGGGCGACATCCTCGCGCACCGGCTGCAGTCGGCCCGCACAAGGCTGCTGGACCTGTACGCGCCGTACGGCAGCGGCAGCACCCTGTGACCGCGCTCGAATCCGAGGCGACCAAGGAGCCACCATGCACGGCACACCGCACATCGTGAGCGACGTCATGACCCACACGGTCGCCGCCATCGGCCGCGGGGCGCGCTTCAAGGAGATCGTGCAGATGATGGCGGAGTGGAAGGTCAGCGCCCTGCCCGTCGTGGAGGGCGAGGGCCTCGTCGTCGGCGTCGTCTCCGAGGCCGACCTGCTGCCCAAGGAGGAGTTCCGCGACAGCGACCCCGACCGGTATACGCAACTGCGGCGTCTCTCCGACCTCGCCAAGGCCGGCGCGGTGACCGCCGGCGAGCTGATGACCTCTCCCGCCCTCACCACCCACCCGAACGCGACGCTGGCCCAGGCAGCACGCAGCATGGCTCGTGCCAAGGTCAAACGGCTCCCTGTCGTCAACGACCTGGGCATGCTGGAGGGCATCGTCAGCCGCGCCGACCTGCTGAAGGTGTTCCTGCGGGACGACGAGGAGATCGCGGAGGAGGTCCGCAGGGAGGTCGTGGCATACCTCTTCCCCACCCCGGCATCCACTGTCCGGGTAAAGGTCCAGGACGGAGTCGTGAAGCTCGGCGGGCACGTCCGTGACACGTCCTTGGTCCCCGTGGCCGCGCGCTTGGTCCGCGCCGTCGAGGGCGTTGTGGACGTGGAGTTCGAGCTTGCGGGGCATGGCGGTTCCCCGGAATCAACGACCTCGACAGCCGGGGGTACGGGGAGTGCCTCTCAGGAATGAACAAATGAACTGGGGCGTGGAGCGGGGACGCTCGGTGAGCTGGCGCCGCTCGACCGTGAGATCAGGCGCCCCAGTGTCGTTCAGGATCCCCGACTTCGTTGGCAACAAAGGGAGTTCGTCAGCAGTGGATTGCCAAATCCACGCTTCTGTCAGCAATGGATCTCGTGACCTGCGCATACGCCAGTCGCAGCAGCTGCGACAGCAGGCTCCGCTGAGATCGCACCCCGGATGGGCACATCCGGGATTCGATGCGCACGATCACGCCTCGTGCCGCGAGCTGAATCACGGGAGCGTGATGAGGGCGCTGCTCACCCCCGACCTGGTGTACGCCGACGCCAAGGACGACTTCCTGCGCCTCGCCGGACGCATCCGCGAACAGTTGCTGGGCCGCTACATCTTCGACGTCATCCCCGAAAACCCGAACGATCCAGCCGCGGCCGGCGTGCGGGAGACCCGCGCTTGGCCCGCCTTGCCGACTCCCTCACCCGCCACCGGCAATGAGGCAGTGGAGCTGGTCGTACGGTTCGATATCGCCCGGCGTGAGCGGGGCGAGGCGGCCCAGGAGGGCGGTCAGCGCGTTGCGGACGCGCTGGAGGCCTGTGCAGGGCCATGTCGTCGAAGCGAGTGCGTGTTGTTCCGTCACGCAGGCATTCATCCCATATGCCTGAATTCCGGATGCTCGTATGAGACCAGAAAGCGGGCGCGGGTGAGCGCGGTCAGGTCCGCGGTGTGGGGCCGGAGCCGCCCGGCGAACGGAGGGAGGTGAGCCGTTCGGCGGGCGGTCCGGGTCAGGCGCAGCCGGCGGGAGTCGGCCGCGACACGTCGTTGATCAGTGCCTCGTGGGCCGCCTTGACCCGTGGCACATCGGGCTTGACGACCTTGCGGTCGTAGGTGATCAGCCCGTTGAGCTCGCCCTCGACGTCCGCGATCTGGGTGTAGACCGCGCCGTTGCCGCCCTTGCAGGCCAGGGCGTGCACTTCGGCGAGCTTGGTGAGGTAGTCGTCGGTGTACGTGGCCGGGTCGACGTCGACGTAGGACTGCTGCACCGACCAGGCGTGTCCGGGTACGGCGAGGCCGAGGCCGCCGTACTCGCCCATGACCGTGGCCCGTTTGCCGTCCGGGCGCGGTGGTAGCGCCGGGCTCGGGTAGCCGTGCTCGTCCATGATGTCGCCGGTGCCGCCGTCGGCTCCGAGGTTGAGGCCCGACTGGTTGTTGACCAGGCGGGTCGGGTCCCAGGCCTTGGCCTGTGTGGCGATGCGGCCCACGTCGTACTGGCCCCACCCTTCGTTGAAGGTGACCCACATGACGATGGACGGGCTGCTGATGTGCTCGTCGATCATCTGCTTCATCTCTAGTTCGTACTCGGCGCGGGCGGCGGTGGACGGGTTGACGCCCGCCGTCATGGCCGGCATGTCCTGCCACACCAGCAGGCCGAGCCGGTCGGCCCAGTAGAACCAGCGGTCGGGTTCGACCTTGATGTGCTTGCGGACCGAGTTGAAGCCCATCGCCTTGTGCATCTTCAGGTCGTAGGCCAGGGCCTTGTCGCTGGGGGCGGTGTGCAGGCCGTCCGGCCAGAAGCCCTGGTCGAGGGTGGCCATCATGAAGACCGGCTTGCCGTTGAGGACGGTTCGCGGGGTTCCGTTGACGTTCTCCATGGTGATGGACCGCATGCCGAAGTAGCTGTTGACGCGGTCGGCGCCGACGCTGACCTTCAGGTCGTACAGGAACGGGTCGTCGGGCGACCACAGCCGGGGATTCTTGATCTTCAGGGTGAGTGGGCTCCCGGTGCGTCCGCTGACGGTGGCGACCTTCCGCTTGCCGTCGTACGCGGTCGCGGTGACGGCGAGTCCGGGGCGTACGCCCTGCGGCTCGACGGTGAGGGTGCCCGCACCGGCATCCGGGGTGAGCTTCAGCGAGTCGACGTGGTCGGTGGCGACGGGCTCCATCCACACGGTCTGCCAGATACCGGAGGACGGGGTGTACCAAATGCCACTGGGGTCGAGGCGCTGCTTGCCGATGGGCGGGTTCTCGCCGTTCGCGGCGTCGGTCGGGTCGTAGACGCCGACGATCAGCTCCTGGGTGCGGCCGGGCTTGAGGGCGTCGGTGACGTCGGCGCTGAACTTGTCGTAGCCGCCCTTGTGTTCGGCGACCTTGGTGCCGTTGACGTAGACCTCGGAACGCCAGTCGACCGCGCCGAAGTTGAGCTGCAGGCGCTTGGCGGAGCCGATCTTCCAGTCGGACGGGACGGTGAAGGTGCGCCGGTACCACATCCGGTCCTCGTGGCGTTCGATGCCCGACAGCTGGGACTCGACGGGGTACGGGACGAGGATCTTCTCGGCGAGTTTCCGGCCCACCGGGGGCTGTTCGCCCGCCTTCGCGGCGGCGAACTGCCAGCTGCCGTTGAGGTTCTTCCAGTCGCTGCGGGTGAGCTGCGGCCTGGGGTACTCGCGGTGGGCGTTGGCCGGGGTGACCTTCTCGCCCCACGGGGTGCTCAGCTGGTAGGTGGATTTGTTGGCGCCGCTGCTCCAGAAGGCCTTGACAACGTTGCCGTCCTTGCCGGAGAGGCCACCCGACCCGTCGTAGCGCACATCGGCGGCGCCGCGCGCGGTACCGGTCTTGTTGCCGACCACGGGTTCCTTGAGCGTGACCAGCAGCGACCTGGGGTTGGCCGGATCCAGTCGTGCCCGGCCGAGCGGCCAGGTGGCGCCTCCGATCACGGCGTCCAGGTGCTCGGTGAGACCGGCCGGTGCGGCCGCGAGTGTCTGGGCGAAGTCGAGCCGCAGGGTGCGGCCGTCCTTGAGGACCGTGGCGGCGATGGCGCCGTTGTAGTCGTAGCCCGCGGGCAGCAGGAAGGCCGACTGCGGGATGGCGGTCTTGGTACCGCCGGGCGGTGTCCAGCGCACGTGGAGGTTGGAGCCTCCGTAGTGCTCGAAGTACTCGATCTTGATGTCGTAGGCCTTGCCGGCGGTCAACTCCACCGGGGCGCCGGTCTGTTCGCGGTCCCAGTCGTCGACCCAGTGGTCGATGGCGATTTTCCCGTCCACCCAGAGACGGAAGCCGTTGTCGCCGATGATCGAGAAGGTGGTGGGGCCGGTTTTCTCCGGCACGATCCGGCCGGTCCAGCGGACGGAGACGTCGTCCGACCGGCCGGTGGCCGAACGGAGACGGGGCTCCAGGTTGTCGAAGTCGAGTTGCGGGTCGAATCCGGTGGCTTTGAGTTCGTGGAAGTCGAAGGCGCCGGGGGCGGACTGGGTGTAGTACTCACCCTTGAGGCCGTGGATCTCGGGATCCTCCGCGGCCGTCGCGGCAGGTGCTGCGGCCAGTCCCGCGGCACCCAGCACTGCTGCGACGAGCAGGGCGAGGCTGTGTGTGAACGGTCTGATGCGCACGAATCCTCCTTGGTTGAGGAAGGGTGGCGGCTCGGTGCTTCAGTCTGTACAACGTTGGAAGCAGAGGCAGTTGGCATGAGAGCACGGGCTCTCGGCCGCTGTCCAGGTCCATGACAAAGCTCCGGTCGCGGAGCTCCTGTCGATGCCGAGGAGATTCCTTGCGGGTCAGCCTGAAGGACGTGGCCGAGCGGGCCGGCGTCTCGATCAAGACCGTTTCCAACGTCGTGAACAACTATCCGCACGTCACACCGGCGATGCGTGCCAAGGTGCAGGAGGCGATCGACGAGCTCGGCTACCGCCCGAACCTCACCGCGCGCCATCTGCGCAAGGGCCGTACGGGCATCATCGCGCTCGCCGTTCCCGAGCTCGGAAATCCCTACTTCGCCGAGCTCGCCGGCGCGGTGATCGACGCGGCGGCCCAGCACGAGTTCACGGTCCTGCTCGACCACACGCGCGGCGACCGTGAGCAGGAGCTGCTGGTCAGCCAGGGTTTCCGGGCCCGGGTGATCGACGGGCTGATCCTGAGCCCGCTGGAACTGGAGGCCGAGGACCTGCACGGCCGGGCCGACGACGTGCCGCTGGTGCTGCTCGGCGAGCGCGAGTACGACCTGCCGTTCGACCACATCGCGATCGACAACGTGGCCGCCTCGCGAGAGGCGGTGCGCCATCTGCTCGGGCGCGGCCGGACCCGGATCGCCTACCTCGGTGCCCGCACCGACTCCGCGAACCGCCCCGCCCATCTGCGACTCGACGGCTGGCGGGCGGAGTTGACGGCGGCGGGCCTGCCGACCACGGACGACATGGTCGTGCCCGTCGACGGCTGGGACCGGGACGACGGGGCCCGGGCCATGGCGCGGCTGCTGGACTCGGGCATCCGGCCCGACGCGGTCTTCGCCTACAACGACCTCATCGCGATCGGCGCTATGCGGGTGCTGCACGAGCGTGGGCTCAGGGTGCCGTGGGACGTCGCCGTGGTGGGTTTCGACGACATCGCCGAGAGTCGTTTCGGAGCCGTCTCGCTGACCACGATCGCGCCGGACAAGCAGGCCATCGCCCGCCTCGCGATGGGCTCACTGCTGCGCAGTCTGTCCGGCCGTCAGGATCCCGGAGGACGTGAACTGACCGCGGAATACCGGCTGGTGGAGCGGGAGAGCACCCTCGGGCGACGCTGATCACGGTCCGGACCAACTGGCCGAGATTTCGGACGGAAGGGTTTACAGCCTCCTTCCAACGATGTAAAAAACTCCCCTGAACGACGTGCACGCCATGTTGACCGCAAGTGCCGAACTCCCCGGGAGCGCTCTCAGCGCCGGGGCCGCGCCGTTTGGGGAACTCCCATGAAGCACACCGCACTTCTTCGTCGTACCTCCGCTCGAACCCTCCTCGCCACCGGCCTCCTGACAAGCCTGGTCCTGACCACCGGATGCACCAAGTCCGAGGACTCCTCCGACAGCGACAAGGCCGCACCCCAGCAGGGTGACTCCGGCCAGCAGGTCGCCTCGCCCAGCGCCGGATCCGGGCCCACCTGCACCATCGACGCGTACGGGGGCGAGAAGCTCGACCTCAAGAGCGCCACCGTCGGTTTCTCCCAGTCCGAGAAGGAGGCCAATCCCTTCCGCATCGCGGAGACGGCCTCCATCGAGGCGGAGGCGAAGAAGCGGGGCGTCAAGCTCCTCACCGCCAATGCCCAGTCGCAGTTCTCCAAGCAGATCAGCGACGTCCAGGACCTCATCGCCAAGGGCGCCGACCTGCTCGTCATCGCGCCGCTCAACTCGGACGGCTGGGAACCCGTGCTGCGCACGGCGGCAGCCAAGCACATCCCGATCGTCACGGTGGACCGCAAGATCAACGCCACCGCCTGCAAGGACTATGTGAGCTTCATCGGCTCCGACTTCGTGGAGCAGGGCAAGCGAGCCGCCGACGAGATGATCGAAGCCACCGGGGGCAAGGGCGACATCGCCATCCTGCTCGGTTCGGCGGGCAACAACGTCACGACGGAACGCACCAAGGGCTTCGTCGACCAGATCAAGGCCAAGGCGCCCGGTCTCAAGGTGGTGTTCCAGCAGACCGGCGAATTCGCCCGCGAGAAGGGCCAGTCGGTCACCGAGAACCTCATCCAGTCCAAGCCCGGGATCAAGGGCATCTACGCCGAGAACGACGAGATGGGCCTCGGTGCCGTCAACGCCCTCAAGGGTGCGGGCAAGAAGGCGGGCGCCGTGAAGATCGTGACCATCGACGGCACCCGCAACGCCGTGCAGGGCATCGTGGACGGCTGGATCAGCGGCGTCATCGAGTCCAACCCGCGCTTCGGGCCGCTCGCCTTCCAGACCCTGGACACCTTCACCAAGGGCTCCGAGGTGGCTCAAGACATCGTTATCAAGGACAGCGCGTACACCGAGGCCAACGCCCAGTCGGACCTCGACAAGGCGTACTGAGATGCTCGCTGTCACCGGCGTGTCCAAGGTCTTCCCCGGCGTGAAGGCGTTGTCCGACGTGGACTTCACCGCCCGCGCCGGGGAGGTCCACGCCCTCGTCGGCGAGAACGGCGCGGGCAAGTCGACCCTGATCAAAGTACTCACCGGCGTCTACCTGCCGGACGCGGGCGAGGTCGTCCACGACGGCACGCCGGTCCGCTTCACCACACCCCTGCAAGCCCAGCAGGCAGGCATCTCGACCATCTACCAGGAGGTCAACCTCGTCCCGCTGATGAGCGTGGCGCGCAACCTCCTCCTCGGCCGCGAACCCCGCGGCCGGCTCGGCCTGATCGACTTCCGGCGCATGCACCGGGAGGCGGACGAGGCACTGCGCGGCCTGGGCATCCGCGTCGACGTGCGCCGCCCGCTGCGCGAACTCGGCGTCGGCGCCCAGCAGATGGTGGCCCTCGCCCGGGCCGTCGCCATCGACGCACGTGTGGTGATCATGGACGAGCCCACCTCCTCGCTCGAACCGCGCGAGGTGCGCACCCTGTTCGACGTGATCCGCATGCTGCGCGAGCGCGGTATCGCCGTGGTCTACGTCAGCCACCGCATGGACGAGCTGTACGAGATCTGCGACTCGGTCACCGTGCTGCGCGACGGCCGCGTGGTGCACACCGGCCGCCTCGCCGACCTCGACCGGCTGCGTCTGGTCTCGCTCATGCTGGGCCGGGAGATCGGCGAGGTCCGCAGCGAGGGCCTGACCAAGTTCACCGGCTCCCACCACGCGTCGGCCGAACCCATGCTGCACGCCGAAGGATTGACGGTACGTCACCAGTTGCGGGACGTCTCGCTGTCCATCCGCCCGGGCGAGGTGGTGGGCCTGGGCGGGCTGCTCGGCTCCGGCCGCAGCGAGACGGCCAGGGCCGTCGCCGGGGCGCTGCCGACCGACTCGGGCCGGGTCTCGGTCGGCGGCGCCCCCGTGCGCACCGGCTCGACACCGGCCGCGATCCGCGCCGGCATCAGCCTGCTGCCGGAGGACCGCAAGGCCGAGGGCATCGTCCCCGGTCTTTCGGTACGGGAGAACATCGCGCTGGCCGCCCTGCCCTCGCTCTCGCGGTTCGGCCTGGTGGACGACGCCCGTATCGACCGGATCGTCGACACCTTCGTGAAGCGGCTGCGCATCAAGTCGTCCGGCCCGCACCAGAAGGTGGGCGAACTCTCCGGCGGCAACCAGCAGAAGGTGCTGCTGGCCCGCTGGCTCGCCCTGCACCCGAAGGTGCTGCTGCTGGACGAGCCGACCCGCGGGATCGACGTCGGCGCCAAGGCGGAGGTACAGGCACTCATCGACGAACTCGCCGACGACGGACTCGCCGTGCTGCTGATCTCCTCCGACACCGAGGAGTTGATCGAGGGCAGCGACCGGATCCTCGTACTCAAGGACGGGGCGGTGGTGGACGAGTTGACCGGCGACGCCGTCACCGAGGACGCGCTGATGCGGGCCATCGCGGCCGAACCCGCCGGGAGCCACCATGACTGAACTCACGCTCGCGCAGGGCCGGGTGGATCGCGACCGGCTGCTGCGCCTGCTCCAGGAGTACGGCGTCTACGCGGGCGTCGCCGCGCTCCTGGTCTTCAACTTCGCCTTCACCGATCACTTCGTCTCCGCGGAGAACTTCCGCACCCAGGCCGTCCAGGTCGCACCCGTGCTCATCGTCGCGCTGGGCATGGCGCTGGCGATCGGCACCGAGGGCGTCGATCTGTCGGTGGGTTCCGTGATGGCCCTGTCCACCTCGCTGCTGTCCCTCTATCTCGGCTACGGGCCGTGGGCCGCCGTGCTCGTGCCGGTGGCGGGCGGCATCCTGATCGGGCTCGCGAACGGAACACTGGTCGCCCACCTGGGAGTTCAGCCGATCGTCGCCACGCTCGCCCTGATGGTCGCCGCTCGCGGCCTGGCCCTGGTCCTGCTCCCCCAGCTCAAGGACGTACGCGATCCGGGCATGACGGCGCTCGGCTCCGGCGACGTGCTGGGTGTCCCGTATCTCGTCCTCATCGCCGTCGCCCTGGCCCTGTTGGTGGCGTTCGTGGTGCGCCGCACCACCTTCGGGCGGCAGTTGCTCGCCATCGGCGACAGCCGTCCGGCGGCCCGGCTCGCGGGCCTGCCCGTCCGCCGGGTCCTCATCGTGGTGTACGCGTGCTCCGGCGCGCTGGCCGCGGTGGCCGGCGTCCTCGCCACCGCCCGGCTGACGGCCAGTGACCCGACCTCGCTGGGCACGCTGATGGAACTGTCGGCGATCACCGCCGTGGTCGTCGGCGGCACTCCCCTGTCCGGCGGCCGGGTCCGGATCGGCGGCACGGTCGCCGGTGCCGTCCTCATCCAGCTGCTGACCACCACGCTCGTCAAGCACGACCTGCCGCCGTCGTGGACGCAGATGGCCCAGGCCGTGGTGATCGTCGGTGCCGTCTACGCGGCCCGCGAACGGGGGAAGCGATGACCACCGAGACCACGGAAGCCGACATGCAGCCCGACGCCGTCCCAAAGGTCACCGACGAGGACCCGGGACCGAGCCGCGCCGACCGCTTCAGCGCCCTCGCCCAGCAGCACGGGGCCCTGGTCACCCTCCTGATGGCCATGGTCGTGGCGTCGCTGAGCTTCGACACCTTCCTGACCGGCGACAACCTGGAGAACATGGCGCTGTCCTCGGCCTTCCTCGCCGTGGTCGCGCTCGGCATGACGTTCGTCATCGTGACCGGCGGGATCGACCTGTCGGTCGGCTCGCTCTTCGCCCTCGGCGGCGTCGTGGCGGCCTGGGGCTCGCAGTACGGCTCGGCGGTGGCCCTGCTGCTCCCGCTCGCGGTGTGCGGGCTGATCGGCCTGGTCAACGGACTGCTCATCGCCCGGTCGGGACTGGCCCCGTTCATCGTCACCCTCGCCGCCATGCTCGGCGCGCGCGGCATCCTGCTGGCGATCACCGACGAGGGCTCCCGGACCTACCTCGTCGACAAGGACTCGTTCCTCGCGACGCTCGGCCAGGGCTCACTGCTCGGGATCGGCGTGCCCGTGTGGATCACGGTGACCCTGTTCGTACTGGGAGCCGTCGTACTGCGACGCACCAGATTCGGCCAGTACGTGTACGCGGTCGGCGGCAACGAGGACGCGGCGGCCCTGATGGGCGCCCCCGTGGCACGGACGAAGATCGCGGTGTATGCCGTGTCGGGGCTGTGCGCCGGTCTCGCGGGCGCGCTCAACGCGGCCTGGCTGCTGTCGGGCGTGACGATCCTCGGCTCGGGCATGGAGCTGGAGGCCATCGCGGCGGTCGTCATCGGCGGCACCCTGCTGTCCGGCGGTTTCGGGTTCGTCAGCGGTTCGCTGGTCGGGGTGCTCCTGCTGAAGGTGATCCAGAACGTCATCAACCAGATCGGCTCCCTCGACTCCGCCTACCAGCAGGTCGTCAGCGGGGCCTTCCTCGCCGTCGTGGTGGTGGCCCAGACCTGGCTCGGCCGTAGACGCCGCGTCCTGTGACCGCGAAGCCGCGGTCCTCTGCATGAGTTCCTGACCGACGACCTCGACGTGCGGCGCGGGCTGCCACCGGGCAGCCCGCGCCGACGTGTTCAGCCGTCTCGGGCAGTCACGCGCTACGTGGTGAAGCGGTGGCTGCCGGACCCGGCGCGGTACACCACGCAGCCGTCCTCCTCGCGCAGGAACGTCGCGCGGGTGTGGGTGACCGCGTCCGGACCGTCCGCGGGGATCCATACCTCGGCGGTCGTGTTGGCGGGCACGGTGCACGTCAGGACGAAGCCGCCGGACCGCTGTTGCCACCTCGTCGAGATCGGACCGTGGACCGAGGTGAACGTGGCGCGTGCGGAGGTGACGTCACCGCCCGGACGGGGACGGATGACGATCTCCCGGTAGCCGGGCCGGCCCGCCGAGATACCGGCGATGTTCGTGTACATCCACTCCCCCACCGAGCCGTAGGCGTAGTGGTTGAAGGAGTTCATGTCCGGTGTCTGGAAGTCGCCGTCGGGCTCGATGGAGTCCCAGCGTTCCCACATCGTGGTGGCGCCCTTGTCGATCTGGTAGCCCCAGCTGGGGAAGGAGCGCTGCTGGAGCAGCCGGTAGGCGACATCGGTGTGCCCGGAGTCGGTGAGCACGGGCAGCAGCCGGGGCGTACCGAGGAAGCCGGTCGACAGATGCCAGTCCTTGGCCTCGATCAGCGCGACGAGCCGGTCGGCCGCCGCTTTCCGCAGTGCGTCCGGCAGCAGGTTCATCGACAGGGCGAGGACGTACGCCGTCTGCGTGTCGCCCTTCACCCTGCCGTCGGCGGTGACGTAGGCGTCCTGGAACGCCTTGCGGACGCGCTCGAAGAGGTCGCGGTAGGGGGCGGGGTCCTTGCCGAGCTCCCCGGCCGTCCGGGCCGCAAGGTCGGCACTGTGCGCGAAGTACGCGGTGGCGATGACGTCCTTCGGTGTCTCGTCGGAGATGTTGAGCCAGTCGCCGTAGCCGCTGGCCGGCCGCAGCAGGCCGGTGCTGTTCTTCTCCAGGTACTTCAACCAGGCCTGGATGGACGTCCAGGCGTCCTCCAGCACCTGCCGGTCGCCGTACGCCTGGTACAGGGACCACGGGACCGTGACGCCCGCGTCGCCCCATCCGGCGACGCCGTTGCCGACCGTCCCGACCATGGGCGCCACATCGGTGAAGGCACCCTCGGCGGTCTGTGCGTCGCGCAGGTCCACGAGCCACTTGGTGAGGAAGCGGGCCGATTCCATGGTGTACGCGGCCGTGGGCGCGAAGACGTTGATGTCGCCCGTCCATCCCAGGCGTTCGTCGCGCGCGGGTGTGTCCGTCGGGATGGAGAGGAAGTTGCCGCGCTGCCCCCAAGTGATGTTGCTGTGCAGCTTGTTGAGCATCGGGACGTTCGTCTCGAACTCGAAGGTGAAGGGCGCCGCCGTGTGCATGACGCGGCCGGTCATGGCCTTCGCCGAGGGAGTGCCCGGGAACCCGGTCACCTCGACATAGCGGAACCCGTGGAAGGTGAAGCGCGGCTCGTACGTCTCCTCGCCACGGCCTTTCAGGATGTACGTGTCGGTCGCCGCGGCGGTGCGCAGGTTCGCGGTGTAGAGGGTGCCGTCCGGGTTGAGGACCTCGGCGTGTCTCAGCCTCACGGACGTTCCCGCGGGGCCCGCGACACGCAGCCGGACCGAGCCGACCATGTTCTGGCCCAGGTCAAAGACGAAGACGCCCGGCTTGGGTTCCGTCACCTTCTTGACCGGGAGTTCCCTGGCCACACGGACCGCGCCGTCCACCTGGGCGTCGATCAGGTCGGGAGCGGCATCTCCCGCGGCGCGCACGGCGAGCCACGCCCGGTCGTCGAAGCCGGGTGAGGTCCAGCCGGCGGTCTCCTTGCGCGCGTCGTACGTCTCGCCGCCCAGCAGGTCGGCGGAGACGATGGGTCCGGAAGTGGCCCGCCACTGGGTGCCCGAGGTGATGCGCTCGCTCGTGCCGTCGGCGTACTCGACCTCCAACTGCGCCAGCAGCGCCGGGCGTTCACCGTACTGGTGGGGCCCGAACATGCCGACGTTGCCCGCGTACCAGCCCGGAGCCACGTAGGCGCCGATGGCGTTTGCGCCCTGCCGCACGAGCCCTGTGACGTCGTACGTCTGGTACTGGACGCGCTCGCGGTAGTCGGTCCAGCCGGGGGCCAACTCATCGCGGCCCACGCGGCGGCCGTTGAGGTGCGCCTCGTACAGGCCGAGAGCCGTGGCGTACAGGCGTGCGCGTGACACCTTCTTTCGCGGCAGCCGGAACTCGTGCCGCAGTTGGTTGGCGGCGTACACGACCGGGACGACCCTGCCCCATGGCCCGGCTCCCCACGCGGCTGCCTTCTTCGCCGCCTGCCAGCCGCTGTCGTCGAAGTCTGCGTCGCGCCAGCCGTCGGCGGGTTCCTTGTCCGTCGACCTCCAGGAGGTGTCGGTGACGATCCGCTGCTCACCGGCGGGCGTCCGGACGGTCAGGACGGCGACCAGGCCGGCGGGTCCGACGGTCGCGTTCGTCACCGACACCGCGAGGACGTTGCCGCCGGAGCGCACCTGGGCGAGTACGTCGACGACGGCCGGTCGACGCCAGCCGTCGTGGTCCGTCTCCAGGTCGGTGTGGGCCACCTCGGCGCCGTTCACGGAGACGGAGTACACGTTGTCGGCGGTGAGGGCGAGGGTCGCCGCCGTGACTCCGGCCGGGAGGTCGAAGGTCCGGCGGAACCAACGGGTCGCCGCGGGCGCGCTGTTGGCCGGTTCGCCCTCGGGGAACCAGATCCAGTCACAGCCTTCGAGGGACGGCGCGTCGGTAAGGGCCGCGGGAGCGGAGATCCAGTTCGCGGACCACTGCGCGGCGCCCATGAGGCCCGTTTCCCACCACGACGGCGCGCTCCAGCCGGACGCCTCGCCGTCGCCGTCCCACACCCGCACGGACCAGAAGTAGCGTGTCCGCGGCTTGAGTTGAGGGCCCGCGTACGGAACGAGGGACGAATCGCCGGAGGCGATCTTCCCGCTGTCCCAGACATCCGGGCGGGACAGGCGCGACTCGCTGGAGGCGACGCGGACCTGATAGGCGCTCTGACGTGACCCCGGCTTTTCCGAGGCCATCGGCCAGCTCAGGCGAGGGCGTTGCGCGTCGAGGCCCAGGGGATGCTGAACGTACTCGACGGTCGGCGCGGTGACGCGCAGGGCGCCGCGTTGCGCGGACGCCTGAGCGGATGCGGACGCCGGCGCGGCGGCGGCCGATCCTGCTCCGGCGGCCACACCGGCAACCGTGGCCGCCGCGCTCGCCAGGATGTTCCTCCTACTTATCACTACGGGCCCCTAACGCAGGATGATGAATCGATTCACGGCGTTGGACTTAGGTGAACGTAGGGGCGCCCGAGACGAGGGTCAATGAGTGTGCAGGGATTTCTTGACGGACAGTCCGATGAAGGTGTGACTTCGGCCGGGTTCGCTGCAGTCACGAGGCGAAGCAATTGAACGGTTTCAAGTCCCCGGAAGGCAGGCGTCACATGAGGCCTGCGACGATGATCCCGACGCGTACGCGACGGACGCGACGCAACGATCAGGGCCGGGGACGGCCCGCCGAAGGAGTTCAGCTTGAGCGACACGACGACGGGCACCGCGGGCAGGCGGGTCTTCATCGACAAGCAGAGCCCCAAGGCCTATCACGCGCTGGTCCAGGCCTCCGAGGCCGTCCGTGCGACCGCTGCCGACGCGGGCCTCGACCGCGCCCTCGTGGAGCTGATCAACCTCCGTGTGTCCCAGATCAACGGCTGCGCCTTCTGCCTCAACGTGCACACCAAGGCCGCACTTCGCGCGGGCGAGACCACACAACGCCTGGGCGTACTGCCCGCCTGGCGTGACACGGAACTGTTCACGCCAAGGGAACGGGCCGCGCTCGCCCTGGCGGAAGCGACCACCGACATCGCGAACGCGACCGCCCAGGAGGACGCCTACGAGGAAGCCCGCCGAGTCCTGACCGAGGACGAGATATCCGCCGTGATCTGGGTGGCCCTCACCATCAACGCCTTCAACCGCGTCTCGATCATGAGCAGGCATCCGGTGCGCGGGCTCCCTCAGCAGTGACGCGTACGCGCTGGTCGGGGCGGGCGTCGTACCCGACCGAACCGGGCACAGGATGTCGGGTCCGGCAGGGTGGGTCCTTCCTAACGTTGGTGATCGAAAGGGAAGGAGACCGGGGTGCTGGAGCGGCTCAACCAGGCCATGGAGCACATCGAGTGCCACCTCGATCAGCGCATCGAGGTGTCCGAACTGGCGCGGATCGCGGTGACGTCGGAGTACCACTTCCGGCGGCTGTTCTCGGCGCTGGCGGGGATTCCGCTGTCGGAGTACATCCGGCGCAGGCGCCTGACGATCGCGGGTGCCGAGGTGCTGGCCGGTGAACGGACACTGCTGGAGATCGCGGTGCGCTACGGCTACACCTCGGGGGAGGCGTTCGCGCGTGCGTTCCGCACGATGCACGGCGTCGGTCCCGGCGAGGCCAGGCGGGTCGGTGCGAGTCTGCAGTCCCAGCCCCGGATGTCCTTCCGACTCGTCGTCGAAGGGAGCAGCAGCATGCGATACAGGGTCGTGGAGAAGGAGGAGTTCCGGGTGGTGGGCAAGAAGGCGCGCGTCCCCCTCGTGCACGAGGGGATGAACCCGGCGATCGCCGACTTCATCCGGGGCATCGGCAAGGAGACGATCCAGCGCATCGAGCAGCTGTCCGATCAGCAGCCGGAGGGCATCATCTCGGTGAGCGACAACCTGGACGAGAGCCGCGCCGAGGGAACCGAACTCGACTACTACCACGGCGTGGTGACCCACGCCGCCGTGCCCGAGGACATGGACGCGCTCACCGTCCGGGCCGGGACATGGGCCGTGTTCGAGAACTCCGGGCCGTTCCCGCAGGCGCTCCAGTACCTGTGGCGGGACGTGTTCACCCAGTGGTTCCCGTCCAATCCGTACCAGAGCCGGCCCGGGCCCGAGATCCTGCGGACCCGGCTGTCGCAGGATGCCACGCACGCCGACGCGGAGCTGTGGATCCCCGTGGAGCGGACCGCGGTCTGAGAGCCGGCGCGCGGCCCGGGCCGGGGGGCCGGGCCGCGCGCCGGCACGCCGTCTGTTTCCGCAGGCGACGCGTCCGACGCCGTCCGCACGTTTCCGGCGGATGCCGGAACGGCGGCTTCAAGGGTCTATCGTGTCCGCATGTCCGTCCCTGAACTGATCCGTATCGTCTCGCGCGACTCGCCCATGGCGCTGGCCCAGGTGGCGCGCGTCCAAGGTGAACTCGCCGCGCTGTACCCGCACTTGCGCACCGAAGTGGTGCCCGTGAAGACGACCGGCGACAAGTGGATGGGCGATCTCGCCCAGGTCGAGGGCAAGGGGGCGTTCACCAAGGAGGTCGACGCCGCACTCCTGGCCGGCGAGGCGGACCTGGCGGTGCACTGCGTCAAGGACGTGCCCGCCGACCGGCCGCTCCCGGCGGGCACCATGTTCGCCGCGTTCCTCAAGCGGGACGACATCCGCGACGCCCTCATCCACCCCGACGGACTCACCCTCGACGAGCTGCCGGACGGAACCCGCATCGGCACCTCCTCGGTGCGCCGCATCGCCCAGTTGGCCGCATCCCACCCGCATCTTCAGTGCGTGCCCTTCCGCGGCAACGCCAACCGGCGCCTGGCCAAGCTCGCGGCCGGCGAGGCGGACGCGCTGCTGCTCGCGGTCTCCGGCCTGGAGCGCATCGAGCGCACCGACGTGATCAGCGAGATCCTCTCCCCCGAGACCATGATGCCGCCGATCGGCGCGGGCATCCTCGCCCTGCAGTGCCGCGAGGGCGACACGACGGTCATCGACACCGTCAGCGCCCTCGGCGACCCGGACACCCACCGCGAGGCCACCGCGGAGCGCATGTTCCTCCACGTCCTCCAGGGCCACTGCAACTCCCCCATCGCCGGCTACGCAACGGCCGCACGAAACGGCGAACTCTCCCTGCGCGCCTGCGTGTTCACCCCGGACGGCAAGACCCAGCTCAACGCCCACGAGTGGGCCGGGCCCCTCGACCCGGCCACCCTCGGCACCTCCGTCGCGGTGGCCCTGCTGCGCCAGGGCGCCCGGGACCTGATCGACGGCATCGCCCACTGACGACTCGGGCCCGGACTCAGGCCCAGGCCCAGGCTCAGAGCGATTCGCCGGGCGCCAGATAGCGGTAGCCGCTGTCGGTCGACTCGGCGAGCCAGGCGTTGACGCTGTTGAGGCCGCGATCGTTGATCTGGGCGTCGTGTATCGGGAACACCCTCCGCGGTTCGATCGCGTTGACGAAGTTGATGGCCTCCGCCATCTTCATCCACGATCCCTGGGCCGGGACCAGGAGCGTCTCGACCGGCTGCTCAGGGACGTGGAGCGAGTCACCGGGATGGTAGACCGACTCGTCGACGATGTAGCCGAGGTTCGCGCAGTCCGGCTCACCGTCGTAGATGAACGCGTGACGCCCGCCGACCGCTCGCACTCGGAAGCCGGCGGCGGTGAACTCGGTCCCGGAGGACACCCCGATGGTCTCCAGCTGTGGAATGTCGGCGTCGGCCGGGGCGTACACCGGCACGCCGAGCCCGGCCAGGCGAAGGACGTCGATGTGATCGGCGTGCTCGTGCGTGACCAGGACGGCGTCCGCGCCGATCAGGGCCGCCGGCTCGCTCCATGTCCCGGGATCGATGACCAGCACCCGGCCATCGTGTTCGAGCCGCACACATGCATGGGTGTATTTCGTGATCCGCATGGCGTCTCAACGTACGCCGTATGCCCGCTGGTTCCAGACTCCCTACGCAGGCGGGTGCGCGGGGGCTGGAGTGCGAACGGGAGTCGTAAAGCGAGGTGATCGTCACTGCGTAGCGTCGGTCCCGCCCGGGTCATTCGGGTGGGACTGGAGTGCGGTGACGGTGAAGGTCATCCACGGGCGAAGCGGCAGTGTGCCGAGCACCTCCGCGTGGAGTTCCTCCTCGTCCAAGGCCCGCCAGATGCCGATGCTGCGCAGTTCGCCGACCGGGCGCCAGAGCCGCGCCAGATTTCCGGTGGCGGCGAGTTCCCGGGCACGGACGGCTTCGGCCGCGCGTCGCCGGTCGACCTCGTCCTGGCTGGTTCCCTCGGGGACAGTGGTCGTGATCTCGACCAGGAACTCTCGCATGGTCCTGCTCCGCTCGATGGGGTGTCCGGCGGGAACCGGAACGCCGCGATGGTGATCGCGTCCTGTGGTCGTCATCGTCCGCCCGCGACCAGGCCCGACGCCACGACCGGCTGCCTCGCTGCTGATAGGGACAGCCTCCTACGGGACGTACGATGACGGATGTGGAGTTGCGCCAACTGCGGTACTTCGTGGCGGTGGCCGAGGAGCTGAACTTCGGCCGGGCCGCCGAGCGGCTGCTCATCGCCGGCCCGTCCCTGTCCCAGCAGATCAAGGCGCTCGAACGCGATCTCGGGGTGCGCCTCTTCGACCGTGACCGCCGATCGGTGTCGCTCACCCCGGCCGGTTCGGCCCTGCTCCCCCACACCCGCGCCCTGCTGGAACGGGCCGACGACCTCCAGCACCGCGCCCGCCGCCTGTCCGGATCGGATCCGGTACGGCTCGGTTACGTCAACTGGCTGCCGGCTGACCTGACAGCCCGCACCTCCGCCGTGGCCCAGCTCCACATCGACGCGTGGATCGCGCCCTCCCACACCCAGGCCGCCCGGGTCGCCGACGGCAGCCTGGACCTCGCCGTGTGCTGGGTGCGGTCCGAGGATCTGGAGCGGCACGGCCTGGAGGCCCGGCTCATCGGCGCCGACCGGCTCTACGCCGTCGCGGCCGGCGACGACACCGGCGAGGTGGCCGCCGAGGACACCGTCGTCCTCCTCGACGACGACACCACCTCGTGGTCCTCCTGGAACACCTACGCCGAGCAGCTGGCGCACGACACCGGGGCCCACGCGGTTCGTATCTTCGACGGCGGCATCACCGGCCCGGCCTTCTTCGACCACGTACGCCGCAGCGACCGCCCGGTCATCAACTCCCCCAAGGGTCAGACCACGCCGCTGCCGCCCGACGTCGTCCAACGCCCGGTCGTCGCGCCGGAGATCTACTGGACCTGGTCCCTGGTCCGGCGAGCCGGTGAGGCCCGCACCGCCGTTCTCGCCGTGGCCGACGCCCTGTGCGACCGAGTCGGTGACCTCGGCATCCACGGCCCGGCCGCGTGGCTGCCCGACGGCGACCCACACAAGCTCTAGCCGACGCCGTCGCCGGCCCCCACCTCGACCCCGACGCCGACTCCGACTCCGACGCCAGGCGTCCTCCCGAACGGCGTCCCGCCGACCTGCGCTGGGAGCCCAGCCCTACCAGCTGGGAGAAAGCCGGTCCTGGCCATCACCCCTCTGACCTTTGACTTCTCCTCCTGAGGCCGCCTAGTTTCCAAATAGTCGACCGGTTGGCTAGTAAGAAATCGGTCCAGGAATCCGCACCCCACAACCGGAGAAGGTCACCATGAGCACCCAGCACCAGAAGGTCGCCGTCATCACCGGGGCATCGCAGGGCATCGGCGCCGGACTGGTCGAGGCCTACCGCAAGCTCGGCTACGCCGTCGTCGCCACCTCACGCACCATCGCCCCCGCCGACGACGCGGACATCCTGACCGTCCAGGGCGACATCGCCGACCCCGCGACCGCCGAGCGCGTCATCGCCGCCGGCGTGGAGAGGTTCGGCCGCGTCGACACCCTGGTCAACAACGCGGGCGTCTTCGTCGCCAAGCCCTTCACGGACTACACCCAGGACGACTACGCCACCGCGACGGGCGTGAACGTCACCGGCTTCTTCCGCATCACCCAGCTGGCCGTCGAGCACATGCTCGCCCAGGGCGGCGGCCACATCGTCAACATCACCACCAGCCTGGTCGACAACGCCGACGCCAACGTGCCCTCCGTGCTGGCCTCGCTGACCAAGGGCGGCCTGCAGTCCGCCACCAAGTCCCTCGCCATCGAGTACGCCACCCGCGGCATCCGCACCAACGCCGTCGCCCCGGGCACCATCAAGACCCCCATGCACCCCGAGGAGACCCATGCGGCCCTCGCCGGCCTGCACCCGGTCGGCCGGATGGGCGAGCAGAGCGACATCGTCGACGCCGTGATCTACCTGGAGAACGCGCCGTTCGTCACCGGCGAGATCCTCCACGTCGACGGTGGCATGAGCGCCGGTCACTGACGGTCCCGTCGCTCGTCTCGACCCCATGAGCCCATGACCCCATCGGCAAGGAGAACCCGATGAACAGCACCACAGACACCGCATCGGTCCTGCGTGGCCTCCTCGACCGGTGGAAGGCCGCCGTCGACGGACACGAGCCGCAGAAGGTCGCCTCCCTGTTCACGGAGGACGCGATCTTCCAGGGGCTGCATCCCTACAGCGTGGGGCGCCAGGGCATCGCGGACTACTACGACTCCCAGCCCCTCGGTCTGACGGCCGCGTACCGGATCGTCGAGACGAGACGCCTCGCCGACGACCTCGTACTGGGCTATCTGAGCGTGGACTTCTCGTTCTCCGACCGCCCCACGCTCACCGTCAGCCTCAGTGTGGTGGTGAAGCGCACGGAGGAGGACTGGTACATCAGCCACTACCAGGTCTCGCGCCTCGGCTAGTTGCTGTTCACCTCGTTGCCGTTCACCGAGGCGGTCGTGGGTGTTCCGGACGGCTGGGAACCGCCCGGAGCACCCACGACGCCGGAGCAGCAACAGGCCTACCTGGAGAGTTCGGACCGCACGTCCAGCCGTGTCAGCTTCTGCGGGTTTCTCACCAGGTAGATCCGGGTGACCCGCCCGCCGTCCACCACGAGGCTGACCGCGGCCGGCTCGCCGTCGACCTCGACCCGGCCCGCGAGGGCGCCGTTGAGCCACACGGTCGTCGTCTCGAACGGGGTGACCACTCGATCCGTGCGCGCGAGCAGCTTCGCCACCGGTTCGACGCCGTGGATCGGTGCCTGAACGGCGGCCACCACCCCGCCGCCATCGGCGATCAGGACCACGTCCGGCGACATGACCGCCATCAGCTCCTGCAGCTGACCGGTGCGCAGCGCGAGCAGGAAGCGCTCCACCACGGCCTGCTGCTCCGACCGGCTCACCCGCACCCGCGGCCGTCGGGCCGCCACATGTTCGCGGGCCCGCCGCCCGATCTGCCGTACCGTGGCCGCGGACTTCCCGACGACCTCGGCTATCTCGCCGTACGGCATCTCGAAGACTTCGCGGAGTACGAACACCGCTCGCTCCGTCGGTCCGAGCGTTTCGAGGACGGTCAGCATCGCGATCGAGACGCTCTCCGCGAGTTCGACGTCCTCGGCGACATCGGGGCTGGTCAGCAGCGGTTCCGGGAGCCACTCGCCGACGTACTCCACGCGGCTGCGCGACAACGCCCGCAGCCGGTTGAGCGCTTGCCGTGTGACGATCCGGACGAGATACGCCCGCGCGTCACGCACCTGTGAACGGTCGACGTCGGCCCACCGCAGCCAGGACTCCTGCAATACGTCCTCCGCGTCGGCCGCCGAGCCGAGCATCTCGTAGGCGACCGTGAACAACAGGCTGCGATGGGCGAGGTAGGGATCCTCGGTCATATCGCCGTCGACACCACGCCGGGGTTCTCCGAGCGTGCGGCCAGCGGAATCCCGCACGCGTCGGAGAAGCCCTGCGAGGTGATTCCGTGCGCCGTGTTGTTCCTGGTCGACATGTTGGCGAAGCCGATGACCGCGGTCAGCTCCACCATCGCCGCCGGGCCGAGCCGGTCGAGCAGGCCCGCGTACAGCTCGTCGGTGACGGTCGTCGGCGTGCTGGTCATCGCCTCGGCGTACTCCAGTACGTCCCGCTCCAGCGGCGTGAACACGTCCGACTCCCGCCAGCGCGGCACTTGACTCGCCTTGGTCAGGTCGAGGTTCTTGTTCAGCGCCTGGAAGTAGTTGATGTCGAGGCACCAACTGCAGCCGACCTGTGCCGCGACCGCCATGTGCGCGAACGTCTTGAGAGACTCGTCGGCCATGTCCCACTGGCTGATTTTGCCACCCATCTCCGTGGCATCCTGGGCGACCTTGGGATTGTGTGCCGTCACCTCGAAAGGTTCGGGCACGGCACCGAACTGCTTGATCGTGGTCTCCCGGAGTTGGGTGGGAAGCTCCGCCTTCGGAATGCGCAGTGTCACGATGTTCTCCTTGTCCGTCGGCCCGTTCGGCCGGTTCGGCATGAAGACACCGCCGGGGCCGGGAGTGTGACACCCACATCGCTGCCGCGCTCAGTGGCCGTGACGGTTCAGGCGGGCGTGGAGCAGGTTGGGGTCGGTTGCGGTGAGGTAGGCGGCGCTGGGCACGTAGACGTCCTTGCCGCGGATCGCCACGGAAGTGGGGTTCTGCAGTCCGTCGGAGGAGTCCAGGACGGTGGTGTGCGTGCCGTCGTCCGCGATGCGCACGACCGTGCCGGGCCCGTTGAGCGCGGCGAGGATCTCGTTGCCCCGGCCGGTGAAGGCGAAGTCGTCGATGCCCTCAAGTCCGGTGGCCCTGACGGTCGGTGTGCCCGCGCGGTGGCCGCCGCGGAGGGGGAGGCTCAGTACGGTGCCCCGGTCGAGGTTGGTCACCCACAGCGCGCCCTCGTGCACGCGTGCGCCATTGGCTCCGAGGAATCCCTGTGCGGCGAGCTCCGGTGCGGTCGACCAGGCCGTCGCGCGTCCGCCGTTCGCGGGGACTCGCCATACGGTGCCGAGGACCGAGTCCGTGATGTAGAAGGCGCGCGAGCGGGGATCGAAGGCAAGTCCGTTGGGCAGGCCGTCGGCGGGGAGGGCGGCGATCCGTTCCGGGGCCCTGTGCCCCGGCTTCAGCCGCCACAGGCCTGTCAGGTCCGCGGTGCCGGTGGCGTAGAGGACGTACAGGGTTCCGTCGTCGGTACGGACGAGCCCGGTGGTCAGGGGGAAGCCGAGCACCGGGGTGTGGACGCCGCCGTCGGAGGGAGCCGGCAGGGTGGCCAGGATCTGTGTCGCGCCGCTCCGGGCTATGCGCGCCACTTGGCGGGCGGCGGCGAAGGTGACGTCCACGGAGCCGTTCGGCTCGATGACGGCGTTCTCCGGCAGCTGTCCCTGGGCCAGGTCGAAGTGGGTGACGATCCGGGCCTGGGACAGCGGTGCGGTGGCGGCGACCGCCTCCGTCGCCGTGGCGACCGTCACGAGGGAAAGGCCGGCCGCGGCGGCGGCGAGAACAGCGCTCTTGAGGTTCTTCTTCATGATTCCTTCTGGTTTTCGGGCATGACAAGGAAACGCAGCGACGAAAATGCTTCTGCGTAGAGCAATTGACGATTGACGCCGGATCAGAAAAGGGTTCTCCGGCGTGAGGTCACCGCGGAGCCGGCCCCGTTGCCGGGATCGGAATGTGCGGTGCGGGCAAGGAATGCGCGGTGCGGGAGAGAAGGGCGAGTGCGTGGGCGGAGGCCGAGCCGGGCGCCGCGGTGACCATGACGATCCGCTGGTCCGATTCGGCCTGGAGGGTCTGCTGGGTCACCTCGATCGAGCCCACCGACGGATGCCTCATGGTGTAGATCGCGACGGGGCAGGCACGAACCCGGTGATCGGCCCACAGCGATTCGAATTCATGGCTTTTCAGCAGGAGATGACCGACGAGTGAGGCCATTTTCGGGTCGTCCGGATGACGGCCCGCCGCGAGGCGCAGCGTTCCGACCACATCGCGGGCTTTCTGCTGCCAGTCGGCGTACAGGTCCCGCGTATGGCAGTCGCAGAACACCAGCTCCGCCATGTTCGGCCGTTCCGCGGGCCGGTCCGGGCTTTCCGGGTCGAGGTGCCCCGCGAAGAGCAGATGTCCCGTCCGGTTCCAGGCCAGGATGTCGCAGCGCCGGCCGAGGACGACCACGGGCACGTCGGTCAGGGCCGACACCAACTGGCGGACCGACGCCGCCACCTGCTCCGGCGGCACCCTGCGTGGTTTCGCCGGGCGGCGCTGCGCCACGGCGAGATCGTGCAGGTGGAGACGGTCGGCGTCGTCCAGATCCAGAGCCCGGGCAATGGCGTCGAGGACCTCCGGTGAGGCGTTCGACGAGTGCCCCTGTTCGAGCCTGGTGTAGTACGAGGAACTCACCCCGGCCAGGAGCGCCAGCTCCTCGCGGCGCAGACCGGGCACCCTCCGTCGTTCCCCGTACGTGGGGAGCCCCACGTCGTCCGGCCGCACCTGGGACCGGCGTTTCTGCAGAAACTCCCCGAGGGGCCGCTTTCCGTTCATGGCTCATAGTCTGCGGCGCCGCTTCAGGACCAACCATCCCCTGCCGTGGATAGGCAGGGGATGGTGAGGGAGGAAGGCCAGGCACGGGATGGTGAGGAAGCCGCCCCGGCCGACGGACTCACCGCTGACGGACCCGTCTCCGGAGGAAGAGAACCGACCATGGCGAGGATCGTCGTACTCGGTGCCGCGCTCGGCGGCCTGCAGACAGCGCTGCTTCTCGCCCAGGACGGCCACGAGGTGACCGTCCTGGAACGCGATCCGCAGCCCCCGCCGCCCGACACGGAACTCGCGTGGTCGCAGTGGCCACGCCCCGGTATCGCCCAACTGCGCCAGACCCACCTGCCGCTCGCACGGTGGCTTCAGCTGGCCGAGGCCCATCTCCCGGACCTGGTCCAGGAGATGACGGAGGCGGGGGCGGTCCGAATGAATGTACTGGCGCCCGAACCGGCCTTCCGCGGTCCGCTGTTGGCCGGGGACGAACGGTTCGACACCCTCGCCGCTCGGCGTTCCCTGCTCGAATCCGCCGCGACGCGCGTCGCCCAGGGGGCGGGCATCCGCATCGGATGGGGTACCGCCTGCCGGGGCCTGCGCAGCTCGCCGGGCCCGCGGATCCCGTACGGTGGCGCGTCCGGCGATCGTGTTCCTCTGGTCACCGGAGTGGAGACCCACGCGGGCGGTACGGCGGCCGACCTGGTGGTCGACTGCACCGGGCGCAGGTCCCAACTGCCCTTCTGGCTGCGGGCCATCGGCGTGCCGTGTCCGGTCGACGAGTCCGGTCGGCGCGGCTTCACCTACTACAGCCAGTACTTCCGGTCCGCCGACGGCGCGCTGCCGACGGACCGGTTTCCCCTGGTGGTGGAGCACGGGTCGCTCGGTCTCCTGCGCATCCCGGCCGACCACGGCACGTACTCGCTCTGTCTCATCGGCCGCAGCGACGACCAGCAGCTGCGGCGGGCCCTGCGGAACGAGCGCGCCTGGTCCGCCGCCGTGCGTCTGTTCCCCGGCGCGGACCGCTGGCTCGACGGGCGGCCCGTCACCGACGGCATCCAGATCATGGCCGGCCTCACGGACCGCAAACGGCCCCTGTACGACACCCAACGCCCTCTCGTCACCGGGCTGGTGGCCGTCGGGGACGCCTGGGCCATCACCACGCCGACCGTGGGACGCGGGCTGGCCATGAGCCTGCGGCACAGCCTGCTCCTGCGGGAAACCCTGCGACGGACGGGCACCGCTCACCCCGTCGAACTCGTCACCCGGTTCGCGGAGGCGACCAGGGACAGCCTCGGAAGGGTGTACGAGCTCACTGCCGCCTACACCCGCCACCGTCTCGCCGAGATGGACGCGCACACGGCCGGGACCGTCTACCGGAACCCTGACTGGATCCGGGCCAAAGGACTCGCTCTGCTCGCGCGGCGCGACACCGACGCACTGCGCGCGGAACGGGCAGCGGCCCATCTCCTGCCCGGCGCCCGCGATGCACTGCGCGCTCCGGCCCTCGCCGACGCGGTCACGCGGCTCGTCCCCGAGGTGGAACAGCACGTGCCACCCGGTCCCTCACGGGCCGATCTCCTCAAGGCCATCCATTCCTGACGCAAGGACTGAGGAGCCGTACCCGGGCGTCGGCCCGGGTACGGCTCCTCGAAGATGCCGGATGCGGCTCAGTTCACGCCGAGGGCGTTCAGAATCGCCACGGAGACCTGATCGGCGGCGTTCTTGTGGCCCTTGGCGTTGGGGTGCACGAAGGCCACATCGGTCGGGAAGGTGGTGAAGACGCCCTCCACCCACTTGCCCGCGTCGCAGACGCTGTGGTTCCGGGAGGAGGGGGCCAGGTCGACGAACGCGTCCCCGTGCTCACCGGCCGCCTTCTCGATGGTGGCGTTGAGCGGTTTCAGGACGTCGTCGCGCGGCCAGTCCAGGTCTCCCGGGGTGATCGAGGCGAACTGCTCCCAGTCGTTGTACCGGCACTTGGAGGTGTCCTCGGGGATGACTGTGGGGTATCCGACGTTCACGATCTTGGCGTGCGGGGCGCGCTCGTGCAGGGTGGCGAGCATGTCGTCGTAGTCCTTGCCCACCTTGGTCAGCCGGGCGGGGACGTTGTCGGCGAGGTCGTCCCGGCACGGTGTGCCGACGCCGCCGCTGCCGTCGCCCAATTGAAGGCAGGTGAAGAGGATTTCGGCGAACCCGAGGGTGTTGCCGCCGACGCCGACGGTGACCACGTCGGTGCCGGGGTTCACCGCCTCGGACTGGGGAGGCACCGGAGGGAACGGGTAGTCCGGGTCCTCGGAGAAGGGCGGCAGGTGGCGGCCGATCGGCTCCTGGGCGTTGAAGGTGACGTCCTCGACGGTGGCGGCGCCGCAGCTGACGTTCGTCAGATCGATCAGGGAGCCGAGGTCGCGGTCGATGACCTGCGGGTAGGACAGGTCGGTACGCTCACAGCCGTCGCGTGGGACTTCGAAAGTCTCGCCTGCCGCCGGGATGACTCCGGCGGTGTAGGAGTCGCCGAGGGCGACCCAGTCATAGGCCGCCGCGGCTGCCGGGGTTGCGCCGGCGAGCTGTACGGGGACGAGGGCCGCTGCGGCGAGAGCCGCGGTGGAGCCCAGCACGGTCAGCCTGGTGCGCACGTTTGCCACGAATCCTCCAGAGATACGGTGTTGACGCCGCTATGACCGTACGAGGATCGTCACTCAGTGCACTAGATCCGATACGGACAGTCACAATCTGTCGGATCTCTTGGGTACCCCCGACCACTGGTGGCGCGTTCTGAGCGGGCGGGCCCCGCATACGGACCAAGTTCGCCGCTCTACTGACAGATCTGGCACGGCATTTGATCGCCGCAAGCGGTTCCCGGGCGGTTCGCCGAAACCCGGCCCGCCGCTTGAACCCCGTCTTCTGTCCTGTTCACGCCCACCGGCGGACGCGGGCCCGGGTCACCGCCACATCCCGGCGGGCGCCACGTTTCCTGAAACCCGGTGGCGGCCCCGTCCGGCGGGGGTGACCATCTCGGCATGGGTATCTTCCTGGAGACCGACCGGCTCGCGCTGCGGCCGTTCACCGTCGCCGACGTCGACCATCTGCTCGCGCTGGACGGAGACCCCGACGTCATGCGCTTCATCGACGGTGGTCGTCCGGTGAGCCGTGAGCAGATCCGGGCGAAGACCCTGCCGCGGCTCCTGCACGATCATCCGGGGCTCGGGACCCGCGGCTACTGGGCGGCCGAGGAGAAGGCCACCGGGCTGTTCCTGGGCTGGTTCGAATTCCGGCCGCTCGAAGAGGACAGCCCTGCCGTCGTCGAACTCGGCTATCGACTCAACAAGGCCGCCTGGGGCCGTGGTTACGCCACCGAGGGGTCACAGGCCCTCATCGACAAGGGCTTCACCGACCTCGGCGTCGAGCGCGTGACCGCGAACACCATGACGGTCAACACGGGATCCCGGCGGGTGATGGAGAAGGCGGGCCTGTCCTTCGTCCGGACCTTCACCCAGGACTGGCCGGACGCGCTCGCGGGCTCCGAGCACGGCGAGGTCGAGTACGAACTCACCCTGACCGACTGGCAGCGACAGCAGTAGGCGCGTCGGTGGGCCGTGGCGGCCCACCGCCCCGCTACGGCTTCACGCCCACCCCGGTCCAGAGGCTGACCTCGGCGTCCATCGGCTGCTGCTCCGTGGCAGCGTTGTCATCCTGTGCGTCCGGGCGCCAGCGGTGGCCGACGGTGATGCCGGGGTCGAGGAGGTCGAGGCCGTCGAAGAAGCGGGCTACGTCCTTCTGGGACCGGAACTGCACGGGGGTGCCGGCGCCCGTGTAGATCGCGGTGACCTTCTCCCAGGTGGGCGGGTCGAAGTCGGGCGTGCAGTGGCTCAGGGCCAGGGCGCTGCCGGAGGGCAGAGCGTCGAGCAGGCGGCCGACGATCCCGTACGGGTCCTGGGCGTCGGTGACGAAGTGCATGAGGGCGTTCAGGGACAGCGCGACGGGCCGGCCCACGTCCAGCACCTCGGCCAACTCGGGTGCGTTCAGGAGCGATTCGGGGTCGTTGGCATCCGCCTCGATGTACGTGGTGCGGCCCTGGGGAGTACTGCGCATCAGGCGCTCGGCGTATTTGAGGACGAGGGGGTCGTTGTCCGCGTAGACCACCCTGGCCTCGGGAACCACGCTCTGGGCGACCTGGTGGAGGTTCGGCTCGGTGGGGATGCCGGTGCCGATGTCGAGCCACTGGCGGATGCCGTGCTCCCGTGCGAGAACCCGGGTGGCGCGGTGCATGAAGGCCCGGTTCTCGCGGGCGCACACGAAGATGCCGGGATAGGCCGCCGCGACCGACTCCGCCGCCTGCTTGTCGATGTCGAAGTGGTCCTTGCCGCCCAGGTAGTAGTCGTACATGCGGGCGGAGTGCGGCCTGCTGGTGTCGATGTCCCGCGCGGCCTGGGAGTTGCTCATTCTTTCCCCTTCAGTGGTGTACGTCGGCGTGCCGGGCAGGTCGCGGCCGGGGCCGGCCCGAGGTCTTCCCGTTCGTGGTGTGGTTCAGCCGGCCGCCAGATGATCGGCGAGGCCCTTCTTGACGCCGGCGACGAACGCGGCGATCTCCTGCGGTGTGTAGATCAGCGCGGGACCGGCGGGATCGTTCGACTGCCGCAACGCCACGCGGCCGTCGGCGAGTTGCTTCGTCTCCACACACTGCCCCCCGTTGGGGCCGCTCCACGGACGCTCCCAGCCCTGCTCGCCGAGTTCCGACGCGGGCATTCCGTTGTACACACTTCCGTCGGTGGTGGTCATGAGTACTCCTTGCGCATGCGGTTCAACAGGGCCTTGCTGTCCGCGGACGAGGTGAGCAAGGACATCCGGTTGTGCGCCTCCAGATGACCGGCGACGTCGGAGCGCTGGTCCAGATACACGGAGGCGGAGAGGATCTCGCTGTAGACGATGTCCGGCAGTTCCCGCTCCTCGAACCGGAAGTAGGTGAAGGGGGCGCAGGCCCCGATGTGGGCCCCCGCCGTGAACGGCACGACGTCGACGCTCACATGGTCCAGCTCCGAGACCTCCAGGAGCCGCTCGATCTGCTCCCGCATCACCTCGGCACCGCCCACCATCCGGTGCAGTACGGTCTCCTCCATCACGACCCATAACGTGGGTGCGTCAGGTCTCTCCAGCAGGCTCTGCCGGCGCAGCCGCAGATCGACCCGCCGCGCCAGGTCCTCGTCGCTCTCGTTGGGAAAGCCCCCTCGCAGCACGGCACGCGCGTAGTTGTACGTCTGCAGCAGCCCGGTGACGTAGTGCGGCTCATAGGTGCGCAGTGTCTTGGCGCCGGTCTCCAGGCTCACGTACGCGCTGAACCAGTCGGGCACCACATCGCGGTACGCGTGCCACCAGCCGGGCTCGTTGGCCCGCTCGGCCAGGGTGACGAACTCGTCGACCTCCTGCTGCGCGGCCCCGTAGGTCTGCAGCAGTTTCTCCACATAGAGGGTCTTGAGCGCGACCTCCGCCTTCTCCAGCCTGCGGATGGTCAGCGGCTTCACGTGCAGGGCCCTCGCCGCGTCGTCCAGCGACACTCCCGCGCCCTGCCGCAGCTCCTGCAGCCGCTTGCCCAGGATCATGCGGAGAACAGTGGGTGCACTGGTGCCGACGCCCGAACGAGCTTCGCTCACGCCCTACCTCCTGAGGAACTGTCACCAGTACGAGTCTGACAGCGACTTGCTGATGGCACCAGACAGATACCGCCTTGCTGAAATTATCAGGGAGACGGTTGCAGCGTGAACTGAGCTACCAGCATAGTTAGTTCTGTGAGCGATCCCACCGAACGCGCGCGCATCGTCGTCAACACCCGCCACGCCCCGTGGAGTTGGCGCACCTCAGCGTTCGGACCGCAGGCCGCCGGAACACCCCGCCGGACGGAGCCGAAGGTCGTGATCCCCAACTCTCCCAGCGCTCCTCCTTGTTGGAAGGCAATCACCGTGTCCCCCCACACGACTCCCTCCCTTCGACTCTTAGGCTCCACGAACACGGACACAGCACACTGGCTCGAACTCCCGGCGCACCGGACCAGCGTCAAGGTCGCCCGCAACACGCTGGGCGAGCGGCTCACCGCGTGGCGTCTGCCCTGCGAGTTGCGCGATGACGCCGTGCTGCTCGTGTCCGAGCTGGCCACGAACGCCGTACTGCACACGGTCAGTACGCGGATTCTGTGCGGCGTCGGGCTCACCGCGGACGGGGGCCTGCGCCTGGAGGTGCACGACGAGGACCGCACGGGCCGCCTCCTGCCCCGGTGCGATCCGGGCCCCGACGACGAGAACGGCCGCGGGCTGCTCCTCGTACAGCACATAGCCGACACGTGGGGAGTCGACCGCTCCACGCTCACCGGGGGCCACGCGGTCTGGGCGACCTTGACCGACAGCGCCTGAACCCACCCGGTTCGAGACCCCCTCCCTCCCGGATGCCGGCGGGTACGGCGCCCGTCGGCATCCGCCGCACCCGCTTCCGGCGGATCCACCGGAAGCGGACCCGCCGGAAGCGCACCCCGAGGTCCGCACAGTCCGCGACCTGTCGCATGCGGTCAGTGACCACTGTGACACCTGAGGCTCCTGATCACGCTGTCGGAGTGGTGGCCCGCGCCGAGGCGCGATGCTCCGCGCCCGGATCTCCCCGCCATTTCCGTGGCGTCTTCGCCGGACAACCACTGCTGTGTTGGGAGATGGTGAAGGCAGACGAGAACGGCACCGGAGGAAACGGTGGGCACGGTAGAACAGGGGACAGTCGGCACAGGGAACGGCGTGCCGCGTAAACGGGCGAAAGCGGTGCCTGCAATGAGCGCAGCCGGAATTCCCGTGTCCGACGACGACGAACGGGTCCGCGGGCCGTTACAGCCGAGCGCGCTGCTGGACGTGCTGGGCGTGGCCTCGGTGGTGCTGGACACCGAGGGACGCGTCGTGCTGTGGAGCCCGCAGGCCGAGGAACTGTTCGGCTACACGGCACGGGAGGCGCTGGGCGAGTACGCGGCCCGGCTGATGGTGCACGAGCAGCACGTCGACCTGGCCGTGAAGCTGTTCACCGACGTCATGGACACCGGTCGGGGCTGGGCCGGCGGCTTCCCCGTCCGGCACAAGGACGGCACCACGCGGCTCGTGGAGTTCCGGAACATGCGGCTCCTGGACGACCGCGGTGGCGTCTACGCCCTGGGGCTCGCCGCCGATCAGTCGACCGTGCACCGCCTCGAACGGGATGTCGCGCTCTCCGTACAGATGGTTTCGCAGTCCCCGATCGGGCTGGCGGTCCTGGACACGGACCTGCGGTACGTGTCGGTCAACCCTGCCCTGGAGCGGATCAACGGCATCTCCGCCGCCGAGCACGTCGGCCGGACGATCCGCGAGGCGCTGCCGTTCCTGGACGCCGAGGCCATAGAGTCCGCGGCGCGCCAAGTCCTCTCCACTGGTGTCCCGCTCGTCGAACAGGCCACGATCGGCCGGACTCCGGCCGATCCGAACGAGGACCATGCCTGGTCGGCCTCTTACTACCGGCTGGAGGACTCCCTGCAGACCGTGCTGGGGGTCGCCGTCTCGGTCGTCGACGTGACCGAGCGGCACCGCTCGGCGATCGAGGCGGAGACAGCGCGACGACGCCTCACGGTCATCGCCGACGCCTCGGCCCGTATCGGCACGACGCTGGAGCTGGACCGCACCGCCTGTGAACTCGCCGACGTCGCCGTGCCGGAGCTCGCCGACATCGCGTCCGTGGACCTGCTGGAGGCGGTGGTGGAGGGCCGCCGCAGCGACCTCGGCCCCACGGAGCCCACTCTGATCCGCACTCTGGCCGTCCGGACCGATCACGCCGCCACCGAGGCCCCTGACGAGGCCGCGCCTCGCGGACAGGTGGCCCGGTACGGCTCCGACCGTCTCGTCACCCAGTGCATACGCACGGGCAGCCCGGTCATGGTGTCGCAGGTGAAGGACGAGGACCTGCTCCGTATCGCCCAGGACCCCCAGTCGGCCGTGCTCCTGGGCCGGGCGGGCGTCCACTCGTACCTGGTAGTGCCGTTGGTCGCGCGCGGCGAGGTGCTCGGCGCCCTGGATCTCAAGCGGACCCGCAACCCGCGGCCCTTCACCAATGACGATCTCGTACTGGCCCGGGAGCTGGCCGCCCGTGCGGCCGTGCAGATCGACAACGCCCGCTGGTACCAGAACGCCCGCAACACGGCCATCGCCCTGCAGCGCAGTCTGCTGCCCAGCCACCCGCGCATGACCACCGGTCTGGAGGTCGCCTCCCGCTACCAGCCCGCGGGGGCGGCCGGTGAGGTGGGCGGCGACTGGTTCGACGTTCTCCCCCTGGACGGCGACAAGACCGCGCTCGTCGTGGGTGACGTGATGGGCAGCGGCATCAACGCGGCGGCGACCATGGGCCGACTGCGCACCGCGACAAGCACCCTGGCCTCGCTCGACCTCGATCCCGCCCGGCTCCTCGAACACCTCGACAAGACCACCGGGGGCCTGGACGAGTCCATCGCCACCTGCGTGTACGCCGTCTACGACCCCCACAAGCACCAGTGCAGGATCGCCAACGCAGGGCACCTGCCGCCGGCCCGTCTCCGCGTCGGCCACCCTCCCGAACTGCTGGACCTGCCCACCGGGGCACCACTCGGCGTGGGCGGCGTCGCCTTCTCCACGACCACCGTCGACCTCGAACCGGGCGACCAGCTCGTCTTCTACACCGACGGGCTCGTCGAAACGCGCCAGCACGACCTCGACGACCGCCTCAACACGTTCCTGGGCCTCCTCGACGATCCAACACGCCCCCTGGAAGACGTCTGCGACCTCCTTCTGAGCACCCTGCACCACCCCGACAACCACGACGACGTGGCCCTGCTCATCGCCCGCGCCCGGCCACAGGCGTAAGGATCCCTCGCTCATGACCAGCCTCGCCCAGCTGCGCAGGACGGCGCTCTCGCTCCCCGGGACGGCGGAACGAAGCACCGACTCCGGCACGAAGGCATTCACCGTGCGCGACAAGCGGTTCGCCTCGATGGGCAAGGACGCCTACGTACAGCTGCACCTCCCCACGGCGGACGCGGACGAGGTCCTTGCCGCGCACCCGACCGCCGAGCGGCTGACCCGCGGCGCGACGCCCACCGGCGTACGCCTTCCGATCGGGGACATCAACGGTCAGCAGCTCAACCACTGGGTACGTCGCGCCTGGCTCGCGCACGCGCCCAAGCGACTGGCGGCGCAGGCACGAGCCGCGGAGACGGCGGCTGCCGGTGAGGTCGGTGACCTGCCCAGGGCCATCAGAAGCCCCGCGACTCGGGCGCTCGCCAACGTCGGCATCACCACGCTCGCCCAGGTCGCCGAGTTGAGCGAGGCCGAGCTGCTGGCCATGCACGGCGTCGGCCCGAAGGCGGTTCGCCTTCTCGGCGAGGCGCTCAGCGCGACGGGACACCGCCCCAAGGGCTGACGCGGCGGTTGCCTCCCGGCAGGGGCGGCGCGCGGCGAGTCCGCGGATTCAGGGTTCGATGACGAGGCGTTCGACGAGGTCGTCGCGGAGCGTGAACCGGTAGTGGAGATCGACGGTGCCGCCGGGGAAGTCGCCTTCGAGGTGCTGGGTGGCGATGAAGTGGTCCGCGTCGGTCTCCCGGGCGTCGGTGAGCTTGACAGTGAAGGTGTATTCGGTGGCGGCCCGGCCCAGCCATCCCTCGATCGCCGCGACACCCTCGTAGGTATGGCCGTCGTCGACCACCGTGGCGTCGCCGGTGAACGCCGTGACCGCGGTGGCGGTGTCGTGGTCGCGGTGGGCCGTCAGATAGCGGGTGATCACCTCGGGCAGGGCGTCCAGGGCGATGGTCCGGGGCTGGTTGTCGTGCATGACGCTCCTCGTGCAGGGGGTGAAGGGTGGTCGCGGGATCAGACGGTGGGGGTGGTGCCGCCGTCGATGACGTGCTCGGCGCCGACGATGGCCGAGGCCCGGTCGGAGACGAGGAAGGCGACGAGTTCGGCGACTTCCTCGGGCCGGTTGGGGCGGCCGAGCGGGATGCCGCCGAGGGAGTCCATGAGCCGGCCCAGCGCCGCTTCCTCGGTGATGCCCGCCTCGTGGGCGATCCGGGCGACCAGGTCGTCGGCGGCGGACGTCTGGACGAAGCCGGGCGAGACGGCGTTGACGCGGACGCCCTGTGGGGCGACCTCGTTGGCCAGGCCCTTGCTGTATGTGGTCAGGGCGGCCTTGGCGGCGGCGTAGGCCAGGGTTCCGTTCCACAGCGGCATGCGGCGCTGGATCGAGGTGACGTGCACGATCGCGCCCTTGCCGCCGGCGATCATGTGCGGCAGGAGAGCACGGTCCAGACGGACGGCGGCCAGCAGGTTCGTGTTCAGTTCCCTGGTCCAGTCGTCCTCGCCGAGCGCCGCGAAGCCGCCGGCGGGTGCCTCCGATCCACCGAGGGTGTTGACGAGGATGTCGACGCCTCCGAGGCGGGCGTCCACCTCCGCGACGACGTGGGCGGCGCCCTCCGCGGTGGACAGGTCGGCTTCGACGAAGGTCTTCGCCTCGACGTCGTCGGGGCGGCTGCGGGCGGTGACGAGCGCGGTCGCACCGGCTTCGGCCAGGCGTCGGGCGATGGCGGCTCCGGTGCCTTTGGTGCCGCCGGTGACCAGGGCGCGCCTGTCTTCGAGGGATTCGCTGAGGGTTGTGGTCACGGTGTCCCATTTCCGGGTGCGGGCATGCGGGATCCGGGTGTCGGCATGGTGCACTGCCACTCCCGTTTCGACTGCTAAAATAGAAGCTACTAACTTCGACTTTAGCAGTAACTGAAGGGACGGTCGCCGTGGCAAGCCGGATCAGGCTGGAGGACCGGGAGTGCCCGCTGTCCACGACGGTGCAGCACGTCGGCGAGTGGTGGACTCTGCTGATCCTCCATGACGCCTTCGACGGCTACACCCGCTTCGACCAGTTCCAGGAGAGCCTCGGCATCTCCTCCAGCATGCTCACCACCAGGCTCAAGACCCTGGTGGAGGACGGGCTGCTGGAGCGCAGGCCGTACCAGACCAACCCCGTCCGCCACGAGTACGTGCTGACCGAGCTCGGGCACTCCCTGCGACCGGTGATCGTCACCCTGGCCGCGTGGGGCAACTCCCGCCTCCCGGCGGCGGAGCGCAGCATGATCCTCGTAGACGCGCACAGCGGCCAGGAGGTCGAGCCCGTCGTCGTCGACGCCAGGACCGGGCGCCGACTCGACGACAGCGACGACTATGTGTTCGCGGCGGGGCCTGCGGCCAGCGATGCCATGCGCAGCCGCTACGCGACACGGACAGGGAGCCCGGCGGAGGAGGCGTAGGACGAGCGGCGCAGGGCATGGGCACGCAGGGTGCCCGACGCCTCAGCTCGTGAACATCGCGGTTCCGTTCACCCACGTTCCGGTGACCGCTCCGGCGCGCTCCGAGGCGAGGAACGCGGCCAGTTCCGCGACCTCCCGCAGCCTCGGCGACGCCGGGAGCATGCGCAGGCCGTCCAGCATGTCGAGGATGCCCCGCAGTGCCTCGGGGCTCGCCATCGCCGGGTTCACGGCTCCGAGCTTCTCCGGCGTCAGGGTCTCCGGCACTCCGGCCACCCACAGCCCGAGCGCCCGTACGCCCTTCGGACCGAGTTCGTGAGCCAGCGCGCGGATCAGGGTGTCGATCGCCGCGTCCGCGGGGCACGTACCGCCCATCATCGGGCTGGCGTGCGCGGAGCCGCTGTTGAGGGCGAGGATCACGCCGGAGCCCTGCTCCGCCATACGGCGGCCCGCGGCCCGGGCGGTGATGAAATTGGTGGTGACGCCGGTGGTCACCGGGGCGATGTAGTCGGCCACCGACATGTCCACCAGGGGCGTGCCCTGCACGTCGTTGCGGGTGATGAGGTTGAACGAGATGTCGACCGAGCCCGCCTCCGCCAGCACGGTGTCGGCGTGCTCCTCCACCGACCGCTCGTCGAGCGCGTCGACCACGGCCACGTGCGCCCGGCCGCCCGCCGCCTCGATCTCCTTGGCCACCGCCTCCAGCTTGGCGGCCGTCCGTCCGGCGAGGAAGACGCGGGCGCCCTCGCGCGCGAAGGTGCGGGCGACGGCACCACCGATACTCCCGCCGGCGCCGTAGATGATCGCGTTCTTGTCCTGCAGCAGCATGATGGCTCCTGGTCCGCTGTCGTGATCCGAAGATGTCGGCCATACAGACGCACGGCGAGCGCGTCAGTCATCGCTCCTGTTCGGAAATCTTCAGCGGCAGCCCGAAAGCCGGCAGCAGGTGCGGCTCGAAGGTGGTGATCTCCGCGATGCGGCCGTCCTCGATACGCAGGACGTCCAGGTTCTGGGCGCGGTAGACGGTCGTCCCCGGCCGTTGGACGTAACCGCCCACCGCCGGGAGCCCGTTCGCCCAGGTCGGCAGGTGCCGCCACCGGCCGAAGTACATCGGGGAGGCCGGGTCGAGACTCTGGCCGACGAAGGCGAGAATCGCCTCGCGTCCGACGAACCAGAGCGGGTTCGGCGGCATGGTGAGCTTGGCGTCGGCGGTCAGCAGTTCAGCCATCGCGGACAGATCGAGCCGCTCGGCAGCGTCCCGGTAGCGCTCGACCACCTCACGCTCCTCGCGGGTCGGTGCGGCCGCAGGGGCCCATTCCGTACGGCGGCCCGCCGGGAGATGCTCGCGCAGTGCGGGCCGGGCGCGCTGCAGGGCGCTGTTGACGGAGGCGGTGGACAGCTCCAGCAGCCCGGCGGTCTCCGTGGCCGGCAGACCCACCACGTCCCGCAGGATCAGTACCGCCCGCTGTCTCGGCGGCAGATGCTGCAGCGCGGCGAGGAAGACCAGTTCGACCGTCTCCCGCGACAGCGCCTGCGACTCGGGGCCCGCCTCCTCGGCGGGGATGTCGGCGAGCAGCTCGTCGGGGTACGGCTGCAGCCACGCGATCCGTGTCGGCGGCTCGCCCTTGCCGTGTTCCATACCGGGCAGCCGCTCGTACGGGTGCGGGGTGCGCTGGTGGCGGCGCAGATGGTCCAGGCAGGTGTTGGTGGCGATGCGGTACAGCCAGGTGCGCATGCTCGCCCGGCCCTCGTACGCCTCCCGGCTCCGCCAGGCCTTCAGGAACGTCTCCTGGACCAGGTCCTCGGCCTCGTCGTACGAGCCGGTCATGCGGTAGCAGTGCACCTGCAGTTCGCGGCGGTACGGCTCCAGGAGCTCGGCGAAACCTGCGTCCGTGTCGGTCTGCTGCGGCACGACGGAGCCTTTCGGGCGGCGACTCGGGTCTGATGCGCCGTCATTGTGCCAGCCGGAAGGCTCCGCGAGGCGGGTCGGGCCGTGGTGCCGCGCGCCCGCCACGTACCGCAGGGCACCGAGACGGCTGAACGCATGGACGGGTACGCCGCCACCGGGGCGTTGTCAGTGGTGGCAGGCAAGATGACAGGCATGACGACACCAGTTGCAGTGATCGTGGATGCCGCCGCCTACGCGCAGGCGGTCGAGGACGCGGTGAAGGCTTCGGCCGCCTACTACGCGGGCGGCACCTCGGTGCTGGACGACGACTCCTACGACCGCTTGGTGCGCGGTATCGCGGCATGGGAGGCCGACCATCCCGACGAGGTGCTGCCCGATTCCCCGAGCGGGAAGGTCGCCGGGGGCGCGGTGGAGGGGGATGTGCCGCACACGGTGGCGATGCTCAGCCTGGACAACGTGTTCTCGGCCGAGGACTTCACCGCCTGGACCGCGTCGCTGGCCCGGCGCATCGGGCACGAGGCGGAGCGGTTCAGTGTCGAGCCGAAGCTGGACGGTCTGGCGATCGCCGCCCGCTACACGCAGGGCCGCCTGGACCGGTTGATCACTCGGGGCGACGGGACGGCCGGGGAGGACGTCTCGCACGCGATCGGCACCATCGAGGGCCTGCCCCAGGAGCTGGCCGAGCCGGTGACTGTGGAGGTGCGCGGTGAAATCCTCATGACCACCGCCCAGTTCGAGCACGCGAACGAGGTGCGCACCGCGCACGGCGGGCAGCCGTTCGCGAACCCGCGCGGCGCCTCGGCGGGCACGCTGCGCGCCAAGGAGCGCGCCTACACGGTGCCGATGACGTTCTTCGGCTACGGCCTGCTGCCTCTCGCCGACACCGAGGCGGAGCTCGCGGAGCGGCTGGGCGAGAGTGCGCACAGTGACCTCATGGTGCGGGCCGCGGGGCTCGGGGTGAACACCACCGCGACCACTGCCGTGCCCGGCATCGTCGCGGAGACGGCCGAGCAGGTGCTGGACCGGGTGCGGGAGATCGCCGCGCTGCGGGCCGAGTTGCCGTTCGGGATCGACGGCATCGTCATCAAGGCGGACCTGGCCGCCGACCAGCAGGCCGCCGGTTCCGGTTCGCGTGCCCCGCGCTGGGCGATCGCCTACAAGCTGCCCGCCGTGGAGAAGATCACCCGGCTGCTGGAGGTGGAGTGGAACGTCGGCCGCACCGGCATCATCGCCCCGCGCGCGGTGCTGGAGCCCGTGGAGATCGACGGCGCCACCATCACGTACGCCACTCTGCACAACCCGGCCGACATCACCCGCCGCGATCTGCGTCTGGGCGACCACGTCATGGTTCACCGCGCCGGCGACGTCATCCCTCGTATCGAGGCCCCCGTCGCCCATCTGCGCACCGGTGCCGAACAGCCCATCGTCTTCCCCGAGGTGTGCCCGCGCTGCGGGGCCGGCATCGACACCAGCGAGCAGCGCTGGCGCTGTGAGAACGGCCGCAACTGCCACCTGGTCGCCGCTCTCTCGTACGCCGCCGGACGGGACCAGCTCGACATCGAAGGCCTTGGCCACACACGGGTCGTGCAGCTCGTCGAGGCGAAGCTGGTCAAGGATCTCGCCGATCTCTTCTCCCTCACCCGCGACCAGTTGCTGAGTCTGGAGCGGATGGGCGAGACCAGCACCGACAACCTCCTTGCCGCGCTCGACACGGCGAAGGGAAGACCGCTGTCGCGGGTGCTGTGCGCGCTCGGGGTCCGTGGCACCGGCCGGTCCATGTCCCGCCGTATCGCCCGGTACTTCGCCACGATGGACCTCATCCGCGCGGCCGACGCCGAAACGATGCAGCAGGTCGAGGGCATCGGCACCGAGAAGGCCCCGTCGATCGTCGCCGAGCTGGCCGAACTGGCCCCGCTGATCGACAAACTCGCCGCGGCCGGGGTGAACATGACCGAGCCCGGGGCCACCCCGCCCCAGCCGGCCGCGGAGAGCAACGAGGACAACGGCGAGGCGAGCGTCGCCGAGAAGGGCGAGGAGAGCGGTGCGAGCGAGGCGGCCGGGCCGCTCGCGGGGATGACCGTGGTCGTCACCGGTGCGATGACCGGGCCGCTGGAGAAGCTCAGCCGCAACCAGATGAACGAACTCATCGAACGCGCCGGTGGCCGCTCCTCCTCCAGCGTCTCCAAGAAGACCACCATGGTCGTCGCCGGTGAGGGCGCCGGATCCAAGCGTGCCAAGGCCGAGTCTCTGGGCGTCCGGCTGGCCACGCCGGACGAGTTCGCCGTCCTCGTCGCCGACTTCGTCGACTGATCCCGCCCCCGAGCGGTGGGACCGATGAGTTTCTCCCGCCGAGGTCGTCCTACATCCGATGAGCGTCGGCGAGCGACAAGGAGGAGATGTTCACCATGGACGGATCGGCACGGCAGGAAGCCTTGGAGAGGCTGGATGTTCTGGTCGGCGAGTGGGTGGTGGAGGCCGACTTCCCCGGACTGGACACGCCTGCCGCTCGCTGCGTGTTCGAGTGGACCCTGGACGGACGGTTCCTGGTGCAGCGCACCGAGATCCCGGTGGCCGAGGCCCCGGACAGCATGGCGATCATCGCGGCCGCCCCGGAGACGGGCGCGTACACACAGCACTACTTCGACTCACGGGGTGTCGCCCGGTTGTACGCGATGAGCTTTGCCGGCGGGGTGTGGCGCCTGCTGCGCGAGGCGCCGGACTTCTCGCCGCTGGACTTCCGGCAGCGGTTCACCGGACACGTCGGTGACGACGGCACCACCATCCGTGGCAGCTGGGAGACCTCGCACGACGACGGGACCACCTGGGAGCACGACTTCACACTCGCCTACCGCAGGAGTCGTTGAGATGACAGTCAGCGGATCACCGGGCGAGGTCGCACGCGGCATCGTCGACGCGAACAGGTACATGGTGCTGGCCACCGCCGACCGAGCGGGGATGCCGTGGAGTTCCCCGGTGTACTTCGCCCATCGGGGATACCGCGAGTTCTTCTGGGTCTCCTCGCCGCAGGCCACCCACTCGCGCAACATCGCGGTACGCCCTCAGGTGGGCATCGTGGTCTTCGACTCCTCGGTGGCGATCGGTACCGGGCAGGGTGTGTACATGTCCGCCGTCGCCGCCCCGGTGGACGCCGCGGACGCTGAGGACGCGCTCGCGGTCTTCTCCCGCCGGTCGGTCACACATGGCGGCCGGGTGTGGACGGCCGACGACATCCAAGACGCTCAAGGCGTCTCCGGCCTGGCCCTCTACCGCGCGGTTGCTGATGAGCATTCGATGCTCGCCAAGGACGGGCAGCCGGATCATCGGGTGCCCGTCCAGCTCACTGGCTGATCGCCTGCGTGCGTGAGGTTCAGGGCTCGAACCTGATGCCGGCGGCGACCGGGAGGTGGTCGCTGCCGGTGGCGGGCAGGGTGCGGATGTCGGTGACCACCATCGAGCGGGTCATGACGTGGTCGATCCGGGAGACGGGGAAGGTCGCGGGCCAGCTGAAGGCGAAGTTGCGTCCGGCGGAGTCCATCCGCTCGGTGACCGGGTCCAGTCCGCGGTCGTCCACCGTGCTGTTGAGATCGCCCAGCAGGATCACCTTGGCCAGCTTCTCGGCTGCGAGGGCCTCACCCAGCAGGCCGGCGCTCTCGTCCCGCCAACCGGAACTGAGGCCGTTCCATCGGATGCGGACCGAGGGCAAGTGGGCGACGTACACCGCGATATCGCCCTGCGGCGTGCGTGCCGTGGTCCGCAGGCCGCGGTTCCAGCCCTCCGGGATCCCCTCCGGTTTGATGTCCACCGGCCGGACGTCCGACAGCGGATACTTCGACCAGAGTCCGACGGTTCCTTCGACCGCGTGGTGGGGGTAGTCCGCCGCCAGGGCCGACTCGTAGACCGACAGTGCGGAGGGCGTCAGCTCTTCCAGAGCGATGACATCCGGTGCGGCCTCGATCAGGGCACTCGCGGTGCCCTCGGGGTCGCCGTTCTCGTCACTGACGTTGTGTTGGACCGCCGTCATGTCGTGCGCCCCGCTGTCCTCGTCGGCCAGCACCAGCCCGCCGAAGAGGTTCGCCCAGACCGCCACGGGCAGCAGCAGGGCCACCAGGGCGAGGGCCGAGCGACGCAGCAACGCCAGGACGAGCAGCAACGGAACGGCCAGGCCCATCCAGGGCAGAAACGTCTCCAGCAGACTGCCGAGGCGGCCCACCTGGTTGGGCACGACGGAGTGGAACGCCATCAGCCCGGCGGCCAGCACGGCGAGCAACGCGAGAACACGCCCACGCGCCCAGACCGACCGGCCTCCCGTGCCCTTCCCCCACCGCCACCATTCAACGCCCCTCAGCCACCGCCGGACCGCCACAGCCCTCTCCCCCGACGCCACCCGGCCGTTCGCCTGCTC